>JBKGZW010000059.1:0-15298 GCA_046543225.1 Acidimicrobiales bacterium
GATCGCTCGATCAGGGCACCGGGCACATCGGTGAGCTCACCTATTTCGACGCGAGATCGTCCTTGTGGCGGATCGCGAAGGCTGCCGCCTCGGTCCGGTTGCGCAGTCCGAGCTTCGACAAGATGCTGGCCACGTGGTGTTCGACGGTGCGGCGACTCACGAAGAGCCGCTCGGCCATCTCGGGGTTGGAGAGGCCCTCGCCGACCAGGCCCAGGACCTCGGTCTCGCGTCTGGTGAGCGAGGCGGTCCCGGCTAGACCCCCCAACCTGGAGACGCTGACCCCCTGGTCCCGCAGCCAGCTGGCGGCATGGTCTGCGGCGGGCCCCGCGCCGAGCTCGGCGAAGGTGGCATGGGCGGCTCTGGCCTCGGACACCGCCAGCTCGGGGTTGGCAGCGACGAGCAGCTCGGCCAGGGCCATACGGGTCCTGGCGACATCGAGTGGCAGGTCGAGCTCGGCGAACCCCGCCAGCGCGCGTTCGAGCGACTCGCGAGCGGGTGCGGCCTCGCCTTCGACCGCGAGGGCACGGCCCAGGAGGCGCTCGCCTCGACATCTGATGATCTCGCAGGCCTGATCGGCGCCGACCTTGGCGATCTGGCGACCGATCTCGGCGGCTGTCGAGGCATCACCGTCGGCCAGGTGGCACTCGCCGAGCAGTTCCCGCAGGTGTCCCGACGCCACCTGCTCGCCGCCGAGCGCCTCGAGCTGGCGGCTGATCGTGGTGCGGGCCTCGGTGGTGCTGCCCTCCAGGAGTTGGAGCCGGGCGAGCACCGCTGCCACCTCGGGTCGGGACTCGTACCCGGCGATGAGTCGTCGCGCCTCGTCGACCCGCCCCTGGGTGACCCGTAGCTCGGCGAGGCAGGCGGCGGCATCGGCCCTCACCTTCGGCAATCCGTCCGCCGCCAGCTCCATGGCCGCGTTCAGCTCGGACTCGGCCCTGGTCCAGTCCCCGGAGGCGGCCAGGACCTCGCCGTAGTGGGTCCGGCAGCTCGTGTGGAGGTAGGGGTTGCCGTACTGGGCGACGAAGTCGTCGAGGACCTGGACCCAGTGGACCACTCGGGGGAAATCGGCACACGTGCAGCAGGCCTGCATCATCAAACAGCTGGTGAACACCACGGTGTCGGGGGTGTCGACCTCGCCGCCCACCGCGGCGGTCATCGCCTCGTCGAGCAGTCCGCAGCCCTCGTCGGTGTTCCCCGCGTTGACGTGGGCCGCGCCCATCGCGGTGAGCGCCGAGATCTCCAGGTCGCGGTCGCCGTTGGCGACGCCGGCGGCGTGAGCCCGCTGGCCGAGCTCGAGCGCATGGGCGGGATCGGTGCTGAACACCGACTCGGTGAGGGCGATCCAGCCGTCGAGAGCAGGCTCTGCGGCCTCCTCGGCCAGGCGGACCGCTCGCCGCACCCAGCCCGAGGCCACGACGTCGTTGCCCAGGTTGGCGTTGTAGATGATGGCCAGCTGGATGGCAGCCATCGTGGCCTCGACCGGTGCTCCCGCCCGGCGGAACCCCTGGTAGGCGGCGGTCCAGGACCGCAACGCCTCGCGGATCTCACCCTGCCACCATCGGGCGGTGCCCAGACCGAAGCTGGCACCCGGGTTCGGCTCGTCGTCGAGGACGGAGGCGAAGGCCTCGGCTGCGGCGGACCAGTTCCCATCGGCCAGGGCGGCCCCGCCCCGCTCGACCAGTGTGGAGGTGTCCGCGGTCACGGATCCAGGCTCTCACAGCCACGTCCGATGGTGCCGAGCGCGGGGAGCTACTCGTCGGCCTCCTGCCGGTGTGCGGTGGTGCCGCCCGGTGGCTCGGTGGCCTCCTCCATCTCCTCGGGGAGTGTGGCCAACCCCGTGAGCTCGCCACCTCCTCGCTTGCGCTCGTTGAAGATGGTGAACAGCACGGCGGCCACGCTGAGCACCAGCAGCGGGATGCGGTAGGTGGCGATGAAGTCGAGCAGCCAGTCGATGGGGCCCGAGAACGTCGCCCCGACCACCCGGATGAGATAGAGGCGGGTGATGGTCCCCGAGATGTTGGCGATGAGGAAGATCACCGGCGACATGCGGGCGGCCCCGGCGAAGAGGCAGATGAAGTTGTTCGGCATGGCGAACACCAGCGGCACGCCCCAGCGCTTGAAGTGGTGCTCGACCCACCGCAGCGTGTCGCCGAGGGTCCGGGTGTTGCGCTCGGCCCACTTCACCGCCGCGTCGCCGTAGAACCAGCCGAGGAGGTAGAAGAGCGGGTCGCTGATGAGGAGCCGGAGCGTACCGACGAGGTAGTAGGGGAGGGCATCGAGCTGGTTGGTGACCAGTGCCAGGTTGCGACTGCGAGCGTTGAGGATGATGAGCAGCAGCGGGTTCCGGTTGACCAGGTCGGGTGCGAGCGCGTCGCCGACGTAGGCCGCGGCGGTGAGGATCACCAACGGCGTGGCGATGAGGATGAGAGTGGTCCGGCTGGGCGTCGGCCGGGTCGGGGGTGCGCCGCTCACGACGTCTGATTCTGTCACCCTGATGGGGCAGACGTGCGCCGCGGGCGCCTACCATCGCCAGAACCGGGGGGATACTGGCGATCACGCAATCCGAAGGGGGACACATGCAAGGTCTGATGCAGCTCACCCAGCTCACGCTGCCGCACCTGTTCGAGCGGGCCGAGCGGTACTTTCCCGAAAAGGAGGTGGTGACCGCCACCCCGACGGGGATCCAGCGCGCCACCTACGGCGAGTGGGCCGAGCGCAGCCGGCGCCTCGGTGGGGTGCTCGACCAGCTGGGGATCAGCGACGACGGTCGGGTCGGTACCTTCGCTTGGAACACCCAGCGCCACCTCGAGCTGTGGTTCGCGGTGCCGTGTACGGGCCGGGTCCTGCACACGCTCAACATCAGGCTGTTTCCCGACCAGCTCACCTATGTGGTGAACCACGCCGAGGACGAGGTGATCTTCGTCGACCTGTCGCTGATGGGGCTGCTCGGCCCGATGCTCTCCACCTTCAGCACCGTGAAGCACCTGGTGATCATGAACGACACCGGCGGCGAGATCCCCGAGGTCGATGCCGACATCGAGGTGCACGACTACGAGGAGCTGCTGGCGGCCGCCGAGCCGGTCGAGTGGAAGGTCGAGGACGAGAACCGGGCTGCGTCGATGTGCTACACGAGTGGCACCACCGGGAATCCCAAGGGTGCGGTGTACTCGCACCGCTCGATCTACCTGCACACCTTCGGTGCCATGGCGGCCGACGGGGTCGGCATCCGCGAATCCGACGTGGTCCTGCCCGTGGTCCCGATGTTCCACGCCAACGCGTGGGGCCTCGCCCACGTCGCGGTGGCAACCGGAGCCAAGATCGTGATGCCCGGTCCCGACCTGTCGCCGAACGCGCTCCTCGGTCTGATCGAGTCCGAGCGGGTCACGGTGGCGGCGGGCGTGCCCACCATCTGGATGGGTGTGCTCGACGCCCTCGACGGCCACGACGTCTCGTCGTTGCGCGCCATCCCCTGTGGCGGTTCCGCGGTGCCCAAGGCGCTGTCCGAGGGCTTTCGCGCCAAGATCGGTCTGCCGATCCTCCAGGCCTGGGGCATGACCGAGACCAGCCCCATCGCCTCGGTCTGCACCATCAAGTCGAGCCTTGGCGAGCTGACCGAGGAGGAGAAGGCCGACCTGCGGACCACCGTGGGCATCGTCTCGTTCGGGGTCGAGATGCGCGTGGTCGACCCCGACTCGCTCGAGGAGCAGCCCTGGGACGGTGAGTCCTCCGGCGAGCTGCAGGTGCGGGGGCCGTGGGTCATCCGCGAGTACTACAACGACGAGCGCTCACCCGAGTCGTTCACCGCTGACGGCTGGCTCAAGACCGGCGACGTCGCCACCGTCGACCCCAACGGCTACATCCGCCTGGTCGACCGCACCAAGGACGTCATCAAGTCTGGCGGCGAGTGGATCAGCTCGGTCGAGCTCGAGAACGAGATCATGGCCCACCCCGCGGTGGCCGAGGCCGCAGTCATCGGCATCTCTCATCCCAAGTGGCAGGAGCGCCCGCTCGCCTGCGTGGTGGTCAGGGACGGTGCCAGCCTCACCAAGGACGAGCTGATGGAGTTCCTCGCTCCGCGCGTGGCCAAGTGGTGGCTGCCCGACGACGTGCAGATCGTCGACGAGATCCCCAAGACCTCGGTCGGCAAGTTCTCCAAGAAGGATCTGCGGGCCAAGTTCGACGACTACGAGCTGCCCGCCTGACAAGCCTCCTCGGGAGCGCCGGTCAGCAGGTGAACGACCAGGTGGCTTCGCGGTCGCCGCTGGAGACTTCGATGCCCACGGCGCCCACCGTTGTGCTGCCCTCGGCACCGTCGGGAAGCACATCGATCACGAACTCGCCGTCGGGGGCGTACTGCGACGAGTACAGCGCGTGTGGCTGGTCGATCTCGACCGACATCGAGTTGAGCCCGGCGAGCGACTCGTCCTCGAAGTAGCTGACCGACATGACGACCTCTCCGTCGGCCGAGTAGCCCACGAAGTCGCGATCGTCGGGGAACCCGGTGTCGCCGAGGCCGCAGTCGCGCACGTCGGGGAACTCATAGGAGACGCCGTCGATGGTCGCCCGACCCATGCCGGATCCGGCCTCGTCGCCTGCGCCCGCGCCGCCGGTCGCCGCGTCGTCCGTGTCGCCGGCGTCGCCGTCGGTGGCGCTCGGGTCGGCGGTGGTGGTGTCGGCGCCCTCGTCCGCAACGGGCGAGTCCTCGCCCTCGCCGCCGGCGTCGCCACCATCGTCGCCGCAGGCGCCGAGCACCATCAGACCGAGCACTGCCACCACCAGGATCCGTCGCATCGAAACCGTCCCCGTTCGAGTTCGCCGAGATCCTACGGGAACGACGTCAAGCGCGCTCGCGTGTCCACGTGGGTCCCTTGCGGCGCCATCGCACCTGGTCACGATCCCGACCTCCACGCTCGGTGCGGCTGAGACCGCGGCCGGTACGGTTTCAGGTGTGGAACGAATCGCCGCAGGCCTGGGGTCGTGACCTGAGCTCGATGAACGCGCTCGTGGCCTACGGGTGGGACCAGGGCTGGGAGGCGGCCTACGCCGAGATCGCGCCCGACGCCGGGGCCTCACAGCCGGGGCGGGTGGTCCGCCACGACGGGGTCGCGGCGATGGTGCGAACCGAAGATGGGGTTCGCCAGCTGCCCCTGCGGTGCCAGCATCCGGTCACGGTCGGTGACTGGGTCGTCGCGGCCGATGGTGCCGTCGTCGGGTCGCTCCCGCGACGTTCACTGCTGCGACGACGCGACCCCGACAAGGGGGTGGAGCAGCTGTTGGCCGCGAACATCGACATCGTGGGCGTCGTCTGCGGTCTCGACCGGCCGGTGAAGGACGGTCGCATCCAGCGAGCGTCGCTACTGGCCCACGATGCCGGGGCCGAGCCCCTCGTGGTGCTCACCAAGGCCGATCTGGTGGAGGACGTGGACCGGGTCGTCGACGAGGTCGAGTCGGCCAGCCCGGGTGTCGACGTGGTGGTGGTCTCGGTCCCCGAGTCCCAGGGCATCGAGGATCTGCGCCGTCGTCTCGTCGGTCAGACGGTGGTCCTCATCGGCGAGTCGGGAGCGGGAAAGTCGACCCTGGTCAACCTCCTGACCGGAGACGACGTTGCCGCCACCGGCGAGGTGCGCCGCGGCGACGCCAAGGGGCGCCACACCACCACCGCCCGCGAGCTCTACCTGCTGCCGACCGGTGGCGTGATCATCGACTCGCCCGGCATCCGGTCGGTGGGCGTGTGGGGTGACCCCGCCGCGGTCGCCGCGTCGTTCACCGACATCGCCGAGCTGGCGCAAGGTTGCCGGTTCTCGGACTGCCTCCACGACAGCGAACCGGGCTGCGCGGTCAGGGCGGCCGTCGCAGCCGGGGCGCTGGCTCGGGCAAGGCTCGAGGCGTGGCAGGCCCTGGCTGGCGAGGCGGCCGAGGCCAACGCTCGGGCCGAGGTCGTGACCCGCCGTCGGGGCCGCTCACGTCACTGAGCGGACTCGAGCCAGGAGGCGAGGCGTCTGGTGTACTCCCGGTAGTCGCCCGGGATCCGTTGCAGTGCGTCGGCGAGGAGGTCGAGGCGGATGTCCCGGTAGCGGTGGACGAGCACGTTGCGGAGGCCGGCACTGGGAGCCAGGCGTTCGGCCAGGTCGACCGGCAGGATTCCGCTCGATCCCATGGCGAGGAACGACCGGCGCGCCGTGTCGGGTGCTCGCCCGGTGGTGGCCACGACGACGTGGGCATTGATGTCCACTGCCAGGTCGACCACCACCTGGATGAGCCGCTCGGTGGCAGCGCGCCGGATCGCGTCTGCGTCGAGCTCCTCGGCGGTGAGGACGCCCACCTGGTCGAGCTCCGACAGCGTGTCGTCCAGGAGGCGCAGCCGTTGTTGCACGACCGCTCGGTCGAGTGGTGGAGGCGTCATCCCTGGAGCGCCGTCAGGTCGAGGGCGCGAAGGTGGGCGGTGTCGCGCTCTTCGGCCAGGGCCGCCATCTGGGTGATCGCCCACCGGCCGGGCTCGGACTCGAAGAGGCCCCGGCCGACGACGCCACGTGCTCGAGCGACCGGCGAAGCACCGTCGAGGTCCAGGATGTCCACGCCGTCGAATCCGGTCAGGTCGACGAGGGCGTCGATCAGCTCGAGCATCCTCGGCTGGCCGTCGAAGGACACGGCCAGATCGAGGTCACCGGGCTCGGCGTCGGGATCGAGGGCTGAACCGAACGCGCCGAGGACACCGACGTCGAACCGGCGGCACAGCTCGTCCAGGCGTCCGTCCGCAGCGGCTCGTTCGAGCCGCCCGAGCGCGTCCTTGGCCGTCACCGTCATCGGTCACACCCTACCGATGCCGCTGCGCTGGGGGTGCTGAGTACCCTGCCTGGCGTGTACCGGTTCGCCGTGCGTCCCCGATGGATCCTGTCGCACCTGCTGGCGCTGTTCATCGTGGCGGGCTGTGTCGTCGCGGGGTTGTGGCAGCTCGACCGTCTGGAGCAGCGGCGGGAGGTCAACGAGCGTGAGGCCTCGCGGGCCGAGCAACCGGTGGTGCCGATCGGTCAGCTGGTCGGGCCGACCGACAGCGAGGACGACATCGACGAGGTCGAGCTCCGCACGGTGCAGGTCGACGGGGTCTATCAGCTCGACGACCAGGTCACCGTCTCGAATCGCACCTACGACGGAGCGCCGGGGTACTGGGTGCTGACCCCGCTGGTCACCGACGAGGGCACGGGTGTGGTGGTGAACCGGGGCTGGGTTCCCATGGCGGTCGGCGATGGGGAACGGATCATCGAGGCGGATCCGCCCGCGGGGGAGGTCACCGTGGTCGGCTCGCTCACCGCCAGCCAGCAGCGGGGCAGCTTCGGTGCCACCGATCCCGACGAGGGTCGACTCGAACGCCTGGCCCGGGCCGACGTCGGCCGCCTCGCCGCCCAGGTCGACTACCCGGTGCTGCCGGCCTATGTCACGTTGTCGGGCCAGACCCCGGCCCAGCCGGGGCAGGTGCCGGTCCCGGTCGAACCCGTCGAGCTCGGCGAAGGGCCACACCTCGGGTATGCGTTCCAGTGGTTCACCTTCGCCACCATCGCCGCGCTCGGCTACCCGCTGGTGCTGCGCAAGGTGGCTCGTGAACGGGCGGCAGAGGCTCGGGGTCAGGTGACGCGCCGGCGTCGCAGGTCGTCCCACGTCCCGGTCGACGACTAGTGGCGGACCGGGCGACGATCCCCGGTGCTCGTCTGGCCGCCGGCGCGCTGGTGGTCGTCGCCGGGTTGGTGGTGCTCAACATCGTCTGGACGCCCGACGAGGGAACGACCGACCAGGCCGAGGAGCCTGACGAGACCCAGGACCCCGACGAGACCCGGGAGCCCGACCCCACCACCAGCCTCCCGCCCTCGTCGGAGCCGGCCACCGAGCCGGCACCCGGGGGGTCGCCGTTCGCCGCGATCGAGGGGTTCGAGGACCGCTGGCTGGTGGTCACCGACCGTGGAGCCGGCGAGATCCTCCACGCCTCGTTGGGGGGTGGGGTCCTCAGCGAGGTGGAGGTGGATGTCCACCCGTCCCAGATCGGTCTTCCGGCGGTGCTCGTCCGCGGCGTGCTGGTGAGTCCGATGGGAGGGCTGTCGCTCCACGATGGTCGGTGGTGGTCGCTGAGCGGCGCCGAGGATGCTGGGTCGGGGCGCGGCCGCGTCGTCGGGTCGACGAGCGGTGGCGGAGCGCTGATCGCCGCCGGCGATCGAGTGGTCGAGTGGTGGACCGACGACATGCGCCGCCAGGAAGGGGTGCAGTCGCCGGTCGTCGCCCAGGGCCAGGGTGAGGTCGTCGGGGTCTCGGGACGCCAGGTCGTCCACGATGGCCCGAGTGGCATCTTCCGGTTCGACCTCGACGATCGGTCCGTCGTCGGGTTGGGCCCCGGGGAGGTGCATGCGGTCGGCACCGGCGTCGCGCTGGTCAACGTCTGTGACGAGACACTCCGCTGTGAGTTGCGCATCATCGACCTCGCCGATGGAGCGACCCGCTCGGTGGTCGATCCTTCCGCTCGCGATGCCGGGGTCGTCGGGTCGGCCGAACCGCTGTGGGGCCACCGGTTCTCGCCCGACGGTGAGCGCCTCGCGCTGGTTCGCCGCGACGGGGTGGCGGTGGTCGACGTGGACACCGGCGAGGTCCTCGGTGTCGTCCCGACGCCCGCACCCGACCGGTTCCGCTGGGGGCCGGCATCGACCTTGTGGGCGCCCGACGCCTCGGCAGGACTCGTGATGCTCCCGGTCGCGCCGCTCGATGCCGATGAGCCCGACCGGATCGTGGTCGCCTGGTTCGATCGCGACGCCCGGGAGGTCCGCCGCCTGGACGACCTGTCCGCTGCGCTCGGCTCGCTGGGGAGTGGGCCCCACCAGTTCCTGCTGAGCGACACCGGGTTCGGACCCGAGGGCGGATGAGTCAGTCGCCTTGCCCCTCCTGTGGCGCCGCCCGCGGACCGGTGGGTCCGTGTCCGGAGTGCGGAGCGCTCCCCGAGTTGGAGATCGAAGGGGCCGGAACGGCCGGGCCGGGCGAACCGGTCAGGGTCACCGCCGGTGGCCGACGTCGACGGGTGGTGGCGCTGGTGGTGGCCGCGTTGCTGGCGATGATCGGGGTCGGACTGGTCACCGGCGGCAACGGGGACGAACCGGAGGGGACGACCGACGACGAGCCCGGCTCCAGCGCACCGACCACGGACAGCCCGGAGCCCTCCACGCCTGCCGGCGCCGGCGACGGGTACGAGGCGGTCGAGGGCTTCGAGGATCTGGTCCTGTTGCAGGTGGCGCCCGGGGGCCGCGTCGTGGAGTTTCCCCTCGACGGTGAGGGGGGTGTGGAGCTGCTCCGCTCCGTCGACGAGGACGATCGCTGGACCGCCGAGCTGCCAGAGGCGGTGATCGACGGTGTGCTCCTCTCGCGCTTCGCCGGTGTCCCGCTCGATGGCGGGGAGGTGTGGGGTGCCTCGATCGGGCCGCCCCACGACGGGTTGCCCGGACCGTTCGCCGCCTGGATCACCGATGGTGACACGCTGATCCGGTTCTCGGGCCACTCGCTGGTCGAGCTCGACATCCGGGGCGAGCAACTCGACGCCTGGTCCTTCCCCTTCGACGCGATCGGGGGGACCACTGTCGGCGTCGCCAGCAGGACCCTGGTGCACCAGAGCCCACAGGGGATCCACACCTTCGACCTCGACACCGAGGACCTGGCTCGGACCGGCCGGGGACGCGTGCTCGCTGTCGGGGACGACCGGCTCGCCGTTCACACCTGCAACGACCGGTTCGAGTGCCGGGTCCGGATCCTCGGTGTCGCCGACGGGTCCGTGATCTCGACGCTGCCATCAGAGGTCGAACCGGGCGCCGGGGGCGGATATGGGTTCGAGCCGACGTTCTCGCCCGACGGGACCCGCCTCGTGCTGGCGAACGGCGACGGACCCCTCGTGATGGTCGACACCGAGACCGGTGGCGCCCGGTCCCTCGACGGGCTCGGGCTCGACCTGGGCTGGGGAGGGGAGACCGTCGGGCGCCTGGAGGTGCAGTGGGCGCCGGACAGCAGCCGCGCGCTCCTGGTCGCCCACCGGCACGTCGGACCCGTCGACGAGCTCGGGGTGAACCTGGTGGCCACGGTCGACCGCGACCTGCAGTGGATCGACCACCATGAGGATCTCAGGCGGGCGCTCGACCTCTCGGTGCCGCCCGGTGGCGAGGTCGCGCACCTCCTCTCGTCGGACCCGGACCCGGGTTAGGGCGCTGGTAGCATCGCGGCAGTCCCGCATCACCCTGCTGCGACCAGGACACGCCGAGGCTCGGCGAGGAGGAGACGAGGGTCATGGCCCGATTCGGACGGGTACTCACCGCGATGGCGACACCGTTCGCCGATGACGGCGCGCTCGACCTCGACGGCGCGGCCACCCTGGCTCGCTGGTTGGTCGACCACGGCAACGACGGTGTCGTGGTCGCCGGCACCACCGGCGAGAGCCCCACCCTCACCGCCGCCGAGCACCTCGACCTCATCCGCACGGTGCGCGAGGCGGTCCCCGACGCCGTCGTCATCGGCGGGGCGGGCAGCAACGACACCACCCACGCCATGGCGATGACCAAGACGGCGACCGACATGGGCGTCGACGGCATCCTGTCGGTCACCCCCTACTACAACAAGCCCTCCCAGGCGGGGCTGCTCGCCCACTGGGCGGCGATCGCCGAGTCCACCGACCTGCCGATCATGCTCTATGACATCCCGGGCCGCACCGGCCGCAAGATCGAGTCCGCCACGATGCTCGCGCTGGCCGAGGCCTACCCCAACGTGGTGGCGGTGAAGGACGCTGCCGGGAACCCCGGTGCCACCGCCGCGCTGTTGGCCAGGGCCCCCGAAGGCTTCGAGGTCTACAGCGGCGACGACAACATGACCCTGCCGCTGCTGGCTGCGGGTGCGGTCGGGGTGGTCGGGGTCGCCACCCATTGGGTGGCCGGCCTCATGGCCCAGATGATCGAGGCCTTCGAAGCCGGCAAGCACGACGAGGCTCGTCGGCTCAACGCCTCGATGATCCCGTCGTTCGAGTTCGAGACCGGCGACGTCGCGCCCAACCCGGTTCCGACCAAGGCGATGTTGCGATTGATGGGACTCCCGGGTGGCGCCTGCCGGCCGCCGATGGGCCCCGAACCCGACGGTCTCGAAGACATCGGACGCGCCCTGCTCGACGAGCTGGGCTACTGATGCCGGCGCCGGTCAAGATCACCTTCCTCGGGGGCCTCGGCGAGATCGGGCGCAACTGTGCCTGCATCGAGGTCGATGGCCGCATCATGCTGCTCGACTGTGGGCTGATGTTCCCCGACCTCGACATGTTGGGCATCGACCTCGTGCTGCCCGACTTCTCCTACCTGCTCGACAACGCCGACCGCATCGAGGCCTGTCTCACCACCCACGGCCACGAAGACCACGTCGGTGGCCTGTCGTACCTGCTGCGCGAGGTCTCCTTCCCGGTCTATGGCTCCGAGCTCGCTCTCGGCATCGCCAGGAACCGCATCGAGGAGGCCGGCCTGCTCAAGCGCACCGAGCTCATCCCCGTCCGCGACGGCGAGCGGCGCCAGATCGGGCCCTTCGACGTCGAGTTCATCCCCGTCACCCACTCGGTGCCCCACGGGTTCGCCACCGCGTTCCACACCCCCCAGGGCACCATCCTCCACAGCGGCGACTTCAAGCTCGACCTCACCCCGGTCGACGGTCGCCTCACCGACCTCGCCCGCATGGGCCAGCTCGCCAAGGACGGCGGGGTCCGGCTCCTGCTCGCCGACTCGACCAACGCCGAAGAGCCCGGTCACTCCAGGTCCGAGTCGTCGGTCGGGGGCGTCCTCTATGACCTGTTCCACGCCCACGAGGGCCGGCGCATCATCACCGCCAGCTTCGCCAGCCACATCCACCGGGTGCAACAGATCGCCGACGCCGCCCTGGACTTCGACCGGACGGTCGTGACCCTCGGGATGTCGATGAAGAAGAACGTGAAGCTGGCCCGCGACCTCGGCCTGCTCCACATCCCCGACCACGCCATCGCCGACATCGCCGATGTCGGCGATCTCGACCCGGGCCAGGTCTGTGTGATCTCCACCGGCAGTCAGGGCGAACCGATGTCCGCCCTCGCCCGCATGGCCGCAGGGGAGAGCAAGTTCCTGAAGATCACCCCCGACGACACCGTCATCCTCAGCTCGCACCCCATCCCCGGCAACGAGATGAACGTGAGCAAGGTCATCGACGGGCTGGTGCGACTCGGCGCCGATGTCGTCCACTCCGGGATCTCCGACGTGCACGCCACCGGTCACGCCAAGGCCGAGGAGCTCAAGACGCTCCACTCGATCGTCCAGCCCGAGTGGTTCGTCCCCGTCCACGGCGAGTATCGCCACATGGTCGCCCACACCCGGATCGCCGAGGACGTGGGCATGGACTCCGACCACATCCTGCTCTGCGAGGACGGCGACTCGGTGGTGCTCTCCGACGACGGCCTGAGACGGGGCGATCAGGTGCCGGCGGGATACCTCTACGTCGACGGCATCGTTGGCGACGTCAGCCACGGTGTGCTGCGCGACCGCCGGGTCCTCGCCGAGGAAGGCGTGGTGGTCGTGGTCGTCGCGGTCGACGTGGTGGCCGGGACGGTCATCACCGGTCCCGAGCTCATCACCCGGGGTTGGATCCACGCCCCCGAGGCCGAGGACCTGCTCGACGAGGCCACCACGGTCGTGCGCGAGGCCGTCGAGGACGCGCTGGTCAACGAGGGCCGCGACATCGAGACCATCCAGCGGGTGGTGCGCCGCGCCGCGGGTCGGTTCGTGAACAAGCGGACCAAGCGCCGTCCGATGATCGTTCCGGTGGTCATGGAGGCCTGAGGGTCTCGCCCAGCCCCCTGGACCACCCGGACCGGCTCGCTTCTGTGAAGAGTTTCGCACCAATGCGGTTGGAAACTCTTCACAGAACCCGTGGGAGCCGCGTGTGATCGCGGGACGGGACTCCTCGGGGTCAGTTGGGGTTGATCACCCAGACGGTGGCGGCTCCGCAGTCGGTGGGGTCGTCGGAGTCGGGGAGCACCTGTCCGGATCCGCCACCCAGCTCGAGCTGCTGGTCGACCACCGCCACCACCTCGCCCCGACCGTCGACCACACGGACCGGATCCGGCAGGGCCCGGTAGCCGAACGGCCAGATCGGCTTCGTGCGGCTGCCGTCGTTCGCCTCGAGGTACAGGCACTCGCGGCCCGCGTCGAAGCGAAGGGTGAAGCGCCCCAGCGCGTCCATGCCGCCCGACCCGCGTGGCTGGGTGGCGATGGTGATCTCGTCCTCGGCCGCTGGCAGCTCCAGCTGCTCCACCGTGCCGTCGAGCACCTCGACGTTGGCGCGGATCTCCACCCGGTCGCCCCACGTCGACTCGATCTCGTCGCGCAGGCCCTGGTCGATCTGGTCGAAGGCGACGACGACCCGGTTCGCGGTGACCTCGATGCTGCCGCTGAGCACCACCCAGCCCTGATCCGCCCACGACGGCCACCGTTCGGACATCTCCTCGAGCGTGCTGTCGAGCTCGGCCTGGGTGTGCTCGAACCCGGGGTCGGCGACACAGACACCCTGGATCCCTCGTTCGTCGAGCGCCGCCCGGTGCGTCTCGACGTCGTCGGTGACGGCCATGACGAGCACGTCGTCGGCCTGCCAGACGCCGGCCAGGTGCTCGGGGATCGACTCGACGTAGTCGTCGAAGGCGTCGTCGTCCTGCCACGCCTCGTCGGGCTGGCCGCCCTCTGTCCGGCAGGGGTTGGTGAACCGGGATGGGTCGTCGGGTCCGGGCTCGACCGTGTCGAGGTCGATCGTGTCGCGGTCCCAGGTGCCGGTCGCGACGACCGGACCCGAACGCGTCGCGGGGTCGACGTCGCCCACGACCGGCCAGCAGGGTGCGACCGCGCCGGGACAGAGCAGCCAGCCCTCGTCGGTCTCCTCGATGGCGCCGATGACCCGCACCGGGACCGAGGGGCCGGGTGCGAGGGTCGACGAGGGCTGCTCACCGTCGTTCGGACCCGCGTCGCCGTCGCCGCCGCAGGCGGCGAGAAGGGCCAGGGCGAGGGCGACACCCACCGATCGATGCATCGGCTCGACCGTATCCGGTGGCGACGGCGCCACCCGGTCGCGCCCGAGGATGCTTGACCTCGACCGGTGGGGCGGCGACCATGGAGAGCGGGTGGAGCCTGCCGATCCTTCGCGTCTGAGGTGCCTGTGGCCACCAAGCAGTCCTCCCGTCCTCGTTCCACCACCACGTCCCGCACCAAGGCCGCGCCCCGGCCACCGGTGCTGCGCACCGCGTTCGAGGGCCACGTCCTCGATGCCTGGGGTCTCATCCTGTTGACCCTCGGGCTGGTGGCGGGCCTCGGCACCTACCTCGACATCGCCGGCCCGGCGGGCACCACGATCGACACCGGTGCGGGCGCGTTGGTCGGTCTGTTGCGCTACGTGCTCCCGGTCGCCCTGGCGGTTGCCGGGATCGCCCTGGTTCGCCAGCAGGTCGCCACCGAGGACCGTGGCGCCGCCGTCCGCGTCGCGGTCGGCGCGGCGCTGGTGCTGGTCGGGGTGACCGGTCTCCTCCACGTCTGGGTCGACGCGCCCGACGACGTGACCGGGGTCGACGCCCTGATCGATTCCGGTGGGTTCCTCGGTGCCGCCACCGGCGCGCCGCTCGAAGCCGTCGCCTGGGTCTGGGGGGCGACGTTGGTGCTCGCCACCATCACCGTGCTGGGCCTGGTGGTCATCACCCACATCCCCGTCCGCACCGTGCTCGCCGCTGTGGTCTCGGCGCTGCGGTTCGTCGTGCGGGTGGCAGGAACGGGCATCGGCGCCCTCATGCGAGCCCCGGGTGAGCGCGCCGACGGCTCGACCCGGGTCGACGGTGAGGATCGCACGGGTGGGTCCGGCACCGAGGGGGACTCGCCGACCATGGTGGTCGGCGGCCACGCCATCGACCTCACCAACGCCGAGACCGCTCCCGACGACTCGCCGTCGCCCGATCTGTTCGACCAGGACGAAGGTGGCCCGAAGGCCACGCGGCGGCGTCGCCCACCGGCGCCGGCCGCCGACTCGACCGACGCCGCGGGCGATCGCACCGACGCCGAGCAGCTCCACATCGACCTCGGACCGGCCGCGGCGTCGTCGCCCTGGAAGCTGCCCAAGCCCGAGGTCCTGCGCAAGGCCGGACCCCACCGGGTCGACCAGAAGGCGGTCGAGGACACCGGCCGGGTGCTCGAACAGGCCCTGGCCGAACACGGCGTCGAGACGCGCCTGGTGGGGATGGTGGTCGGGCCCACCG
>JBKGZW010000060.1:0-15162 GCA_046543225.1 Acidimicrobiales bacterium
TGATCACCGCTTCGGCGGTGGCCCGCAAGGTGGCGTTGTGGTCGTTGGCGTGCTTGCGCAGACGGTGAAACGCCTGGTCGACACCGATGTTGGCGTGGTTGGCGATGATGCCCTTGGCCTGTTCGATGATGACTCGGCTCTCGAGCGCACGTTGGAGCTGCTCGTTGGTGCGCCGTTCCTGGTCGAGCTTGGACGCGTTGGCCACGTAGCTGGCCGCGATGTCGGCGAAGACGCCGGCGACGGCGAGATCCTCATCGGACCACGACCGCAACTTGGTGTCATACAGGTTGATCGATCCCGTCAGGTTGGTGTTGCGGATCGGGATCCCTGCCACCGCCACGATTCCCCACGCCCTCGCCTGGGAGCAGTAGTGCGGCCAGCGATCCACCTCGCTCGCCACATCCGACACCATCACCGGGGCAAGGGTGCGGACCGCATCGACACAGGGTCCAGCCTGGTGCTCTTCCTGGATGCGTTCCATGTCGGCCACGAACCCGGTGTCAGAGGTGACGAACCGCAGCCGGTCGCCCTCCACGAGCGATACCCCAGCACCGGCGACCTCGAGACCCGCGGCGGTCCGCGTCGTCAGGTCATGGAGCGCATCGGAGATCTCGTAGTCATGGGCCAGGGTCCGCGCGAAGCTGGCCAACGCGTCGAGCAGGGAGCTTGTGTCTGGTGCCATGAGAAGGCTGGCCTTTCGGCACGAAGCAATCCCAGGCATCTCCCATGACAAATCCGTGCCCCACCACGGTACCAGCCTCGGCATCGGCGCGATCTTCGTGGTCGACCGGGTCGTCAGCGCGTGGCAAGGGGGTCGATCCTCGGAGCCCACCGGTTCGCTAGAGCAGTCAGTCAGGGCCTGCTCGCCAGCGGCGGGAACGACCCGAGCCGCCCGAGGGTGTCAGGCCCTCGCCGCAACGGCCGCCTCCACCACCCGGCGGTCACGGATCTCGAGCATGCGGTCCGCGCCGACGAACAGCTCGGGCCGGTGGGTCAGCACCAACACCGCGCAGGTCGTACCCCGTTCGAGGATCTGGCGGGCCAGGGCCGACGCCGTCTCGTCGTCGAGGTGCTCGGTGGGTTCGTCGAACACGACGATCTCCTTGCCGGCGAGGAGCACCCGTGCCAGGGCCAGACGCTGCCGCTGCCCACCCGAGATGCGATGCCCGTGCTCCCCCACGGGTGTCGCGAGACCCGCGGGGAGCTGCGCCACCCACTCGTCGAGGTGCGCAGCCTGCAGAGCCGCCCACAGATCCATGTCGTCGGCGTCGGGCCGGGCGAGGCGGAGGTTGGCCTCCACCGTCGAGTCGAAGACGTGGACGTCCTGCGCGCACCACCCGACGACGCTCCGCACGTCGTCGGCCGCGAGGCGGCGCAGATCCTGCGCTCCGCTGGGACCGACGAGCTCGACGGTGCCGTCCACCGGCTCGAGGAACCGGAGCAGTACCGCAGCGAGCGTGCTCTTGCCCGATCCGCTCGGCCCCACGACGACCGTCGTCGTACCCGGGGCCAGGTCGAGCTCGAGCTCGGCAAGGGGTGGTTCGACAGCGTTCCAGCCGGCGGTCAGGGCCCGCACCCGCACCCCGAGCGGGCCCGTCGGGACGGGCTCGGGCATCGCCGGCTCGACGACATCGGGCTCACGGTCGAACACATCGACCACTCGCTCCGCCGCCGCTTCGAGCTCGGGGATGCGGTGTGCGGCAGTAGCGATGCCGGCGACCACCTCGTGCGCGGCCAGCGGCATCAGTGCGAGCACGGCGAGGTTCACCGGAGCCAGGTCCCCGCCGATCACCGCCGCCGCCCCGATCCACAGCGCGCCGATGGTGGCGACCCCGGCCGAGGCGGTGGCGAGCGCGCCGCCGACACCAGCCGCGGTGGCGGTCCGCGCCTCGGCTGCCGCCGCCTCGGCGTCGAGGGCGGCGAGCCCGGAGAGCCGGGCCGGCAGCGCCCCGTAGACCGCCAGCTCGGTGGCACCGTCGAGGACCTCGACCAACTCGGATTGGTAGCGGCCCCGCAGCGGGGCCAGCGTCGCGCCGGCACCACGGGCGGACCGCCGCGACAGGGCTGGAGCGGCGACCGCGGTCGCCACCAGTGTCGCGGCGAGCACGACGCCGGCGAGAGGCGCCATGAGCGAGAAGACGACGACCGCCGCCGTCCCGACGATGGCCGCCGAGGCGACGGGCACGACGACCCGGGCCCAGAGGTCCATGAGGGTGTCGACGTCGCCGACGAAGCGGGCGAGAAGGTCCCCGGAGCGAAGCGCATCCGGGGCGCCGACGTCCCGTGTCGGCACCAGCTGGGCGAGTCGGCGGACGGTCGCGGCCCGGAGATCGCCGAGGAGCCGGAACGACGTGTCGTGGGCGACGAGTCGCTCGAGATAGCGCAGCAGTCCCCGTCCGGCACCGAGCGCGCGAACCCCGACGATCGCCACCATGAGGTGCAGCACCGGTGGCTGCTCGCTGGCCCTGGCGATGAGCCACGCCGACACCCCCGCGAGGGCGACGGCGGAGCCCGATGCCGCGGCGCCGAGGGCGACCGCGCCGACCAGGCCCCGGCGGCGAGCCGTCCCGAGCCGCAGGATCCGGTACAGGGGCCTCACGGCGTCGCCTCGATGGGCGCACCCTGGCGGGACGTCACGGCGACGACCCGATCGGCGATGGTGATCGCGGCGGGCCGGTGGGCGGCCATGACGACCGCGCGGTCGGCTGCGAGCCGCCGGACGGCGCGCAGCACCGCCGCCTCGGTGACCTGGTCGAGTCCGGCGGTCGGCTCGTCGAGGAGCACGAGGGGCGCATCGCGCAGCGCTGCCCTGGCCAGCCCGATCCGCCGCCGCTCCCCGGCGCTGAGGCCCCGTCCACCTTCGCCGACGGCGCGGTCGAGTGGGAGGTGGGTCAGCTCGGCGAGGTCGAGGGCGCGCCACACCTGGTCGTCGGAGGCGTCAGGCGCGGCGATGCGGACGTTGTCGGCGACCGTGCCCGACGCGAGGTACGGCGTCTGGTCCACCCAGCTCAGGTTGCGGCGCCAGGCGTCGCGGTCGATGTCGGCGAGGTCGACAGAGAACCCACCCGCGTCGACGATCACCCGGCCCGTCGTCGGCGCGACGGCTCCGAGGAGGACGGCGAGCATGGTCGACTTGCCGACACCGCTCGGGCCCACCAGCGCGATCACCTCGCCGGGCCGGACCTCGAACGTGGCGCCGTCGGGCGCGAGCAGGTCGCGGCCGGCGTGGTCGACGCTCACTGCCTCGACCCGCACGACCCCGCCGTTGCGAAGGTCGGGCGGGAGGTGCTCGCCACAGGGCGCGAGCGGGGTCTCGAGGACGGCGAAGACCCGGTCGGATGCGGCCAACCCGTCGGCGGCAGCGTGGAACCGGACACCGACCTCGCGGATGGGGAGGTACGCCTCGGGGGCGAGGATGATGACCAGGAGCCCGGTCTGCAGGTCGAGGTCGCCGTGCACGAGGCGCAGTCCCACACCGACCGCGACGAGGGCGACCGACAGCGTGGCGAGCAGCTCGAGGGCGAGCGACGACAGGAACGCCAGGCGCAGCGTCGCCATGGTCGAGCGCCGGTAGTCGTCGGTCACCCGCTCCACCGACTCCTCCTGGGCTGCGGCGCGACCGAACGCCTTCAGGGTGGCCAGCCCGGTGACGACGTCGAGGAAGTGGTGAGACAGCCGTGACAGGGCGACCCACCGGCGCTCGGTCGCCGCCTCGGTCGCCATGCCGATCAGGACCATGAACACCGGGATGAGCGGGACGGTCAGCACGACGGTCAGCGCGGCGGTGAGATCGACAGTGAACAGCCGGGCGACCACCAGCGCGGGCACGACGACGGCGAGGACCAGCTGGGGCAGGTAGCGGTCGAAGTAGGCATCGAGGTCGTCGAGCCCCTCCCCTGCCAGGGTCGCCACCTCGGCCCGCCCGACCTCGGGGAGCGCTGGCCCGAGCGCGGCGGCGTGGGCGACGAGTTGGCCGCGCAGCTCGCGCTTGGCATCGGCGGACGCCCGCTGAGCGGCACCATCGGTCAGCCCTGCGACCAGCGCCCGTCCGGCCACGACGGCGGCCAGCCCAGCGAGCACTGGAGCGAGGGAACCGAGGTCGAGATGGCCCTCGACCACGCCGGCCACGCCCCGGGAGAGGACGTCGGCCTGGACCAGCACGAGCGCGGCTGCCACCGTCCCGAGCACGACGCAGACGGTGATGTGGCGACGCGCCGCGCGGGCGTGGCGCAGCAGGCGCGGGTCGACCGGCTTCATCGTCGCGTCGGTTCCGACTCCCGCCGGGTGAGGTCCTCGGTTCCGATCCGGCGCCGGAACACCCAGATCGACCATCCCTGGTACCCGACGACGATCGGCGTGAACAGGACCGCCACCCAGGTCATGATCGCCAGTGTGTAGTCGGTGCTCGCCGCGTTCGTCGTCGTGAGCGAGAACGCGGGGTCGATCGTCGAGGGCATGACCTCGGGGAAGAGCACGACGAACAGCGCAGCCACCGCGGCGACGATCGTGAGGGCGGTCCCGGCGAAGGCCAACCCCTCCCGGCCGAGGAGGTTGGCGACGAGGCCGCCGACCAGGGCCAGCGCGGCCACGGCGGCGAGCACCAGATAGGGCACCATGTGGTCGGCGCCGTCGCGAACGGGCACGGTCCACACGAGGAACGCCACGGCGACGACCGCGGTGAGGAGCCCGGTCTTGGTCGCCATGGCGCTGGCCCGCTCTCGGATCTCCCCTGTCGTCTTCAGAGCGATGAACAGCGCACCGTGGGTGACGAAGACAGCGAGGGTGACCAGCCCGAACAGCAGTGCGTACGGGTTGAGAAGGTCCAAGAACGAGCCGACCATCTCCTTGTCGACGTCGATCGCGACGCCCCTCACGATGTTGCCGAACGCCACCCCCCACAGGACCGCCGGGGCGAGCGAGCCGTAGAAGATCGCCCGATCCCACCACCGGGTCCACTCACCGTCGTCGCGCTTGTGGCGCAACTCGAGCGCCACGTTGCGCAGGATCAAGGCGATCAGGACCAGGAACAGCGGGATGTAGAAGCCGCTGAAGAGGGTGGCGTACCACTCGGGGAACGCCGCGAACGTGGCACCGCCGGCGACGAGGAGCCAGACCTCGTTGCCGTCCCACAGGGGGCCGATCGTGTTGAGGAGCACCCTCCGCTCGTCGTCGTCGCGTGCCAGGAGGCGGGTGTGGATCCCGACCCCGAAGTCGAAGCCCTCGAGAGCGAAGTAGCCGATCCACAAGACGGCGATCAGGATGAACCAGACGGTGGTGAGCTCCATGGCTCCTCTCCTCGATCCTTAGTAGACGAGCACGAGACGCTCGTCATCGACGGCGTTCTCGTCGTCGGGTGGGGGGCTCACATCGGGGAGCCCCTCGTCGATGGTGCGGATGACGAGCTTCACCGCGATGACGGCGAGCAAGCCGTAGATCAGGGTGAAGCCGAGCATCGACATCAGCACCGTCGCGGCCCCCACGCCGGGAGACACGCCTGCGGCGGTGGGCATCAGGCCGAACACGATCCAGGGTTGGCGTCCCATCTCGGTGAAGACCCAGCCGAACGAGTTGCCGAGGACGCCGCTGAGGGGCAACAGGACCGCCACGAGCACCATCCAGCGGGCGGTCGGGAGCGGCCGGCTCCTCCACAGGTGCCAGACGACCCAGGCGGCGATGGCGGCGGCGACGAGGCCCATGCCGATCATCAGCCGGAAGGTCCAGTAGGTGAGCGGGATGTTCGGCCTGTACGAGCTGTCCTCGCCGTAGCGCTCCTCGTACTGGCGTTGGAGGTCGTTGATGCCCTCGACCTCGCCGCCCCAGTCGCCGGTCGCCATGAACGAGAGGAGCCCCGGCACCCGCAGCGAGTACAGCTCGTCCTGGCTGCCGAGGGTGCCGATGGTGAAGATCGAGAATCCGGCTTCGTCGGTGGTGTCGTAGAGGGCCTCGGCGGCGGCCATCTTCATCGGTTGGACCTCGGTCATCACCCGGGCCTGGCGGTCGCCGGTGACGGTGACTGCGGCTGCGGCCACCAGGACCACGACGGCGCCGACCCAGGCCGCGGCGCGGAACGCCGACTCGTCGATCCCGGGGCGGCGGGTCAGGCGCCAGAGGGCGACGCCGAGCACCAACCCGCCGGCGGTGAGGAAGGCGGCAGCGATCGTGTGCGGGAAGGTGACGAGGAGGACCTCGTTGGAGAGCAGCGCCCAGAAGTCGTTCAGCTCGGCGCGCCCGGTCTCGGGGTTGAACCCCGCTCCGACCGGGTTCTGCATGAACGAGTTGGCGGCGAGGATGAAGTAGGCGGAGAGCACGGTGCCGATGGCGGCCAGCCAGATGGTGGCGAGGTGCACGCGCTCGGGGAGGCGGCCCCAGCCGAAGATCCACAGTCCGAGGAACGTCGACTCGAGGAAGAAGGCGAGCAGGCCTTCGATGGCGAGGGGGGCGCCGAAGATGTCTCCGACGAAGCGGGAGTAGTCACTCCAGTTCATCCCGAACTGGAACTCCTGGACGATCCCGGTGGCGAGCCCCAGGGCGAAGTTGATGAGGAAGATCTTCCCGAAGAACTTCGTCAGCCGGAGGTAGCGCTCGTCGCGCGAGCGGTGCCACTTGGTCTGAAAGCCGGCGACGATGAACGACAGGCCGATGGTGATCGGGACGAACAAGAAGTGGTAGACGGTCGTGATCCCGAACTGCCATCGGGCCAGGTCCAGCTGATCCATCCTCGCCTCCCGAAGAGCCGCATCCAGAGCGGGACACGTGACGACGCTGGGCCTCGCGCTCCCTACGTGGAACCTACCGCTGGGTCCCTGGGCGGCCCAGGGGCGAAGGTCCCATCGGTGGTCGGGACGAACGGCTCGTGTCCCCGAGTGCCTCGGCTCCCCGCACTCGACCGCTGCGTGGTTTCGGATCCCCTCGTCAGCCCAACGCGCGGAGCGCGCCGATCAGGTCCGCCTTGCGCATGCCGGAACGTCCGGGAACGCCAGCCGCCTCGGCCATCGCGGCGAGCTGGCCGACGTTCAGTGCCTCGAGCCCGTCATCGGGTGGATACAGCTCGGCGAGCTCACCAGCGCGGAGCTCATCGCCCATCGCCTGCCACGTGTTCCAGTAGCGACCGAGCCTGTCCACGAACGCATCGGGTGTCTCGGCATAGAGCCGGGCGCCGAGGCTCCGCGCCGCCTCCTCGAGCGCGCCTCGCCTGCCGCGCAGCACGACGAGGGCGCCGTCGACCTGCTCATCACCACCGAACTCGTCGGGACTGCTGGTCAGCAGCTGCTCCAGCACGGCCAGGTCGTGGGCATCGCCGAGGGCGTCGGCCAGGTTCTTGAACCGCTTGCCCAACGGATCGAGCACCGAGGGGGCGGCGTCCTCGAGCAGCCGCACGTGGTACCAGGTGTACTTGGCCCGCTTGCGCCACTCGTGGAAGTGCTCGGGAGAAGGTGAGTCGACCACGGTGCCGAGGGCCTTGCGGCCGCGCGTGTAGGTCTTGTGCAGCCCGGGGCCGATGGCGTCCCACCCGTCGTCATTCAGCGACCAGTCGTCGATCGCCTCACGCCCTTGCTCGAGCAGCCGACGGGCACGACGCATGGCGTCATCGTCGTCTTCGACCTTGGCGGTGGCCGCGACGGCACGATGGCGCAGTCCGGCACGCACGCCGGGGAGCCCGCCGTCGGGCAGCTGGTCGATGCTCGCCGCGACGACGTCGTCGAAGGTGCCGAGCAGCGACTCGGCATCTCGGATGCTGCTCAGCTCCCGAGCCGCGTCGCGGAAGGTCTCGTTCGCGTCCCGGTACTGGCTCCCGAGCGACGGGCGGACCAGTCGCACGAGGGCGCGAAGCTTCTTGCAGCGCTTCCGGCAGTCGTGAACCGCCTCCACGGGCCCTGTCCGCCCTGGCGTCGCGAGATCCTCGAGCGCCTTTCGGACCTGGTCTCGGGCGATGTGTCGCACCGACGCTTCGACGGTCTTCGTTCGTTTGATGGAGTACGCCATGGCGCCGTTCCGAGCTCGGGGGTGAATCTGCTTCGCTGGCTACCCGGAGTCAACCCTCGACATGCTCTCACGTGGTGCGAAGCTGCACCGGGCACAACGACCACAAGCAGCTGCGGTCCGCATCCATAAGCGTTCCTATAAGTGTTCCTTGCTTCTGGCAGAGAAGGCTTATACCCTGTCCCCATGTCGACGACCACCGTCTCGCACAACGCGGTACGCCGCTGGGGGGCAGGCACCGCCGCGGTGGTCCGGCTCTTGGTGGCCTCCGATGTCCCAATGACGGGTGTGGCCATCGCATCGACGGTGGGGGTGACCCAGCCACGCGCCTCGCAGGTGCTCAAGCATCTCGCGGATCTCGACGCCATCACCACAACCCCCGACGGCTACCTGGGGGAGCTCCCGAAGTTGCTCGACCTCTACCGCACCCGGACCCGTCCGCACCTCGTCGAGCCAGAGTCCTACTGGTACAGCACCCGACCTCTCACCGAACAGGCCCGACGTGTGAATGCTCTGGCAGCTGACCACGGCACCGCGATCGCCTTCTCGGCTGATCTTGCCCCTGATCTCGTCGCACCCTGGCGCCACCCCACCATCGCGATCGCCTACGTCAACGCCCGTCTGACCACAGCCGAGGCCGGGCTGGTGCCCGCCGAGGGGCGCGTCGACGCCAGCCTCATCCTGCGGTGGACCAATGACCATGGTCTCCTCACCCCCGCTCCACCTTGGCGCGACGAGGCGGACCAGCTCCCTATCGCCGATCCGTGCCAGCAGTGGTGGGACCTGTTGGATCTCGGCGGCGAGGACCGCGCCGAAGCCGCCGACCGCCTGCGCACGGCAATCCTTGCTCGAACCCTCCCGAGGACCCGATGACAGTCCCCCGCGTCGCGCTCGAGAGCCTCTCGGCCGCGATGGACGGGGGCTTCACGGCGATCACCGATGTGGCTACTGCGATGGCGAGCAGCGGGACGACCCACCAGCATCGACTCATCGGTGGTGTCGCCGTCATGCTCCACATCGAGCGACTCAGGCTCGACCTCCCGTCGCGGGCCACCGGCGATGCCGACTTCGGCGTGCCTCCCCACGTCCTTCGCCGACCCGAACTCGTCGACGCGATCGAGGTCCTGGGCTACCAGAAGGTCGCAGGCAACCGATGGGAACGTCGGCTCGACGACCGCCGTGTCGCCGCGGTCGACCTGCTCATCCCCACGTACCGATCACGCGCCCGTGACACCGTGACAATTGGCTCGGTCGTGACCACTGAGGTTCCCGGTCTCGCCGAGACCCTCCGACGTCCGGCGATCAGCGTGGACGTCGAGTTCCGACTCACCGACGGTGGGACGTTGTCGACCTCGGTCGCGCTGCCCGATGCCGTTGGGATGCTGGCGCTCAAAACGTTGGTCCGCACCGTCCGGACTGAGGAGCGCGATGTCGGGGACCTCTGGAGGTGTCTGGAGATCGCCGCCGCTGACGGAGTAACGCCGGCCACCTTCGACTCCAGCGAGCCGCTTGCAAGGGTACGAGCGGCTCTGTGGCGCGAGCTCGGCCCCCACGGCGCCGCCCTCGACGCACTCACCGCCGGACTCCAGGACGACCCGGCAGCGCGACTCCGGACCAGGGTGCGCGCCCTTCTCACCGAGACAGTGGGTCAGGCAGCGTGAACGGCTGAGCGAGAATCAGCGAACGGCCTGGAGGCGAGCGTTGACCAGTGCGAGGTCGAATGCTGCTGGATCGAACGGGCCACCCCATCGCTGCCTGGAACATGCGGTGGAGCTTGTCGAGCCGAACGCTCGCTGGGACCAGGAGCCGACGCCCGACGCGGGGCTCGACCTCGCGCAGCTCGATCGTGCAGTCGACGACGGGTTGGCCAGGCGGCGTGGGCATGCGCTCGACCATACGCGCACAGGCCGGCGGCCAGCGATCAACGCGACCCATGAGCAGTCGGCCATGCCTTGGTGAGGGCGAGGCCGCCACACAGATCGAGGGTGAGGAGCGCAGCGTCGAACGCCGGCTGCAAGCCATCCGGGCCGATCGCCATCACGTGCAAACGCAGCTGACCAGGGCGTTTGCCCTGGTCAGTGTGGTGTCGGAGGGGGGAGCCTCACCCTCCTGAGTGGGAGACTTCCCAGTGGTCTTGTCAGCCATGGGCGTGCTCCTCCAGTGTCGGACCGTTGGCATCTTAGCGATGAGCTGTGACATGTCCCCTGCGAGGTGACTTCGCTGGCCTGTCTGGTGGCGGTCTCCCAAGTCGGGCCGTCCAGTGATCACTACTGCAGACCCAGCCAGTGCCACTCGACGCTCGGGATGCGTACCCCGGTCGAGGACCACAGACTGGTGAAGCTAGGACGGGAACAACGACATCCCCGACGGACCCAGAAGCCACGCCTACCTCTCAGCGACCCCGAGGCATACCACCCCTCAGCTAAGTGCCAGGTGGGGGCTCCAACTTTGCCGAGTTGACCAGATCCACGATCAGTGGGGGCACTCGGTGCCCGCTTCCCTCGAAGGAAATCATAATGTGCCCTCCATCGTTCAGCTCGAGGAGCAGTACGCCCCGCGTGTGCCGGTCATAGAGCGACCTCGGGCGCCACTGAGCTGACGCGAAGTGCTCGTACTTGTAGCGTCTGACTGACGCGCTCGGGTATGTCACGAGATAGAGCACCGTCTCATAGGCCAGGACGTCCACGCGGTTGGAGTTCATCGTGCCCACTGTGAATCCCAAGAGTGCTTCCTCACCGACAAGGTGCGGCTGCACGTATCGCTGGGCACGCTTCAGCGCTCGCTTCGACATCGTTTGGCCTCCTCTGCTCACTTCCGTGGTGTCGTAGGCTCCCGGATCAGAGGCGGCACACGACTCAAGGACTGCCCCGCCAGGGGAACCCAGCATCGCGCACCTGAGTGACGAGAGGCGGGGTAGGGGCAACGTGGATGAGGCGCAGCCGTCGCCAGCGCACCGAGGATCACAAACTGCCCGTCATGCCCCGCCGAGGCTTGGCTGGTGGACCTACCCCACGCGCTCTTCGACTGGATCGAGACCTGACGCAACCCGCATCGCCGACACTCCTACAACCACGGGCACAACCCCGCCGACTACGAACAACTCAACACAGCCGCCGCTCACGCGGCATGATCATCCCACAACCAACCCGTTCGTGAGACCGGGGTAGATCCAGCGGAGCGCGTGTCAGGTCTGATCTGGGAGAACGCTGAGACCGCCGATGAGCAACGCCACCCAGAGTAGAGGCACGTCCGACAGGCGGGTTTGCAGGGCATCTCTCGATGGCGGTAGTCATCCCGGGTGCAGCCGATGAGCCAGCGGAAGACACCACGCAAGAAGCCAACGGTCCGCACGGCTACGCGTTCGAGATCCGGTCGACGGTTCGAACCAGTAGCCGAAAGACGACTCGAGAAGGTCGCAAGAGCCTTCCTCCACTGTCTTCCGCTCGGGTCCGACGAGGTGCTTGCGTTCCGGGAGTTCCATGCACCAAATGGCGTGCCCGACATCACGGTTGTCGCACCTGACCCTCGAAGGCACGCACGCCTCGCGCTTGACGTCGCGCCGCTCCTCAACCCCATCGATGCGGCGATCGCCGCAACCGTGACACCGCAAGTCGGCAAGTCGACGGGCGAGATTGCAGGTCGGCTTCAGTGGAGAGAGTCCACCGTCAAGCGTCGTCTTCCGCACCTACTTCGAAGTGGTGCTGTCATCGACATAGGACGGGACCGTTACACACGACCAGCAGCGCTGACCCCGGTCGGGCGCCTTTTCGCCATTGAGCTGAAGATCGACGATTGGGGTCGCGCACTTCGCCAGTGCCGCAACTATCGGCTATGGGCCGAGAGCTACTTGCTGGTCCTCGAGAGCGTACCGAGTCGGAGCGTCGATCATCTTCGTAAGGAGGTGACGCGCGACCGTGGCGGCCTCATTGTCTCAGGTGAACTCATCGTGACCCCGAGGGTGTCTCGGCATTCGGATGCCGTTCGCTTGTGGTCATCCGAGCACGTGATCGCCGAGTTGCGTACTAGATCCAACCCTCGTCCTGTCCGTACACGTTGAGACCTGCGACGTAGGCCTCCACCCAGTCCGCTGCGCCTTCCGTCAACTGCGCGGTCGATGACACCGCTGGCCAGCTGGCGACCGCTTGTTGATACATGCTCAACAGCTGGGTGAACCGGTCCTCATATGGCCCATCCCCGATGCCGTCCAGAAGATTCCGAAGTGAGGCAACGTGATGCAAGAACGCTTCCTTCGGTCCATCGGGGTGGAGCGCTCCGACGAATACCGAACTTGCCAGGACCGCGTCCTGGGCGAATAGACGCGCAACGTCGGCTCGGGCCAGAAACGCGAACAGGCGCTCGAGCGTGTTCCTAGCAAACCATCCACCGCCGCCTGCGGGTGGTCGATACTCGAAAGTTGACATCGCGAGTACTCGCTGCCGCGCATCCCACCCGGTTCCGATCGACGCGGCTCCCGCCGCCACGGCGGGCAAACCAGCCAGATCACCATGTGACACATGGACTGGGGCGAACTCGCTGAGGCCACGAATGGCGCGACAAATGCCTGCGATCTCCTCAGCAGACGCCCTGACCGGGAACGTATCGGTCGGCCGCACGACGGACACGAACCAGCCACCGACTGGCAGCTGAGCCAGCGTCCCGACCAGTGCGTCGAGGTCGGCACCCCCAGCCCAGAATCCAGCCGTCCCCGCGATCGTGCCCCAGCATCCATCTGCGATGTCGAGGCCCTCCTCAGTTAGTGCGAGGGCCGCCACGACCTCGGAGCCGCTCGCGGAGTTGAGAAGCACGGTCGGCGCCAACCTCGGCGAACCGCACTCGTCTTGTATCTCGAAGACGCGATCGAGATGGAACCGCCGCTGCGACCGACTGCCGACCGCTCCACGAGTGCCGTCCCACAGTCCCCATTGGTCATAGGTCGCGAAGTCGTCGGCGCCCGTCATTTGGAGCACGTGCGTCATCGCATCGAACCAAACATCGGCACCCATGCCATTCAACGTTGCGGCCTGGTGCGCAACATTCCGCTTGAAGCTGGTACTCACCGGCGGCGAACAGAACGGGTTGAGGACTGCCCCGGCCACCGATCCATCGTGAAGGGCATCTGAGCACCATGAGACCAGGTTGTTTCGCTTCGTGTCCTCTAGTAGCGCTACGGGCATACAACCTCCGCTAGTGCCCCTGCGAGCTCTCTCGCGTGGCGATATCTACGGGCCGGCTGCCGGTGCAGGCATCTCCTCACGATCCCGACAAGTTCGTCTGGCAAGTCCGAACGGATATCGGTCAGGTCACGGTACTGGACGGGCTTCAGTCGATTGACGTAGTCGTGAGGATCGCCCTCGTACCGAATGGGCACATCACCGGTCAGCGCGAGGTACAGGAGTATGCCCACGCAGAACACGTCGGAGAAGGCCGTCGGACCTGCAGGTAGCGGGCTGAGATGCTCCGGGCTCATGAAGCCGTACGTCCCGGGATGCCCAGCGATCGTGATCGGCGGGAGCAGTTCGTGACGCGCGTAGCCCGGGTCCATCACCACGTAAGTGCCGTCTGCCCGACGCCTAATGTTGTGCGAACTCAGATCACGATGGACGACGCGTCGATCGTGGAGCTCAGCGAGCCCGGCGGCAACCTCCCGCCCCATCGCGACAGCGGAGGCACAGTCCCACGCTGCTCCCACGTTGTCGGCAAGATCATCACCATCGAGGAGTTCTTCGAGCCACGCCGCGCCTTCCGGCGGGTCGCGAAGCAGGATCAGGTCTGATGCGGCTCGTACAACGTTGGGACTATCGATCGACTGCAGCAGATCGACCTCACGAGACGCTCGCTGAAGCGACTCGGGTGAGGTCTGGCCGAGCTGGATCACCTTCAGGACTCGTTGGTCTTGGCCGACGGTAACCAGCCGGACGGCCTTCTGTCCGCCGTCCTTCAGCGGCCCAACGACGACCGCGTTGAACGCAGCGATGGCTTCGTCAACGAGGGCCTGATCGACCGGCACGAATCGAGCCTACGGCGCCGGGAGTGGTGGGGCGTGGACCGCAAGCGCCCGCCCTCTCCGCTGCATCAGCTGGCAAGTCGCGGACAAGCGGATCTGCGATGAACTTCGTTCAGTCTTGGGCCGGGGGCATGCTAGCGGTGAGCTGTGACACACAGGACCAACCAGGAAGGTGCATCCTGTCGAAAGCCGTGCAGCACCGGCTTCCGCAGTCCTGCTCGCAACCCCTGAGGGCGACAACCAGATCGCGCCCGCCCCAAGAGGCCATGGTCAGGGTTGCTCCCTCCACAGACCCGCGCATCCGAAGCGGGCAGTGCCGGAGGAACTCGCTGGCCAACCCAGGGCTCCGGAGCGTGGCTCACAGGTGCCCCGACTGGGCCAGTCACCGCAACATCAACTCGTGGTCCTTGAGGAGCTGGCGACGCACCCGGTCCAGAACGCTGCTTTGATCAGACCGTTGCAACCCCAAGGCGTTACGGCCCTTCGAATCCGACGAAGACCCAACCAGCAGAAGTGAGTTCGAACAGAACTGGAGCAGATTCAGCCTGATTGGCGTAGACCGGCTGGAGCGCGACGATCAGGTGCAGCCACAGGTGCCTTGATCGCTAACTGGACGTCCACACGCTCTGCAGCCGTCAGTTGGTCCGGTGCGCCGTCGGGGAATCCTGTCGGGTTGGGGGAGGGACATCTCTCGCGCCTCGCTGGTAGGGTCCCCCGGCTGTCGCGATGAAGACCTGCGCGACTGTCGCTCCTGTTCCCGTCGTTTCGTCGAGGACACAATCGGCTTAGAAGGAGGCTTCGGCAGGCGTCGACGAGGGACCACCTGTCCGTTTCTCGCCGCCTCCTTGAGCTTGCGCAACTGCTTTGGCTTCATCCCGAGTTCCCGCGCTTCCTCGGCGAGAGCGGCTGCAGCACGAGCTTCGTCTCTGCGCCTCGCCTTCAGCTCCGCTGGGGTGACACCCAGTCTGCGCGCGTCCCGCGCGAGTCGTTGGCTCTTCGACAGCTTCTTCCGCTTCCCGCCTGCGCAAAAATGGTGCCCGGCGATCGAGCTCGTCAAGGGTGGCGGAGTAGTCATAGGCCCTAGCCATCATGGCGTCGCGACGTGCCCTGTCCCAGTTGAATCTCCCCGGGTCTGGTGGAGGCTCCAACCCTTGAGAGGATGGAGCCATGTCAGAGCA
>JBKGZW010000061.1:0-15051 GCA_046543225.1 Acidimicrobiales bacterium
GGGCGGTCCGCGAGCTCGAGGACGTCACCAGCCACGAGGCCATCGGCAACAACGGCGGCGGGTCGATCTTCAACACCGCCATCGCCCCCACCGACGACCTGCGGGTCCGCCGCGGGCTCACCCACGCAGTCAACCAGGACGACATGATCGAGGTCCTGGGCGGCACCGACATCACGCCTCCCCAGACCCAGTTCTTCAGCCCCGACTCGCCCTGGTACTCCTCCGCGGTCGAGGAGGCCTGGCCAACCTACGACCCCGATGCGGCCGCCGAGGATCTCGACGACTACATCAACGACCCCGAACGCTCCGACGGTCGTGACGTGGGCGACCCGATCGAGGTCGACTTCTACTGCCCGCCCGACCCGACTCTGGTCGACCTCGCCCAGGCCTACCAGAGCTTCTGGCAAGCAGTCGGAGTCGAGGTCAACCTCATCTCGCTCGACCAACCCACCCACATCCAGAACGCGATCTCGGGTGACTACATGATCAACTGCTGGCGTGCGGGCGGTCAGGAGGACCCCTACATCACGCTGTCCAACGCGTTCGGTGAGCCCGAGACCAACCCGCTCAACTTCACCAACTACGGAAGCGAGACCATCGACGAGAACCTGGAGATCCTGCGCACGAGCACCGACTTCGACGTCCGCTACGCGGCAGTCGAAGACATCATGTTCGAGCTGACCGAGCAGCTTCCCCAGATCTGGACCGGTGGCACCGCCACATCGATCTTCGCGATCGAGGAGGTCCATGGGCTCGCCTCCTGGACGATCCCCGACACCGATGGGGCACCACTGGTGAACGGCGACGGTGCCATCAACGCCACGACGTTTTTCGCCGAGGTGTGGCTCCAGCAGTAGTCTCGTACTGCTCGCTGCATCGCAGCATCGCAGCAACCACTCGTACCTGACTGATCGATCCGGGGGGCCGGCCGCCCGCCGACCTCCCGGATCGACACCACCGTCCGAACAGCACGCTCGCGCTGCGACCAGCAGCGCCACGAACCACAACACCGGGGGGCGACACACATGCTGGAACTGATCGGGAGACGGGCGCTCGGCCTGGTCCCGGTGATCCTCGCAGCGTCGATCATCACCTTCGTGATGCTCAGCCTGCTTCCCGGCGACTCGGTGATCGCCGACCTCCCGCCGGACTTCACCCAGGAGCAGCTCGACGCCCGGCGCGCCGAGCTCGGCCTCGACGACCCGCTCCACGTGCGCTACGTCGACTGGATCACCGGAGCGGTCCAGGGCGACCTGGGACGATCGGCGATCACCAACGAGCGGGTCAGCCAGCTCATCACCGAGCGGTTCCCGGTCACGCTCCAGATCATGCTGATGACCATGGTCTTGGCGCTGCTCTTCTCCATCCCGCTCGGCGTGTTCACCGCCTATCGGGCGGGCTCATACTTCGACCGAGCCGTCAGCGCCATCACCTTCGGACTGCTGTCGATCCCCAACTTCGTGCTGGCGCTCCTGTTGATCATCCTCGTGGCCGTCGAGCTCGGATGGCTGCCGGCCACCGGGTGGACGCGCTTCACCGATGACCCGGTCGGAAGCATCCGCAGCGGCCTGTTGCCGGCGGCCACCCTGGCCGTCAGCATCGTGGCGGTGCTGACCCGTCTCCTGCGCACGGACATGATCTCCACCCTGCAGGACGACCACGTGGTGCTGGCCAAGTCCAAGGGGCTTCCCACCTCACAGATCCTGTTCCGCCACGCCCTGCGGCCCTCGTCGTTCTCGCTCATGACGGTGCTCGGCCTCCAGATGGCCGCACTGTTGAGCGGGGTCGTGGTGATCGAGGAGATCTTCGCCCTGCCGGGCCTGGGCCGGCGCCTGTTCGGGGCAGTCAACCAGCGCGACTTCATGGTGGTGCAGGGGCTGGTCCTGCTGCTCGCCGTGATCTATGTGCTCGTGAACTTCATCGTCGACATGCTCTATTCGTTCCTTGACCCGAGGATCCGCCATGGATACGCCCGATCGAACCAATAGCTCCTCGTCTGGCGGCGACAACCTGGGCGCCGAGCCCGGTGGCCTCTCCACGCTGCCCCTCGAGGACATCGGGGTGGACCCCGAAGCCGACATCAAGCACCAGAAGAAGGGCAAGTTCGGTGTGCTCTTCGCCTTCAGCCTGTTGTGGTTGGTGTTCATCCTCATCTGCGCGGCGTTCGCCGACATCCTTCCCATCCCCGATCCCAACTTCCAGGACATCGGGGACAGCCGCATCCCACCGTTGACCGACGGCTACTTCCTCGGCACCGACAACCTCGGCCGCGACATGTTCTCCCGCATCGTGCACGGCGCGCGGGTGTCGGTGGTGATCAGTGTCACGGCGGTGGCGGCCGGCATGATCTTCGGCGGGATGCTCGGCCTGACCGCCGGGTACCTGCGGGGACGCTACGAGTCACTGGTCATGGGCATGGTCAACACGCTGCTGGCCTTCCCCGGCCTGGTGCTGCTGCTGGCCCTGGTCGCGCTGATGGGCCAGAACCTGCTCGCGGTCACCGCTGCGGTGGCGTTCCTGTCGATCCCGACCTACACCCGTGTCGCCCGGGCCACGACCCTCGCCGTCTCCCAGCGCGAGTACGTCTTGGCGTCCAAGGCGCTGGGGGCCAAGCGCAGGCGGATCCTGATGCGCGAGATCGCTCCCAACGTGGCGCTTCCCGTCGCCGCGTTCGGTCTCATCGCGCTGGGGACCATCATCGTGCTCGAAGGCACGCTGGCGTTCCTCGGCCTCTCGGTTCAGGCGCCCCAGGCCACCTGGGGTTCGATGATCTTCCAGGGCCGGCGCTACTTCAACGAGGGCGACTACTTCCTGACCCTCATCCCGGCCGCCGTGCTGTTCTTCACCGTGTTCTCGCTCAACTACGTGGGCGACGCCATGCGCAACCGCCTCGACGTGCGCGAAGCCCAGCTCTGACCATCTCGAGCTCCCTTGGGGGGGGACCGACCGTGGGGGCGCTTCGGCGCCCCCACGTCGCGTCACGGGCGCGAACGACCCTGATCGGTGCGGGTCACCAGCGCGAGGAACTGGCGCAACATCGACGCGGTGGCGCCCCACACCGTGTCGCCGTGCAGGTCGAAGAACCACACCGGCCGCTCGTCCTCACCGCGCCGCCAGATCTCCTCGCGGTACACCTCGTCGCTCAGGAGCTCTGCGAGGGCGACGTGGCGGATCTCCTCGACCTCACGCGGATCGGGTTCGACGTCGGGCAGGCCGGGGAGGAGCCCGACGTAGGGCATGATCATGGAGCGGCTGGTGATCGTCTGCAGCGGCTCGAGGCGCCCCACGATCTCGACGGTCTCGGGACCGATGCTGACCTCCTCGTAGGACTCGCGAAGCGCGGTGGCGACGAGGTCGGGGTCATAGGCCTCGGCCCGACCGCCGGGGAAGCTGACCTCTCCGCCGTGGGCGCGAAGACTCCAGGACCGCCGGGTGAGCAGGACGTGGGGCTCACCGGCATGCTCGTAGACCGCGACGAGCACCGCGGAGGGCCGTTCGGGGGGCGCGCCGTCGACCAGCACGGTGGGGTGCAGGTCGCGGCGCAGGGTGTCGGCCAGGTTGGCCCGCACCTCGTCGAGACTGGGTTGGCGCCGTTCCGGAGGCAGGGCGTGCCACGGCGGTGGGTCACCGAGGCGCCAGTCCGGTGGCCGGGGGATGCGCTGGGGTCCGCCTCGGATGAGGTCGGGCGCTCCTGGCCGGAGACCATCGAACGGCGACGCGACCGGATGGTCGTTCGGGCCGTCACCCACGTGTCAGGTCCCGGTGCCGGTTCCAGGATCGGTGATCGAGGCGGGGTTGGCGAGGTGTTCGAGGGTCTCGCGCATCCCAGCGGTCTTGAGGTCGGCCATGATCCGGCCGGGGGTGTCGTCACCCCGCTCCCACCGCATCCAGATGTCGAGCAGCTTCGCGGGGTCGGGAGGTGGTCGATCCATGGAGTCGAGGCTACCGGCGTCACCGACGCGAAAGGGCCGGTCCGACAGGACCGGCCCTTTCGTCACTGCACCATCCGGTGAGGGACGGACGGCTACATCATGCCGCCCATACCGCCCATGTCGGGCATGCCACCGCCACCGGCGGGGGCTTCCTCGGGGGCATCGGCGATGAGCGCCTCGGTGGTGAGCAGCATCGCCGCGATCGACGCCGCGTTCTGCAGCGCAGCCCGGGTCACCTTGGCCGGGTCGATCACACCGTCCTTGATCAGGTCGGTGAACTCGCCGGTGTTGGCGTTGAACCCGACCGCACCGGTCTCGGCCTCGACCTGCTGGACGATGACCGCACCTTCCAGGCCGGCGTTGTCGGCGATGAGGCGGGTCGGCGTCGCCAGCGCCTTCCAGATCGCCCGGGCGCCGGTGGCCTGGTCGCCGGTGAGGTTGTTCGCTACGGCGGCGACGGCCTCGCGAGCCCGCAGCAGCGAGGTGCCACCACCGGCGACGATGCCCTCCTCGATGGCGGCACGGGTCGCCGAGAGGGCGTCCTCGATGCGGTGCTTCTTCTCCTTGAGCTCGGTCTCGGTGGCGGCGCCGACCTTGACCACGGCCACACCGCCCGACAGCTTGGCGAGCCGCTCCTGGAGCTTCTCGCGGTCCCAGTCGGAGTCGGTGTCCTCGACCTCACGCTTGATCTGCGCGATGCGGCCCTTGACGTCGTCCTCGGCGCCGGCACCTTCGACGAGGGTGGTGTCATCCTTGGTGATGACCACCTTGCGGGCATGGCCGAGCAGGTCGAGGGTGGCGTTCTCGAGCTTGAGGCCGACCTCTTCGGAGATGACCTGGCCGCCGGTGAGGATGGCCATGTCCTGCAGCATCGCCTTGCGCCGCTCGCCGAAGCCGGGGGCCTTGACGGCGACCGAGGAGAAGGTGCCGCGGATCTTGTTGACCACCAGGGTGGCGAGGGCCTCGCCCTCGACGTCCTCGGCGATGATCAGCAGCGGCTTGCCCGACTGCATGACCTTCTCGAGCACCGGCAGCATGTCCTGCACCGACGAGATCTTGCCGCTGGTGAGCAGGATGTAGGGGTCTTCGAGGACCGCTTCCTGCCGCTCGGCGTCGGTCACGAAGTACGGGGACAGGTAGCCCTTGTCGAACTGCATGCCCTCGACGAAGTCGAGGTCCATGCCGAAGGTCTGGGACTCCTCGACGGTGACCACGCCGTCCTTGCCGACCTTGTCGATGGCCTGGGCGAGCACGTCGCCGATCTCGGTGTCGTTGTTGGCCGAGATGGCCGCCACCTGGGCGACCTCGGACGAGTCGTCGATCTCGCGGGCCTGGGAGGCGATGGACTCCACCGCCGCGTCGACGGCCTGCTCGATGCCCCGCTTGAGGTCCATCGGGTTGGCACCAGCGGCCACGTTGCGCAGCCCTTCGTGCACGAGAGCCTGGGCCAGCACGGTGGCGGTGGTGGTGCCGTCACCAGCGATGTCGTTGGTCTTGGTGGCCACCTCCTTGACGAGCTGGGCACCCATGTTCTCGAACTCGTCCTCGAGCTCGATCTCGCGTGCGACCGACACACCGTCCTTGGTGATGGTGGGTGCACCGAACTTCTTGTCGAGGACCACGTTGCGGCCCCTGGGGCCGAGGGTCACCTTGACGGCGTCAGCCAGCTGGTTGACACCGGATTCGAGGGCGCGGCGCGCCTCGTCGTCGAACTTCAGAATTTTCGCCATGTCTCTCCCTACTTGATGATCGCCAGGACGTCGCGTGCGTTCAGGACCAGCACGTCATCACCGTCAACGGTGATCTCGGTACCGCCGTACTTGCTGTACACGACGGTGTCGCCCACGGAGATGTCCATGGGAATGCGCTCGTTGTCATCGCCGAAGCGGCCGGGCCCGACTGCGAGGACTTCGCCCTGCTGGGGCTTTTCCTTCGCGGTGTCGGGGATCACCAAACCGCTGGCGGTCGTCTCCTCGGATTCACCGGGCTTCACGACGATCCGGTCTTCGAGGGGCTGCAGATTCATTCATAGCCTCCGTGGGGCACTTAGCAGTCTCACCTATCGAGTGCCAACCGTACCCCGTTGGCACTCTCGATGGCAAGCTGCCAACGCGAGAAACCTGCTCGATGGTGCCCACCAGGGCCGATCACCGACGCCGACGGTGCCACCCTGCGCCCACACAAGGGTAGGGACAGCCGACCGGCGACGCCAACGGGCGCGGCCACACCGGTCGCCGACGTCACCGCGACGGGCGGATCGAGAAACCGTCCAGGCCGTCGGGCGGTTCGTCGGCGACCTCGACGTCGCCCACCCTGGCCCGCGGGGGGCCGTGGCGCGACCAGTCCACCATCGCCTCGACCGCGTCGGACGGTCCCTCGAACACGGCTTCGACCCGGCCATCGGGGCGGTTGCTGATCCAGCCCGCGACCCCGAGCTCTTCGGCTCGCTGCCGGCAGCTGTCGCGGAACCACACGCCCTGTACCCGGCCCGAGACGATCACGTGCCGTCGGATCAACATCACCGCAGCATCGCGGTCCACAACGGCGCTGTCAGGTCAGCCGAGCGCGTCGGCCAGGATCTGGCGGGCCTCGTCGCCGAGCGGCACCTCGTCCACCAGGCCCAGGGCGGCGGGGCTCATCTTGCGGGCCGTCTTGTTGACCACCTCGATCAGGTGGTCGCGCTCGAGCTGCCCCGACACCTCGACCAGCTGGGTCTCGAGGAACACCAGGCACGCCGCATCCTCGACGGTCTGGGTGCCCGACTCGGTGTCGAGTCGCTGGCGCCGCACCAAGGTCTGCACCCGGTGGATGGTGGCCTCGTCGTAGCCGGCGGCGCCCAGCAGCTCGGCCACCTGCTCGGCATGGCGGTCCTTCTGGTCGCGTCGCCAGCGCAGGTAGCCGGCCCGGCCCTCGGGGTACGACGACCGGGGCACCTCCCACCGGCGCAGGTGGTGGGCGCGGGCGGCGAGCAGCAGCGCCTCGTCGGCGTCGGGTGCGAGGCGGGCGACCCACTGGGCGGCGAGCTGCCCGTGGGCAAGGGCGAGCGGGAGACGCTCACCCCGGACCGTCACCTGGTTGGGATCCTCGGCGTTGGCCGAGTCGATGATCGAGACGGCGGTGACGTACCGGTCGGAGGGGTCTGGCTGGTTCAGACCGCGCACTCTCCCTGGCCGATCTCGGCCGAGAACGGCCCGGTCTCGTCGAAGTCGACGAAGTACTCGGGACCAGCCTCGGGTTCGGGGAACCAGTCGAGATCCTTGAGGTCGGCGGCGACGGCCTTGACGCCACCGACGCGGTCCATCCATCCCCGGAACGTCTCGCCGGCGTCGCGCTCGGCGGCGAAGCGCCGCACCACCCGGGTGGCCGCCTCGGGCGCGGCCTTGGCCGGCAGACGCAGAGCCTTCTCACCGAAGTGGATGGTCTCCTGGCCCACGTAGCCGCCGAGCAGCATCTGGTAGCCCGGCGCCGACTGGCGGTGGGCACGCCGCTCGGCGCCGAAGAACCCGATGTCGGAAGCGTGGTGCTGCCCGCAGGAGTTGGTGCAGCCCGAGATGTTGATGCGCACGCCGCCCACCTCGGCCAGGCCTTCCTCCTCGAGCTGTTCGCCGATCGCTCTGGCCAGTCCCCGCGACTGGGTGACGGCCAGGTTGCAGGTGTCGGCACCGGGGCAGGCGACGACGTCACGAGCCAGCTCGGCACCGGGACGGGCCATGCCGATCGCCTCGAGGCGCTGGTGGAGGACCTCGACCTGGCTCTCGCTGAGGCCACGGAAGACCACGTTCTGGCGGTTGGTGAGGCGAACGTCGGCGCCGAGCTCGCGCTGGATCGCGGCCAGCGACCGGAACTGGTCGGCGGTGATGTCGCCGAGTGCGGCGTAGGCGACCGCCGAGACGGTTCCCTTGGCCTCGCCGCGGACCACGCTGGTGGCCTCCCAGCGCTGGTAGGGGTCGTTGGGCATGATGTCGACCCGGACGCCCTGGCCGACCGGGGTGAGCTCGCCGGTGGTGACCTGTCCGGCGGGGGCGTCGCCCTCCTTGGCCACGATGCCGGGGATCCCGCCCGGCCAGCTGGAGGACGCAGGCAGGGTGTAGCGCAGCTTGAGGATCCGCTCACGCAGTTCGTCGGCGCCCATGGTGTCGACCAGCCACTTCATGCGGGCCCGCAGCTTGTTGTCGCGGTTGCCGTTCTGGTCGAAGATGCGCAGGATCGCTTCGATGGTGGGCAGCAGCTCTTCGCGGGTGGTGAAGTCCTCGAGTGCGATGGCGGGGTGGGGGTTGGCGCCGAGCCCACCGGCCATGTACACCTTGAAGCCCTGCTCGATCGATCCGTCGTCGAGCGTGCGGGCGGTGGCCACCACGCCGACGTCGTTGAACATGGCCTGGCCACAGTCGGTGTTGCAGCCCGAGAAGTTGATCTTGAACTTGCGGGGCAGGCGCTGGCCGATGGGGTTGCGCACGAAGTGCTCGAACACGGCCTCGGCCCACGGGGTGACGTCGAGCTTCTCGTAGGGGCAGGCACCGGCGAGGTGGCAGGCCATGACGTTGCGGACCGTGTCGCCGCAGGCCTCGCGGGTGGTGAGGCCCACCGAGGACAGGTGCTGCATCAGCTCGGGTGTCCTGGTGAGCTCGACGAAGTGCATCTGGATGTTCTGACGGGTGGTGATGTGGGCCCATCCCCGCGAGTAGGTCTCGGCGAGGTAGCCGATCATCTCGAGCTGTTCGGGGGTGGCGCTGCCGGCCGGGAACTTGATGCGCACCATCTGGTTGGTGCCACCCTGGCGCTGGCCGTAGATGCCGTTGTTGAGGCGCATGACCCGGAACACGTCTTCGTCGATCTCACCGGCGACGTACTGGGCGACGGCGGCCTCGAACCGCTCGATGTCACGCTGCTGTTCGGCGTCGAGGTCCCGCGGCGCCGGAACGACTGGAGTGATCGGCACGATGTTTGGTCTCCCCGTTGAAATCCGACCTGAACGGTGCACTTTAGGGCATCATGCCGACCGAAACAACGAAAAACCGATCTGAATTGTCGGGAATCAGTCTCCCGGGTCCTCCCCGACCTCGCGCAACGCGTCTCGCAGCGCGACCCGGAGCCGCCGCGCGTGCGACGGCAGCAGGTGAAAGACCAGGCCCGCCCCCGGTCGGCCGACCTCCTCGGTGGTGAGCACGACCCGGGGCTCGGCGTCGTCGTAGTCGTCGCTGATGGCCACCGCCCACGACACCGGCATTGCGTCCTCGGTGTCGGGGGGAAGGTCGGCCTCGGAGAAGGGCTGGTCGTCGATGGAGCGGCGCATGCCGACAGCCTGGCACGCGACGCGGTGTTCGATCCGGCGAGCGAGCCTGGCCCGTCGGGGCGACGGACATGGCCGGTTCCGCGAGACTGGAGTCTGTGGCTGAGTTCGTCGTCGCCCGCAACCCAGAGGAGGGATCGACGCTGCCGTTCCTCGTACGGCTACCGCTCGGCCCCGACGGTGTCGTCCTGAAGGTGCGCGACACCTGGCCCCGAACCGCCAAGGTCTACTGCCACCGTGCGACGGGCTGGCCTCGAGAACCCGAGATCCTCGAACGCGTGCCGGTTCGCTCCTGTGTCCGGCGGGGAGCGGCGATCGACCTGGTGCTCGACCGTGGACGCGAGAACCGCTCGCAGTTCGTGTTCACCCGCGCTCGTGGCCGCGAGATGATCTTCTGGCAGTCGGCCCGCACGACCAAGCAGGCACGGCCGAACGTGACGCTGCCTCGTCAGCGCGCGGCAGGCCGCGTCCTCGACATCCTGGTCGACAGCCAGGAGCGCTACGCGTGGTCCTTCAGCACGCAGCAGGCGACGACGAGGCGCCGCAAGCTCCCGGCCGGCGACTACGCGGTCGAGTCCGGTGGCCTGCTGGTCGCCTCGGTCGAGCGCAAGAGTCTCGCCGACCTCGTGTCGACCCTCTCCACGGGCAAGCTGCGGTACCTGCTCGCCGACTTGGCAACGCTTCCGCGCGCCGCGCTCGTCGTCGAGGACCGCTACTCCGCTGTGTTCAAGCTCGACCGGGTCCGTCCCGCCATGGTCGCGGAGGGCTTGGCCGAAGCCCAGGTCCGGTTCCCCACCGTTCCCATCGTGTTCTGCGAGACCAGGAAGCTGGCACAGGAGTGGGCCTACCGATTCCTCGGCGCGGCCCTCGACCACCACGAGGTCGAGGGTGCCGCCGCCATGGTTGAGGCAACGCTGCCCAGCGCAGGACCGGTCCCCGAACCCGAGCCGACCACTGCCGAGGTGAGGTCGTGGGCCCGGACCAACGGCATCGCGGTCCCCGACCGGGGCCGCCTGCGTCCCGAGGTCTGGGAAGCGTTCCGGGCGGCGCGGCGCGACGGCGCCGATGGCTAGGAAAGGCTCGCTCGATCCGGCGAGCGGCCCTGGCCCGTCGTCAGAGCAGGTCGGCCAGCGCGAGCTCCTCGACCGCCCGCGCGTAGCGGCTGTTCATGCACTCGACCAGCGCCATCTGGCGCGGATCCGAGAAGTCCATCCCCCGGCTGGCGATCACCGGGTAGCACAGGCAGAACAACGCCGCCTTGCGATAGTCCTCCCACATGTGGTCGAGGTCGGCCTCGGCCACACCACCTGCCCGGAGCCCGTCGATCCACCGGTCGAACAACGCCTGTTCGTGGGTGGCGGCCATGTCGGCGTCGAGGCTCTGGGTGACGAAGTAGGCGAGGTCGTAGGCCGCGCTGCCCGAGCCGATGAGCTGGAAGTCGAGCAGGACCACCGAGCCGTCGTCGTCGAACATGATGTTGTCGCCGCGATAGTCGCCGTGGGCGAGGGTGTTCGGGCCCTGGGCCAGGTCGGCGAGAAGCCGCTCGAATCCCCCCACCCATCGGTCACCCACGTGGCGGATGCTCTCGGGCAGCTCGAGGAGGCCGGTGACCTTCTCCCATCCTTCGGCGAAGACCAGCGGTAGCACCGCGGGGTAGATCGGATCATCGAGCGCGATGGCGGTGCCGGACTCCACGAGGTGGTCGACCTCGCGCCACCAGGTGGCCTGCCAGGCCGCGAGCGCGTCGACGGCCCACTCGGCGTCGGACAGCGCCATGCCGTCGAGCTGGTCGACGACGCGCATCGCCCCCATGTCCTCCATGACGATGACGAACTGGGCCGTCTCCTCGTCGACCGCTCCGTGATAGGTGCTCGGCACCCGCACGGGGCACTGGTTCGCGAGCTGGGAGAAGAAGCCGACCTCGCGGTGATACATCCGCAGGATCGTCGAGGTGAACACCGCCGCCTCGTCGAGCGCCGGCAACTTCACCACCACGCTGGCGGGGCAGTCCGACCCGTCGAGGTGGAGGCGGTAGAGGGCGCTGCTCACCCCGATGCCGACACCGATCTGTTCGGCCTCGAACCCGTGGATCTCCAAACCGGTCGCCCCGGCCAGCCATGTCGGGCTGATCTGCTCGATCGACGACGGGATGCTGACGACGGTCATCGTTGCGGTCCTCCCCCTGGGTCCCCTGACCACCCCACTCTACGCCGTATATGACGTCAGTCACAGCTCAGGTGGTGCAACAGCCCCGGGAGGGATCGGAGCAGCGGGCAGGTGGTACCCGCCGGCCTCCAGCGCCCGACCGAACGCCACGGCGTCCAGCGGCTGGTCGAACAAGAACCCCTGGCCGAACAGGCACCCTGCCGAGACCACCCCACGGAGGTGCGCAGGCGTCTCGATCCCCTCGGCGACCACCAGCTCGGTGCTGAGTCCACCGGCCAGATCGACCACGGCGGTCAGCAACCCGAGGCGGTCGGCCCCGGTGAGGGCCAGGAACGTCCGGTCCAGCTTGATGACATCGATCGGGTAGCGGTGCAGCGCGGCCAGCGATGACTGCCCGACCCCGAAGTCGTCGAGGGCGATCCGCACCCCAACGGCCTTCAGCTCGGCCATGCGCGTCGCGGCCCGCTCGTGGTCGGCGATCAGCGCGGTCTCGGTCACCTCGATCACCACCGAGCTCGGGGCGAGCCCTGGCCCGTCGAGCACCGCCTCGATGTGGGCAGCCAGGTCGGGATCCTCGAACCCGCGCCCCGACAGGTTGACCGAGAGCACGAACTCGTCGAAGTCGGCGAGCACCGTCGTGCGCCACGCGGCGACCTGGGATGCAGCCTGGCGGAGGATCTCGAGATCGATGGCGGTGATGACCCCTGCCGCCTCCGCCTGAGGGATGAACTCGGCAGGACGTTCCACCTGGCCGTCGGGGGTGTGCCACCTGGCGAGGGCCTCGACCCCCACGATGCGGCCCGATCCGAGATCGACGAAGGGCTGGTAGACGGGCCGGATCTCGTCGGCGTCCAACGCCAGGAGCACCCGCTGGCGGAACTGGCGGGCGTCGAGGCGTTCGCGCACCGCGGGCAGCGAACGGAGGTGCAGCGCCGCCACGACCTGGCCGATGACCACGAAGACCAGCAGGCGCAAGGTCCAGTTTCCTGTCGACTGGGCGAGGTCGAGCTGGACGTTGAACGGCAGGAGCGGGCCACACACGACGCCCGAGACGACGGCGGTGATGAACGCCCCGAGGTGGCCGAACCGTGTGGCGGCGATGATGATCGGCGCATAGAAGAGCTGGGGGCCGACGGTGCGGGACCCACCCCAGAGGTAGCTGAGACCCCAGGAGGCGACGATGGTCGCACCGATCATTGCGACCGACGTGAGCGGTGAACCGTCCGCCGAGCGAGCGATGGCCAGATCGGCCCGCTCCTTCTGGTCCCTGACCTCGTGGACCGCCCGATCCAGCTGACTCATGGGCACACGCTAGATGGCGGCGAGCGTCGCTGTACGGATTCGTTCCCGAATCCCGGCCGGTTGCAGCCGGGGCCCGCGACCGACCACGATGCCGACCATGATCGATCAGCGCGTCGTCGACGACGTCACCGTGTTGTGCATGACCGCCGGGGAGAACCGGTTCAACCTCCCCTTCGTCGAGGCCATGACCGCCGCGGTCGACGAGGCGGCCGGGCGGGCCAAGCCCCTGGTGATCACCGCCGAGGGCAAGTTCTTCTCCAACGGGCTCGACCTGGAGTGGCTGCAAGGCGACCAGGGCCGCGCCGAGGCGATGTTCCCCGCCCTCTACCGCCTGCTGGGCAAGATCTTGACCTTCCCTGGGGCGACGGCTGCTGCGATCAACGGCCACGCCTTCGGGGCAGGGCTCATCCTCTCGGCTGTCGCCGACTGGCGGGTGATGCGCGCCGACCGCGGCTACTTCTGCTTCCCCGAGGTCGACCTGGGCATGGCCATGTCCGACGAGTTCGACGCCGTCATCAAGGCCAAGCTCCCCGCCGAGGCACTGCTCCACGCGCTCGTCACGGGCCACCGGTACGGAGGCGACGAGGCGGTCGAGGCGGGGTTGGTCCACCGCACGGCGGGAGAAGAGGAGCTGCTCGACACCGCGCTCGGCATGGTCCGCGACCTGGCCGCCAAGGACGGCGAGGCGATCGGACGCATCAAGGCCAAGCACTTCGAGCGCGTGATCGAGATCCTCTGCCCCGACGGGCTCTGAACGCCAGCCGCTACTCGGGGTCGTAGGTCCAGTCGGGGCGCTTGCGCCAGAACGACTCGTCGTAGGTGGCCACCCCGTCGGCGAGATCGACCAGCTTGGGGATGGGCAGCTGGCGCGGCCGTGGGCAGCGATGCCCTTCGATGTGGTCGGCGAACTCGGCGGTGAAGGCGTCGAGGACGCTGGCCACGACCTCGCGCTCCTCGGTGGCGAGGTAGCAGCGGGCCCCGTCGGTGACCCGTCCGAGCCAGTGGATGATCCCCTGCAGGTCTTCGTCGGTTCCGACACCACGCTCGATGTTCTCGAGGTGCAGGGTGATCTCGCTCGACCCCAGCTTGCAGGGCGGGCACTGTCCGCACGACTCGACCGACAAGAAGCGCGAGAAGCGATAGGCGGTGTCGACCATGCACGCGGTGTCGTCGCAGACGATGAACCCCACCGAGCCCATGCCGGATCCGATGCGCTGAAAGTCCTCGTAGGTGACCGGTGTGTCGAGGTGCTCGGCGGTGACCACGGCGTTGGCCACACCGGAGAACACGGCCTTGACGCTGCGTCCCTCGGCCAGCCCGCTGCCGACCGCGTCGATCACGGTGCGCAGCGGTGTGCCCAGCTCGATCTCGCCGACGTCGGGCGCGACGACATCGCCGACGACGGTGGCGACCACGTTGCCCGGCGACTCCTCGGTGCCCATCGACCGGAACCAGTCGACGCCCTTGACCAGGATGTGGGGCACGTTGGACAGGGTCTCGACGTTGTTCGCCAGCGTGGGGTTGGAGCCGGTCGGGCCTCCTGAGGCGTCCGAGCGCTCGGTGGCCTGCCAGCCCAGCTGGGGAGCGGAGGCGAAGAGCCCGTGCTGGTAGGGCGGGAACCAGCGGGGGAGCGGCGGGTTGCCCTCGATCACCTCGAGCATCGCCTTCTCCTCGCCGTAGAGGTACTCGTCGGGTCCGGCGATGATGTTCACCGTGCAGTCCGAGCAGATCCCCGCCGACTGCATCTCCTGCACCGCCATGGTCACGGTCTCCAGCTCCCGTTCGAAGCTGGCCTTGAGGCAGATGTAGGCCTCGTCGGCATCGAGGGCGAAGGCGGCGATGATCACGCCCTCGACGAGCTGGTAGGGGTTGGCCCGCATGAGGGCGCGGTCTTTGAAGGTGCCCGGCTCGCCCTCGGCGGCGTTGCAGACCACGTAGCGACGGCCGTCGCCCGCGCCGGCGATGCTGGCCCACTTGCGACCGGTCGGGAACCCGGCACCACCCCGACCCCGCAACCCGGAGGCGGTGATCGCCTCGATGGTGGCCTGGGGCCCCATCTGCTGGGCGGCCTGGACGCCGAGCCCGCCCACGTCGGTGGCGAGGTAGTGGTCGAGCGACGTGATCGGCTCGGTCGGCAACAGGTACGGCTCGGCCATGTGGTTCGCTCCTCGGGCTCGCCTACCGGGCCGAGGCTACCGACCCGGCTCGGCCCATCCGAGCGCTCGACCCCGCTCGAATCTGTGAAGGGTTTCCAGCCCATGTGGTTGGAAACCCTTCACGGAACGAGATGGGCGTCGGGACGAGGAGTCAGCGGGCGCCGAGGGGGCGGCGGCGGCGCCAGGCCTGGGCGACGGCGGGTGA
>JBKGZW010000263.1:0-3162 GCA_046543225.1 Acidimicrobiales bacterium
TACTACACGTCCCAAGTACCGTCCGCGCCGAAGACGGCCCCGCCCGCGCCGGCTCGCACCTCGTCGTCGGGGTCCACCACCTCACTCGACGGCGAGATCGACGCCATGCTGGCCGCCAGCGGCGGACGCCTGTCGTCGCGGGCGATGCGCCAGCTCGAGCTGAAGATGAGCGGCTCGAACCAGGCCCCGTCCTCGCCGCCGGCGTCGTCGACCCAGCAGAAGCGGGACGCGATCATGTCTCGCATCCCCAAGACCAAGACCCGCGACAGCGAGGGTGGCGACCTCAGCTTTGCGGCCAAGGACGATGCGCCGCTCGCCGGCAAGCAGCTGGTCAGCAAGTACCAGGGCGAGGACAAGGGCGTGACCTGGCGGGCCGGCGACAAAGAGACGGTGGCGGCGCGCTGGGGTCTCGACGTGGACTCACCCGAGTTCGCCCAACGGTGGGAGGAACGCCGTAACAGCGACCGCATGACCACCCACTACGACACCACCGAGCGCGAACGCGAACGGTCGCGTCTCAAGGAGAAGGGCAACGGCAAGGTCAAGACCACCCACAAGACCCGCCATGGCCCCGAACACGGGCACACCGGGTGGGTCATGGACCCAGACAGCGGGAACGTGCACACCTTCGACCCCCTCCGCACCACCAAGCACGGCGGCAAGACCCAGACCACCCACCACTCCAGCCCCCTGGCGGGGAAACCGGTCGCCGGCGCCGGCATGATGAAGTTCGAGGACAAGCACATCTCCGAGATCACCGACGAGAGCGGCCACTACCGCCCCGAGGGCGAATACACCTACCAGGCGGTCAAGCAGATGGCCTCACGGGGGCTGCTCGACCGCACCGCCAGCGAGGACGAGGTCGACTTCCACGAGGCGGGTCCGGGCAACCTCTCGGCCAAGGTGTCCCTCGCCGGCTTCAAGGAGAACGACCCCCGCCAGCAGAAGGGGTGGCTCGAGCACGAGCAGGGCATCGACAAGGACGAGCTCACCCTCCCTTACCAGGCGTTCCTCCAGACCCGGGGCAACGAGCGCCAGGCCCGGGCCAAGAAGTCGACGCTGCAGGAGCTCACCCAGAAGACCCCCAAGGTCGGCGAAGACCCCGGAGCCAAGGCGCTGCGCAAGGCAGGGTCGGGCGCCAGCTCGCTGTCGAGCTCGGGCAACGGCAGCCCCGCGCGGATCTCGCAGGGCCAGTACATCGACTTCGACCAGGTGCCGCAGAGCGACACCGGCGGCTCACCCCCGCAGGGTCAGTACATCACCGACCTCGATCAGGACCAACAGAGCGACAGCGACAGCTCACCCCCGCAGGGCCAGTACATCACCGACCTCGACCAGGACGAGCAGCGCCCGCCCCCGGTTGCGGCCAGCTACTACGTGCTCGACGAGAACGGCCGGCACGAGGGCTAGCGACTCGACTCAGTAGATGGCGGCGGCGATCACCACGTCGTCGGCCACCTCGAAGTTCACGCGGTCGTCGCGGATGTCCATGGTGACGGCGAAGCACTCGCCGTCGCGTCCAACGACACGGACCTGCAGGCCGTCGTCCTCGGCCTGTTCGGTGGCCTCGGCCTCGCTCAAGCCGACGTACTCGGGCACCGGGTCTTCGGCGTCCTCGATGCACACCGGCTCGGGCAGGTCGTCGGGACCGGACCCGGCAGCACCATCGCCGTCGTCACCGCAGGAAGCGGCGAGCAGGACCGCCACGCACAGGAGTGTGATGAGTCTCAACATGTCTCTCTGACGTTCTCGGGGCCGGATTGGTTCCATTCGTCGTCACCACACTCGCGCACTTCGCTCACCGAGGTGGGGCCGTGCTGTCGCGCACCACCAGCCGGGTGGGGAGCACCTCGTGGCGGGGCGGGCGACGCCGGCCGTCGCGACGGTCGTCGATGGCAGCGGTCAACAGCTCGGCCGCGAGGCGCCCCTTGGCGGAGATGTCCTGGTGGACCGTGGTCAGGGCGGGCTCGATCCGCTGGGCGACGGGACTGTCGTCGAAGCCCACCACCGACAGGTCGCCGGGCACCACCAGCCCCTCGCGGTGCGCGGCCTGCACCAGCGCCACCGCCAGCAGATCCGAGAAGCACACCACCGCGGTCGGCCGGGGATCGAGGGCCAGCACCTGCCCGGCTGCGATGGCGGCGTCGATGTCGTTGTGGCCCGCGGCCTCGATCACGGGCACGGGTCCCATCCCCGCGTCGTCCAGCACCTCGGTCCACCCGGCCAGGCGCTCACGTTGGGGGTGGGACGCGGCCGGCTCGTCGTCGAGGTCGAGGGGAGCGACGGTGACCACCGCGAGGTGGCGGTGCCCGAGCTCGACCAGGTGCCGGGCGGCGGCCCGGGCCCCGCCCCGGTCGTCGACGTTGACGCTCGACACCGTCGGCGCCGGATCCTGATCGACCTGCACCAGCGGCAGCCCACGGCGCTCGAGCCACTCGCGCGCACTCGAGTGGGGGCGGCACGAATACACGACCGCCCCGTCGATGGCCACGTCGCGGGCGGGCACGGCATCGCCCTCGGGGTTGGAGGCCAGCAGGGTCAGGGCCAGCCCGGTGGGGGCCAGCTGGTCGACCATCGCCCCGAGAAAGCCCGTGGCCACCTCGTCGGCGAAGGCCTCACCGAGCGAGTCGGTGAGCAGGACCCCGACCGCGCCCGAGGTGCCCCGGACCAGGGCACGGCCGCGGGGATCGGGCCCGACATAGCCCAGCTCGTCGGCCACCGCCAGGATCTGGTCGCGCAGCTCCGACGAGAGCTGGTCGGGACGCGAGAAGGCGTTCGACACCGTCATGCGGCTGACCCCGACACGGTCGGCGATGGTCTGCAGGGTCACTCGAGCCATGGGTGGCAGTGTGCCCGATCCCCGGCGTCGACCTCAGCGGGGGTCGGCTGCGGCGGCGACGCCGGGGACGGACACGGGTGGTTCAGCCGGGGTCGGCCGCAGTGGTGACGACGGGGGACGGCCGGGTGCGACCGGCGCCGCGGGCACGGGCCACCGCCTGGGCCCGGGAGGCCGAGCGTTGCAGGGCGCGGGTGGCACGACGCAGGCGCGGCTCGGGTCCGTGGGGGCGCACGGGAGCATCGGGCAGGGCGCTGTGGCCCAGTTGGGAGGACGAGGGTCGGCTGACCAGCTCGGGGAGGAGGGCGGGAGGATGCATGGTGGTT
>JBKGZW010000264.1:0-3152 GCA_046543225.1 Acidimicrobiales bacterium
GGCCTGCTGGCCGAGCTCCAGGAAGAGGGCTCGATCACCATCGGTATCGCCAACGAGGTGCCCTTCGGGTTCGTCGACGAGGACGGCGAGGCCACCGGCATCGCACCCGACGTTGCCAAGGCGGTGCTCGCCGAGCTCGGAATCGACGAGGTCGAGGCCGAGGTGGTCGAGTTCGGCAACCTCATCGGCGGGCTTCAGGCCGGTCAGTTCGATCTGATCGCGGCCGGCATGTACATCAACGCGGACCGGGCCGAGCAGATCCTGTTCTCGGATCCCGACTACTGCGTGGCCGAGGGTCTCGCTGTCGCCGAGGGCAACCCCGAGGGGATCGAGAACTACCAGTCGTTCCTCGACAACGCCGAGATCACGATGGCGGTCGCCACCGGCACCGTCGAGGTTGGCTACGCCGAGGACGCCGGGGTTCCCCAGGACCAGATCGAGGAGTTCGGCGACATCGACAGCATGTACGACGCCCTCGAGGCCGGCGAGGTCGACGCCGTGACCGGCACCGCCGCCACGGTCGACCGCCAGGTCGACGCCCGATCGGGCATCGAGGCCGTCGAGCCGTTCTTCCCCGTCGACGCCGACGGAGAAGAGGTCCTCCCCTGCGGTGGCTACGGCTTCCGCAACGAGAACCAGGACTTCCGTGATGCCTTCAACGACGTGCTGAACGAGTTCCGCGAGGACGGCACGACCATGGACATCATCACGGCCTACGAAGACTTCTCCGAGGCCGATGTCGAGAAGGCCAACGAGCTGACCGTCGACGACTTCCTCGACTAGTCCGAGCACAGTCCGCCACGAGGGTCCCCGGCTGGTCTATGGTCGGGGACCCTCGTCGCGTGTGAACGAAAAGGGAGGGTTGGGAACGCAGTGGACGGGTTGCTCCTCGAGTCGCACCAGTACGACCTGCTCCTCGAGGGAGCGTGGGTCACGATCCAGATCCTCGTCTATGCGTTCGTCCTCGGCGTCGTGCTCTCGTTGGTGATGGGGGTCGCCCGGCTCTCCGAACGACGGTGGGTCCGGGGCGCCGCCCTCGTCTATGTCGAGTTCTTCCGGGGCATCTCCACGATCGTGCTCCTGTTCATCGTCGCCATCGCGATCCCGATCCTCTTCGACCTCGAGCAGGTGTCACTGCTGGCGCTCGGCGTCGCCGCGCTCGGGGCCAACATGGGCGGCTACGGCGCCGAGATCGTGCGCGGCTCCATCCTGGCCATCCCGCGGGGCCAGAGCGAGGCGTCGATCGCGCTCAACCTCAGCAACACCCAACGTCTGCGCTATGTCGTGCTCCCCCAGGCGATGCGCATCATCCTGCCACCGTTCGGGAACCTCACCATCGAGATCCTCAAGGGCACCGCGCTGGTCAGCCTGGTCGGCCTCGCCGACATCACCCAGGCGGGCAACTTCATCCGCCAGCAGCAGCTCTTCACCGCCGACGGTGCCGACCGCACGGTGCTGTTCCTCAACATCCTCGTGCTCTACTTCGTGCTCGCCCAGGTCGTGAACGGGCTGTTCCGCCTCGGCGAGCGCCGCCTCGAGCGCAAGTACGCCGGAGGCGCCGTCGACATCGGGACCGTCACGGGGGCGGGCAAGTGACCGAAGCGTTGAGAGAGCAGGTTCAGCCCCCACCCCCCTGGTACCGGCGGCCCGACGTCGTGGTGGTCCTCGTCGGGTTCGCGCTCGGCTATGCCTTCCTGATCCTCGGGGTCGACGACTCGACCCGCTTCCGGACCCGCCTCAGCCCCGCCGGCGACTCCGACTTCGACTGGATGTACTTCTGGCACCTGGTGCCGCTCATGTGGCGGGGGCTGATGGCCACCGTCAAGGCGACGGTCTTCGGGTTCACCTTCTCGGTCGGGCTCGGGCTGGTGCTCACCCTCCTCCGCCGCTCCAAGGTGCGCGTCGTGAGCTGGCCCACCGCGTTCCTCATCGAGTTCATCCGCTCCACGCCGATCCTCGTCCAGCTCTACTTCCTCCACGCGCTGATCCGGAGCCTGGACTGGTTCCGACCATCGTCGATCAGCATCCTCGCGATAGGCCTCGGCGTGCACTACGCCACCTACTGCTCCGAGGCCTACCGCGCCGGGATCAACAGCGTCGACAAGGGCCAGTGGGAAGCCGCCACCGCGCTGAACCTCGGCTCGCTCACCAAGTGGCGACAGGTGGTGCTCCCCCAGGCGATCCCCAACGTGCTGCCCGCCCTCGGCAACTTCCTGGTCGCGGCCTTCAAGGATGCCCCGCTCGGCATCGCGGTCAATGCGACCGGAATCCTGTTCTTCGCCCAAGCGGTCCGCGGCGGCGACTTCCGCGCCGTCGAGCCCTACCTCATGATGGGCGTCGGGTTCCTCCTGGCCAGCCTTCCCGCCGCCTGGCTCGTCCGCCGTCTCGAGAGGAAGATCACCTATGAGCGCACCTGAGACCGACCCCGCCGCGACCTCCACGAACGGCGCTGCCAGTGTCCGCATGCGCGGCGTCAACAAGTCGTTCGGGCTCAACACCGTGCTGCGCGACCTCGACCTCGACGTCGACCCGGGCGAGCGGGTCGTGATCATCGGGCCGTCGGGCTCGGGCAAGACGACGATCCTCCGGGTGATCATGACCCTCGAGCGGCCCGACTCCGGCACCATCGAGGTCGGCGGCCGCCACCTCTACCACGAGCCGGCGGGCGACGGGTTGAAGCCAGCGAGCGAGAAGCACATCCGGTCGGTCCGTTCCGACATCGGGATGGTGTTCCAGCACTTCAACCTGTTCCCGCACATGACCGCGCTCGAGAACATCATGCTCGCTCCGGTCAAGGTGCACGGAAAGTCGAAGGAGGAGGCGCGGGCCCTGGGCTTCGAGCTGTTGGAGAAGGTCGGTCTGAGCCACGCGGCCAACCAGACCCCGGGGCAGCTCTCGGGCGGTCAGAAGCAGCGGGTGGCCATCGCCCGGTCGCTGGCCACCAAGCCGGCGGTGATGCTCTTCGACGAGGTCACCTCGGCCCTCGACCCCGAGCTGGTGGGCGAGGTGCTCAACGTGCTGCGCGACATCGCCGAGGAGGGTGAGACCACCATGATGCTGGTCACCCACGAGATGGGCTTCGCTCGCGAGGTCGCCGACCGCCTGCTCATGTTCGACGATGGCCAGGTCATCGAGTCGGGCCGACCCGCCGA
>JBKGZW010000265.1:0-3146 GCA_046543225.1 Acidimicrobiales bacterium
CGAAGTTCCAGCTCACATCGTCCCCTCTCGTGCTGATTCCCGGCCCGAGGGTACCCGAGCGAGCGGCCCCCGATGACACCGCTCAGGCGGTGAGCACGCCGTCGCTGATCTCGACGCGGCGATCGGCGTAGTGGGTCATCCGGGTGTCGTGGGTGACGATGATCGCCGCCGTGCTGCGGCTCTTGACCTCGCTGGTGATGAGCTCCATGACCGCCTCGCCGAGCTTGGTGTCGAGCGCCGAGGTGGGTTCGTCGATGAGCACCAACGACGGTTCGTTCATCAGGGCGCGACCGATCGCCACCCGCTGGCGCTCGCCGCCGGAGAGCTCGCCGGGCAGGTTGCCGGCCCGGTCGGCCAGTCCGAGCTCAAACAGCAGGGTGTCGGCCCGCTGGCGGCTCTCCTTGGTGTCGCGTCGACCCATCTCGGCGACGACCAGCAGGTTCTCGCGTGCGGTGAGGAACGGCACCAGGTTCACCGACTGGAACACGAAGCCCACCCGGTCGCGCCGGAACCGGGTGAGGCCCTTGGCGTCGAGCGAGGAGATCTCGTCGCCGTCGACCACCACCGACCCAGAGGTCGGCGTCAGCAGCCCCCCGGCGATCGACAACAGTGTGGTCTTGCCCGAGCCCGACGGTCCGACCAGGGCCAGGATCTCGTCGTCGCCGAGGGTGAGGCTGGCGTGGTCGAGGGCGACCACCTCGCTCGGACCGGAGCGGTAGGTCTTGCGAACGTCGTGCATCTCGAGCGCGGGCATCGGATCTCCGGGGTCAGCTGATGGCGGCAGCGGGGTCGATGCGGATCACCCGGCGGAGGGTGACCGATCCACCGACCACAGCGGTGACGAGCATCCCGACCGCGACGAACGCGGCGCGGGACGGTTCGAGCAGGAGTGGGATGTCGGGGGGCACGACCTGGGCCAGGCCGAGCGAGATGACACCGCCGAGCACGAACGCGCCGGCGGTGACCACCACCGCCTGGACCACCAGGCCGGCGAAGATCTGGCCCGACGACGAGCCGATGGCCTTGAGCACTCCGTACTGGGCGGTGCGTTCGATGGTGACGAAGGCGAAGAAGAGGGCGACCACCAGCCCGGCGATGACGAAGGTGACGGTGATGATCTGGTTGAAGGTGCTGGACTGCTCGGTCACCCCGGGCATGGCGGCGATGGCCTCATCGACGGTGAGTGTGGAGGTCGCTCCTCCGGTGGCGTCGTCGATCGCCGCCGCGACCCGCGAGGCGTCGTCGCCTTCGACCTCGACGGCCAGGGCCTGAAACGTCTCGTCGGGCAGGGCGGCGTCGGGACGGGAGCGGGCGAGGACCTCGCGCCAGGTGTCGGGCTCGACCAGCAGCCCAGCCTGGAGCAGGTAGGCCAGGTCGTCGACCCAACCGACGACGGTGACCGGCACCTGTTCGGGACCGACCGCGACGGTGTCGCCGACCTCGACGCCCACCGCCTCGAGCCGGCGATCGGCGAAGGCCTCACCGGGATCGGGTGGTTCGGGCACACCCGAGATCGCACCCTCGTAGCCGACGACGGTGGCGTCGCCCAGCTCCCCGTCGCCAGCCCGAAACCCGACGAGCGCGACACCGATGCCGTGGGTCGTCTCGACCCCGCCGACCGCCTCGACCATGGCCCTCAGCTCGGCATCGACACGGGAGCGCACGAGCGACTCGCTCGAATCGGCCGAGTAGACGATCAGCTCCGACTGCTGCTGGCGGTAGAGGCCGGTCGATCCGAGGTAGAGGCCGTCGAGCAGGCCCCCGAGGAGCAACAGGAGCACCACGAGCAGGGTGAGGGCGGAACCGGCGACCGCGAAGCGACCCGGGCGGCGCCACAGCTCTCGGAGGGCGAGCCTCACTCCAGTCCTCCGAGGGTCTGGGCGTTGACGACGGTGGTGGCATCGAGGCGGGCCACCCGTCGCATCGACCCGACCGACGAGATGGTGGCCAGCACCAGTACCGCCAGTCCGGTACCGGCGATGAGGGCGGGGTCTGCCGAGATGGGGAACGCATCTCCCGAGGCGAGGCTCGCCCCGACGAGCATCGCCGCGCCGAGGGCGATGCCGAGGACGGCGACCATCACGACCTGGGCGACCACCGAGCGAACGAGGCTGGCGGTCGAGTAGCCGAGCGCCTTCAACAGGCCGAGCGCGGGAAGCTTCTGCACGGTGATGATGAGGAAGAAGAACCCGACGACCAGGGTCACCACGACGAACGAGAGCAACAGGATGAGCCCGAACGACTGGCTGACCGCCGAGACGCCGGGCAGCGAGTCGACCGCGGTGCCGCGGTCGAGCGCTTCGACGCCAGACACCTCCGCGGTGATGCGTTCGGCCACCGCGACCGCGTCGGCGCCGTCGGCCAGGTGGATCAGCGCAGCCGAGGGCACCAGGGTGGGCGCGTCGGGGTTGACGGCCCGGGCCGCCGCCTCCCAGGTCGGGTAGTCGACGAACATCACCGGTTGCACGCTGAAACGGCTGTCGGCGGCGAGGCCGACGACGGTGATGGTGACCGCTCCCCCGGCGACGCTCACCTCGTCGCCGATGTCGAAGCCCGACGAGGCGTCGACCGCGCTGGCGACCGCTTCGAACCCGGATTCGGGGAGGCGACCCTCGACCAGCCGTGTCGGTTCGCCCGGCCCTCCGAGCTCGTAGCCCCAGATGGCGGCGTCGGTCTCCTCTCCCCCGGCGACCACGGTGAAGGTGCCCTGGCCGAGCGGGCCGACCTCGGCGACGCCGTCGACCGCGGCGATCGCGTCGATCTGCTCCTCGGTGACCCGCGAGCCGGCCAGGTTCCGGCGGGCCTCCTCGTTGTAGACCACCACTTCGCCGGACTGGTGCTCGAGGGCGCCGGTGAAGTAGCCGACGAGCGTGCCGAGCAGGGTCTGCTGGAACAGGATGAGGAACACGAGCAGTCCGACCGCACCCGAGAGCAGCCCGAACCGGAGCTTGGCTCGACGGATCTCTCGCAGCGCCAGCTTCATCGCAGCAGCAGTATCACCGACGAGGAGCGTCGTTCCACCACCGGGGAGCGGATTCGGCCGGGGCAGAGTCGGTGGCCGAGGTCCTGCTGCGGGCGCTCAGAGCAGGTTCGACCACCACTCGGTGATCGAGCGGTCGCAGCCGTAGGCGGCGGTCATGTGCTCG
>JBKGZW010000266.1:0-3138 GCA_046543225.1 Acidimicrobiales bacterium
CTGGCCGAACACGGCGTCGAGACGCGCCTGGTGGGGATGGTGGTCGGGCCCACCGTGACCCGCTACGAGCTCGAGCTCGGGCCGGGGGTCAAGGTCGCCCGGGTCACCAGCCTCCACAAGGACATCGCCTACGCCATGGCGTCGCCCGACGTGCGCATCCTGGCCCCCATCCCCGGGCGTCAGGCCATCGGCGTCGAGGTCCCGAACTCCCGACGCGAGATCGTCGCCCTCGGCGATCTGCTCGTCACCCCCGAGGCCAAGGCGGCCAAGCACCCCCTCGAGGTCGCGATCGGTCGCGACATCAACGGGTCGTCGGTGATGTTGAACCTGGCCCAGATGCCCCACGTGCTCATCGCCGGGGCCACCGGAGCGGGCAAGTCGTCGTGCATCAACTCGGTCATCACGTCGATGCTCATGCGGGCCACGCCCGATCAGGTGCGCATGATCCTCGTCGATCCCAAGCGGGTCGAGCTCACCCAGTACTCCAAGCTGCCCCACCTGCTCACCGAGGTCGTCGTCGACCCCAAGAAGGCGGCCAACGCTCTCGACTGGGCCGTGCGGGAGATGGACCGCCGCTACGAGCTGCTCGAAGCGGTCCGGGTCCGCGACATCACCGGCTACAACGCGGCCTATGACCGCGGCGACCTGCGCGAGGCGCCGGGTGCGGGAGAGCCCGGCCCCGACGGCGAACCGCTCGAGTACCAGCGCCTGCCGTTCATCGTGATCGTGGTCGACGAGCTCAACGACCTGATGATGGTCGCCGCTCGCGACGTCGAGGCCAGCATCTGCCGCATCGCCCAGAAGGCACGGGCGGTGGGCATCCACCTGGTGCTGGCCACCCAGCGGCCCTCGGTCAACGTCATCACCGGCCTCATCAAGGCCAACATCCCCAGCCGCATCGCCTTCGCCGTCTCGAGCCTCGCCGACAGCCGGGTCATCCTCGACCAAGCCGGCGCCGAGCGCCTCATCGGCAAGGGTGACATGTTGATGCTCACCGCCACCTCGTCGGTCGCCCAGCGGGTGCAGGGTGCGTGGGTCACCGAGGAAGAGGTGCGCGAGGTCGCCAAGGCGTGGCGCAAGCAGGCGCCCGAGATCGCCTACAACGAGGAGGTCCAGGCCGAGAGCGAAGGCGCGGCGCTGGGCCTGGCCGGCAGCGGGGGTGGTGGGGGAGCCTCCGGGGGCGACGATGACGACGACCTGTTGAACCAGGCGATGGAGCTGGTGGTTCGCAGCCAGCTCGGTTCGACCTCGATGCTGCAACGCAAGCTGCGGGTCGGTTTCGCCCGCGCCGGCCGCCTCATGGACCTGCTCGAACAGCGGGGCGTGGTCGGCCCGTCGGAGGGTTCCAAGGCCAGGGCGGTGCTGATGACCCCCGAGGAGCTCGCCGGCGCTGGCTCATCGGACCGCGAGGACGTCGATGCGGACGAGGTGGAGCACATCTCCTAGCGTCCGATCCCGTGATCCTCGACATCGTGATGGTGGCCGTCGGCCTGGTGCTGCTGGCCAAGGCGGCCGATCAGTTCGTGCTCGGTGCGGCGCGCATCGCCCTGGTGCTCCGCATCTCCGCTGTGGTGGTCGGTGCAGTCGTCGTCGGGTTCGGCACCTCGGCACCCGAGATGCTGGTCTCGGGGGTCGCTGCGTTCCGGGGTGACCCCGAGGTCGGCGTCGGGAACGTCGTCGGGTCGAACGTCGCCAACCTCACCCTCGTGCTCGGCGCGGCCGCGCTGATCGTGCCGGTCGGCATCGCCGGCTCCACGTTGCGCAAAGAGACCCCACTGATGGTGGGGTCGGTCGTGCTCTTCGCCATCTTCGTGCAGGGCGGCATCAGCTGGTGGGAGGCGGTCGTCCTGCTCGTGGCCCTGGTGGCCAGCCTGGGCTTCATCATCGCCACGGGCGGGACGACCCCCGATCCCGAGCTCGAGCGCGAGGTGGCCGAGTTCACCCACCGGGCCCACATGCCGCGTCTGCGGGTCGAGGTGCTGCGCACCGTCGCCGGTCTGGTCGGGACCGTCGTCGGCGCCCAGCTCCTCGTGACGGGAGCGGTCGGCATCGCCGATGCAGCGGGGCTGTCGGGCGGGTTCGTCGGCTTCACCCTGGTCGCCATCGGCACCTCGTTGCCCGAGCTGGTCACCGCCATCGCCGCGGCTCGGGCCGGCGAGCCCGACCTCATCGTCGGGAACCTGCTGGGCAGCAACCTGTTCAACTCGCTGGCGGTCGGCGCGGTGCTCGTGCTGGCCGGGACCGGCGACCTCGAGGCACCACGGCTGCTCGGTGTCGGCGTCCTCGCCATGGTCGCGGTCGGGTTCGGCACGTGGGTGCTGATGATCACCGGGCGAAAGGTCACACGATGGGAGGGCGCGTTCCTCCTTGCCGTCTACGCGGGGTCGGTCGTGCTCGTCGGCCCGTCCGGCTGATCGACATCGACGAGGCGGTCCACGTGGGACCATGGCCGGCACGGTCCGACGAACGGGGGATCCACATGACCGAGGTACGAGAGCTGGCGACAGGGCTGCGGTTCCCGGAGGGTCCGGTGGTGATGCCCGACGGGTCGATCGTGGTGTGTCAGATCGCCGCAGGCGTGGTGAGCCGCCTCGCCCCCGACGGCACGGTCTCGAACCTGGCCGAGGGCCTGCCCGGCCCCAACGGTGCGGCGCTCGGTCACGACGACGCCCTGTACGTGTGCGACAACGGTGGCAACTTCGACTTCGTCGACCTGGGCGGGATGCTCGTGCCCGGGCCGACGACCCCCGACACCTGGGTGGGAGGCTCGGTCCGCCGCATCGATCTCGTCAGCGGTCAGATCACCACCCTCTACACCGGCTGCGACGGCGAGGCCCTGCACGCGCCGAACGACCTGGTGGTCGATGCCCGGGGCGATCTCTGGTTCACCGACTACGGACGCACCTTCCGCGACACGCGCGACCGAGGGCAGGTGTACCACGCCACCGCCGACGGTGACTCAATCCGCGAGGTCATCGCCCCCCTCGACTCGCCCAACGGCATCGGTCTCTCACCGTCGGGAGATCGGGTCTACGTCGCCGAGACCCACCACGGAAGGCTGTTGGCCTGGGACGTGACCGCTCCCGGGGAGGTCGCCTCCACCGACGGGCTCAACGCCGGGGGCCAGATGCTCTGCCA
>JBKGZW010000267.1:0-3135 GCA_046543225.1 Acidimicrobiales bacterium
GCTCCCTGGTAGGCCATCTCCTGGGCCTGGAGGGTGATGATCGCCTCGACCATGTCGGTGTCCTCCACCTCGGCGAGGGCGGACTTGAGCTCGATCGCCAGGTCCTCGTTGCGGGTGTGGACCTCGTCGAGCTGCTTGGCGCGGGCTCCCATCTCGACCTGGGCCCTCTCGATGCGCGCGGTGGCCGCATCGACGGCGTCGATCCCGCTCCGGGCCGTCTCGAGGTCGCCGGCTTCGAGGGCGTCGGCGACGGCGTTCAACATCTGGAAGGTGTTGCCGTTCATCGGATCGCCCGCGTCCTCGGTGCCGAAGACCTCGGGGCCGGGTCGGTTCACCTGCACCGTCACCGACGGGGCGATGGTGCGGGCGACCTTGCCCTGGTCGCCCTGGTAGCTGCCGCTGTCGTCGTAGGCGACATCGCTGCCGGTGGTGCCGCCGAAGATGGGCCGGCCGAGGTGCTCGGTGTTGGCGGTCTGCACCAGACCCTCGGCGATGGTGCGGATCTCTGACGCGAGGGCGAAGCGCCCCTGGGCATCGCTGGCGCCGTTCACGCCGTTGACCACGAGGGTGCGGGCCCTGGTCATCTCGGTCACCGAGTGGGTGAGCGCGCTGTCGGCGTTGTCGAGCCAGCTGCGGGCGTCGCGCACGTTTCGACCGAGCTGCTCGTTGCGGCGGATCTGGTTGCGGTGGTCGAGCGCGGACAACACCTGGGCAGGCCCGTCGGAGGGCTTGCGCACCTGCTTGCCCGACGAGATCTTCTCCTGGGCATCGGCCAGGCTTCGGGCCGTGTTCTGGATGTTGGCCAGCACGGCCCGCGAAGTGGTGGTGTTGGTGATCCGCGACATCGTGGCTCCTAGCGCCCGACCACACCGGTTTGGGTGATGAGGGTGGCGAGCATCTCGTCGATCGTGGTCATCAGCCGCGACGAGGCAGCGTAGGCGTGCTGGGATTGGACCAGCGACACCATCTCCTCGTCGACGTTGACACCCCTCACGCCTTCGCGCGCGTCGTCGACCTGGGCGATGACCTCACCTTGGATCTCCTGACGCCGCTGCAAGGCCTGGGTCTCGACACCGAGCGCCCCGATCATGTCGTTGTACTCCCGGTCTGGTGCATCCGACGCGTCGCCCAACTCGGCGAGGGCCTGGGCCCACGAGGCGTCGAGCTCGCCCAGGGGGGCGCCCGGGTTGACGGGGTCGGGTGCGGCCGCGGCGACGTTGTCCGGTTGGCCGGCCACGTCGTCGTGCAGGCGGATGGTGGCGGCGTCGGTCCCGGCGAAGAACTGGCGGCCGTCGACACCGTCGAGACCGAACCCCTGGACGTGCAGGTCGTTGACCTGGGTGATGAGGGTGTCGGCGACCTCGTCGAGGTCGGCCATCTGGTCGGGGATGGCGCGGTTGGCGCCTTCCATGAGCCCGGCGATCTCGCCGGAGGTGATCTCGGCGGGGTAGTCGTCCTTGCTCCAACGGACCTGGGTGTTGGTGAGGTCGAGCCCGGCGTGTGGGGCGGGGAGGTCGCCGTCGGTGTCGAGGACGAGCGACTCGGCTCGGTCGCTGCGCACCAGGGCGCTGCCCCCGAGGAACACGTCGACGGTGCCCATCTCGCCGGTCCGGGTCGAGACGCCGACAAGTTCCCCGAGGCGGTCGACGAGCTGGTCGCGCTGGTCGGCGAGGTCGTGGGGGGCCAAGCCAGCAGCGGTGGCGTTGCGGACGGCCTGGTTGAGCTCGGCGACGCGAGCGGCGGTGGTGTTCACCTCGGTGACGAGCGCGTCGGCCTGGTCGACGCTCGACCGGTGGAGGTTCACCAGTTCGGTCGCGGCACGGTTCAGCTCGGTGGCGACGGTGCCGGCGCGTTCCAGCAACGAGATGCGGGGAGCGCTCGAGCCGGGTTGGTTGCCGACGTCGTCGAACGAGGCCCACATCTCAGAGAGCTGGTGGGCGAGCCCCTCGTCGCTGGGTTCGGGGAAGATCATCTCGATCCGGTCCATGACCGAGCCGAGTCGTTCGAGGTGGGCGCCGGTACCGATCTCGCGCACCGCCCTGGCCTCGAGGAACTCGTCGCGCACGCGGACGATGGTCGAGACATCGACCCCGTTGCCGATCCCGTCGGACTTGGACCACACCGCCGGCACCACGCCGGCACCGTTGGACGTGAGGTCGACCCGTTGGCGGCTGTAGCCGGGGGTGGCCGAGTTGGCGATGTTGTGCCCGGCGGTCTGCACCGCCTTCTGGTGGGCGGTCAGACCCGAGAGCGCCGTCTGCAGCGACGAGAAGTCCGACATCAGACGTTCCAGTCGATGAGGCTGGGCTTGGCGATCTCTCGTGTGCTGGTGCCCTCCACCGAGTACCCGTCGCTGCCGGGCGCGCTGGCCACCCTCGACAAGAAGTCGTGGGTGTCACGCAACCCGTGGTTCAGCAGCTCTCGGTTGTCTCGGCTCACCGCCTCGACCGAGGCGATGAGCGACAGGAACGCCGCCTGGTGATCGCGCAGGATCTGGTCCCACGGTTCTCCGGCGGCGACGGCCAGCTCGGTGAGGCTCGCGGTCTCGGGCACCTTCAGCAGGGGTGCGACCGCAGCCACCGATGTGGCCCGGACGAGCTCTTCGGCGCGGAGGCCCTCGATGGCGTCCTCGATGTCGTGGGCCGACATGTCGATCCAACGCGACTTACCGGTGGCGAGGATCATCTGTTGGACCTCGAGCCGGTAGAGCAGCACCTCGACCAGGGCGCGTTGGCGCCACAAGGTCTGGCTGAGCGTGCTCAGGCGGTCGGCGACGGCAGAAGGGGCCATGACGGATCGTTCGGCAGCGATCGTGTGGTGATGAGGCTTTTGTCGTCACGAATCTCCCGCCCGGAGATCGGTCGACCACATAGCGCGCGAGATGGGCCAGGTGGACCATTCTCGGTGGTCAGTACGGAAATTCGCGAATGAAACCTCATCGGCCGTCGGGTGCCTCCGATCGATCGCCTGCCGCAGGAAGCGGTAGGTGCCTGCTCCAGATGGGTCGACACCGAGTTCCACATTCAAGGAGGAAGACGGAACAATGAGGATCAACCAGAACATCGCAGCGTTCAACTCGTACCGGAACCTGTCCAACACCAACAACGTGATGGGCAAGAGCCTCGAGAAGCTCTC
>JBKGZW010000268.1:0-3133 GCA_046543225.1 Acidimicrobiales bacterium
ACTGGCGGTGCGGGGATCAGGTGTGCTGTCCGGTTGCGGCTGACGTCACAGGGCCTGTGCTCACGCCGGATCCGCCCGTGGTCCGATGACCGTTCGTGGTGGGAACGGCTCTTCTCCCTGTTCTGAGCGCACCTCCGCCGATCTGCGAGGCCGGCGCGGGGCTAGGGTGCGCGCATGGGGACCGACCAGCTCGCTGCGCACCTCGAACGTGTCGAGGAGGATGGCTACACGATCATCGAGGACGCCTTCGCGCCGGACCTCGGAGCAGCGTTGCTCGCTGCGCTCGATCGTCTCATCGAGGAGCTCGGCATCGAACCGGCCGGCAACCGCTTCGAGGGAGCGAAGACGCTGCGGATCTACAACCTGTTGGCTCACGACGAGCTGTTCCAGCAGGTGCCGATCCACCCCGAGATCCTCCCGGTGGTCGACGGGGTGCTCGGTCCCGGTTGTCTGATCTCGTCGCTGTCGTCGATCGACATCCGCCCCGGTGAGACCGCCCAACCGATCCATGCCGACGATCAGCTCATCCCCATCCCCAAGCCACACCCGCCGACGGTGTGCAACACCATGTGGGCGTTGACCGACTTCACCGAGGAGAACGGCGCCACCCGGATCATTCCCGGGTCGCACCTCGCAGACTCATCACCCGAGTACGGCTCCGACCACGATTCGATCCCCGCCACCATGGCCGCGGGCAGCGTGCTGTTGTGGCACGGGTCGCTCTGGCACGGAGGTGGCGCCAACCAGTCCGGTGATCGCAGGGTTGGCATCGCCATGAACTATTGCGCCGGCTACATCCGCCAGCAGGAGAACCAGCAGCTCGGCCTGGCTCCATCGCTGGTCGCGACGTTCCAGCCGCGCCTGCAGGAGCTGGTGGGCTACGGCATCTATCAGGGGCTCATCGGCCACATCGACAAGCGGTCACCCGCCGAGCTGCTCAGCGGCGGCACGCATCACGGGATGATCTGGGACCGGGCCTGAGCTCCCCAGCCAGCGCGTCTGACGGTCATATGGTCTCCGGCGGCGGTCCGAGGTGCATCCACGAGCGACCGGTCGGGCGAAAGAGGGGTAACCGCCGTCCCCGCGAGGTGCCCCGCCGATGCCTGCACTCCACCCATCCCTGCGGCTCAAGCTGCCGTTCCTCATCGCCGCGTTCGTCTCGTTCGTGTTCTCCGTGTGGCTCTACTTCATGGAGGACAACACCACCGCCGGCATCTTCGTCGGCCTGTGGGTGCCATCCATCCACTCGCTGGGCACGTTGCTGCTCACGCCCACCGAGCGCTCGCCGGCGAGCCGAGGGGAGCGTCGGCCATGAGCGAGATCGTCATCTTCACCGTCGGCGTGGTGGTCTTCGGCCTCACGGTCTGGGGTGCGGTCATGGCCGGAAGCCTCTGGATGGCAGGCCTCGACGAGGACGTCCCATCCACCATCGAGGAGATGCGCCGACGTCCTGATGCTCCCCGCGCCGAGCCGGAGGCCGACGCCGAGTAGCGATCCGGGCGGCAGCCTGCGGGTGCGCCCTGCCCGATGTCGCCACAGGGGCCACGTCCTGTCACCATCTGTGCATGTCCCAGCCACGACTCGGATCCCCGCTGGCGGTGACGATCGTGTTCTCGACCTCGGCAGCGGTGCTGGTGCTCGAGATCCTGGCCGGTCGCCTCCTCGCCCCGTACACGGGCGTCACCCTGCTGACCTACACGGGGATCATCGGCACGGTCCTGGCCGCCATCGCCGTCGGCACCGCGCTCGGCGGCCGCCTCGCCGACCGCGTCGACCCCAGCCGCCTGTTGGGACCGACTCTCATCCTCGGCGGGATCCTGGCCTGGTGGTCGCTGCCCACCCTCGCCTGGCTGGGACCGATGTCGGGACGGGGCGCGACCTCGATCGTGGTGTTGACCGGTGCGGCGTTCTTCCTGCCCGCCGCGGTGCTGTCGGGGGCGAGTCCGATGGTGGCCAAGCTGCGCCTCGCCGACCTCGGACAGACCGGTTCGGTCGTCGGCGGCCTGTCGGCGGCGGGCACCGCCGGCGCCCTGGTCGGCACCTTCGCCACCGGGTTCATCCTCATCGAAGCGATGCCGACCCGTCCGATCGTGCTGGCCATCGGCGGCGCCCTCGTCGTGGGTGGCACGGTGCTGTGGTGGCGATTCGCGGCCAGCGTGCCGTCGCCGCGCTCGACGGCGCTGGTGCTGGCGGTGATCGTCGGCGCACTCGGCATGGGAGCCACGACGCCCTCGGTGTGCCAGTGGGAGACCCCGTACTTCTGCGTCACCATCGAACACGACCCCGCGAGGCCCAGTGGGCGGGTGCTGTGGCTGGACACGTTGCGCCACAGCTACGTCGACCTCGACGATCCCACCCACCTCGAGTTCCGGTACGTGCGGCTCTTCGCCCAAGTGGCCGACCAGACCGCCCCGGGACGGATCGACGCTCTGCACATCGGTGGGGGAGGCTTCACCTTTCCCCGCTACCTCGACGCCACCCGACCTGGGGGTCTGAACCTGGTGGCCGAGATCGATCCCGAGCTGGTGCGCATCGCCGAGGACCGCCTCGGCCTGGGGAACGGCGACGGCGTCGAGGTCGTGGTCGACGATGCGCGACGCGTGGTCGCCGACCAGCCCGACGACCGCTTCGATCTCGTCGTCGGCGACGCGTTCGGCAGCCTCTCGGTGCCGTGGCACCTGACCACCTCCGAGTTCGTCGCCGACGTCGCTCGCGTGCTCCGGTCCGATGGCACCTACGTGCTCAACGTGATCGATGGGGGCGACGTCCGCTTCGCCCGGGCCCAGACCGCCACTCTGATGCGCCACTTCGACCACGTGGGGGTGATCGTCCCCCGAACCGACCCGGCGGGGGTGGCCAACCACGTCCTGGTGGCCTCGGGTGCGCCCCTCGACGATCTCGACGTCCGCCCCGACGACGGGAGGTTGCTGCGCGGCGATGAGGTGGAGACCTTCGTCGACGGCGAGCGCCACCTCACCGACGACTTCGCCCCGGTCGACCAGCTCATCGCCGAGTGAATCGCACCCTCGCGTTCAGCCCGTGTCCTCGAGGTGCCTGCGACCGAGGGCGACGAGACGGTCACCGGCGGGGCTGACCTCGCCGATCAGCGGCTGGAGGACCTCGAGACCGGCGA
>JBKGZW010000269.1:0-3128 GCA_046543225.1 Acidimicrobiales bacterium
CCGGTGGGGCTGATCGATCCGGCCACATGGGGAAGGTCGACGACGAACTCGGTGAGATGGGCCGGGAAGACGTGCTCGCTCACCAGGACCGCCACGCCCTCGGCGTCGCGGGTGACCCGGTCACAGACCAGCACCGGCGAGCCCACGGGAATGTCGAGGACCGCTGCGTCGGGCTCGCTCGCCGCGTCCGCGCCGATGGTCTGGGTCGCCCCGCCGAGCGGCACGCCGATGAGGTCGTAGAACGAGCTGCGCTCGACATCGTCACGCGTCAGCCCGGACGCGAGGTGCTCGGGGCACCACACGGTGACGCGGGCGAAGGGCGCACCGTCGGCGAGGTTGATCCGCCGCACCCGCAGCACCGACCCGGAGCCGAGCACCTCGCTCACCGACGGCGGAGAGCTCACGTGCTCGAAGTCGAGGATCTTGCGGACCGGAGCCGCTCCGGACTCGGCCAGCTGAGCCTCGATGGTGCCGAGCCGACCGAGGCTCTGGCTGACCGGATCGACCGCGACGAACCAGCCGAAGCCCTGGCGCGAGTCGACCAAGCCCTCCTGACGCAGCAGTTCGAGCGCCTTGCGGATCGTGACCCGGCTCACCTCGTGGATCGCCGACAGCGTCGCCTCGCTGGGCAGCAGGCGACCGCCGGCGAGCTCGCCGGTCGCGATCTGGCGCCGGATCTCCTCGGCGATGGCTCGATAGCGGATCGTTCTCACTTGTCCTATACTTGTATCGTTTCGCGGTTCGGGCAAACGGGTCCGAGCCGAACATGGCCACCCGTCCGTCGAGTCGAACCAGAGGTCCCCCGCCATGGCTGTCGCCGCCAACACCCCCATCGAGCTCATCGAGCGCGTGTACAGCACCCTCGACGAACGCCTCGCCACCGGCCGCCGCCGCCTCGGGAGACCCCTCACCCTCGCCGAGAAGGTCCTGGTCAACCACCTCGACGACCCCGAGACCGGCGGCCTCGACCGGGGCGTCTCCTACACCGACCTGCGCCCCGACCGCGTGGCCATGCAGGACGCGACCGCGCAGATGGCCCTGCTGCAGTTCATGACCGCGGGCCTGCCCGAGGTCCAGGTGCCCTCCACCGTGCACTGCGACCACCTGATCCAGGCCAAGGAGGACGGCAAGGTCGACCTCCTCGCCGCCCTGGACAACAACAGCGAGGTCTACGACTTCCTCGAATCGGTGTCGGCCAAGTACGGCATCGGGTTCTGGAAGCCGGGCTCGGGGATCATCCACCAGGTCGTGCTCGAGCAGTACGCCTTCCCGGGCGGGATGATGATCGGCACCGACAGTCACACGCCCAACGCCGGAGGCCTGGGCATGGTGGCCATCGGTGTGGGCGGGGCCGACGCGGTCGACGTGATGACCGGGTTCCCGTTCAACATCCGCTGGCCCAAGCTCATCGGCGTCAAGCTCACCGGCAGCCTCAACGGCTGGACCGCCTCCAAGGACATCATCCTCGAGGTCGCCCGCATCCTCACGGTCAAGGGCGGCACCGGCGCCATCGTCGAGTACTTCGGACCGGGCGCCGAGTCGATCAGCGCAACCGGCAAGGCCACGATCTGCAACATGGGCGCCGAGATCGGTGCCACCACCTCCATGTTCGGCTATGACGACGCCATGGCCCGCTACCTCAAGTCCACCGGCCGCGAGCAGGTGGCCGACGCGGCCAACGCGGTGGCCCACCACCTGCGGGCCGACGACGAGGTGCTCGCCGACCCCGAGCAGTTCTACGACCAGGTCATCGAGATCGACCTCGACACGCTCGAACCGCTGATCAACGGGCCCCACACCCCCGATCTGTCCCGCCCCGTCTCCCGCGTCGGCGGCGACGCCAAGCTCAACGACTGGCCCACCGAGATCAGCTACGCCCTGGTCGGCTCGTGCACCAACTCGTCCTATGAGGACATCACCCGTGCGGCGAGCATCGCCCGCCAGGCCGCCGCCGAGGGCATCACCTGCAAGACCGACCTGATGATCACCCCGGGATCGGAGCAGGTGCGCGCCACCATCGAGCGTGACGGCCTGCTCGCCGACTTCGAACGCATCGGTGCCACCGTGCTCGCCAACGCCTGCGGTCCCTGCATCGGCCAGTGGTCGCGCTCGGACGTGTCCGAGGGCGACGTGAACACCATCGTCACCTCCTACAACCGCAACTTCCCCAAGCGCAACGACGGCTTCTCCAGCACCCTGGCGTTCGTGACCTCACCCGAGACGGTCGTGGCGCTGGCCCTCGCCGGCACGCTGGACTTCAACCCGCTCACCGACACCCTCACCAACGACGCCGGCGACGAGATCCTCCTCGCCGTCCCCGTCGGCGAGGAGCTCCCCGACCAGGGGTTCACCGCGGGCGAGAGCGGCTTCGTCGCGCCGCCCGAGGACAGCTCCGAGGTGGAGATCGTCGTCAGCCCCGAGTCCGATCGCCTGCAGCTGCTCGAGCCGTTCGAGGCGTGGGACGGAAACGACTTCGTCGAGCTGCCGGTGCTGGTCAAGGCCAAGGGCAAGTGCACCACCGACCACATCTCCGCCGCCGGTCCGTGGCTGCGCTACCGCGGGCACCTCGAGAACATCTCGGGGAACCTGTTCCTCGGCGCGGTCAACGCCTTCACCGGCGAGGCCGGCCAGGGCAAGGACATCACCGACGGCGAGACCCGCCCCTACCCCGAGATCGCCCGGCGCTACCACGAGGCCGGCATCGCCTGGGTGGCCGTCGGCGACGAGAACTACGGCGAGGGCTCCTCTCGGGAGCACGCCGCCATGGAGCCCCGGTTCCGGGGGGCCAAGGCGGTCATCACCCGCAGCTTCGCCCGCATCCACGAGACCAACCTCAAGAAGCAGGGCGTGCTGCCGCTGACCTTCGCCGACCCGAGCGACTACGACAAGATCGGCGAGGACGACCGCATCTCGATCCTCGGCCTGGCCGAGCTGGCTCCCAACACCCCGGTGCAGGGCCGCATCCATCACGCGGACGGCACCACCACCGACATCACCTTCGACCACACCCTCTCGCCGGACCAGATCGAGTGGTTCCAGGCGGGCAGCGCCCTCAACATCATCCGCCGCCGCACCACCGGCTGAGCACCGATCGCCGCGGTGGGCTCAACTCACCGCGCGCGGATCCC
>JBKGZW010000062.1:0-14851 GCA_046543225.1 Acidimicrobiales bacterium
GCTTTCAGCTCTGCCGAGCTCTCAGCCGCTTGATGCGCACTGGACGAGATGGTCGGCATCCACACCACTCGAGCACCAAGGCGGGCTGCCACCTCGACCGCGTCTGGATTGGCGCCACCCACCGGTGAGTTCAACACGATGGAGCCGATGGCGCCGCCGCCGATGAGTGTGGCCCGCTCGGCGGTCGTCCCTTCGTGGGCCTTGAGCACGAAGCGCTCGACCCCGACCGCCTGCATCAGCTCGCTCACCTGGTGGTCGTCGTGATGGCGGGGTGCAAGGCTTGGCCCGGAATGGACGTGGAAATCGATCAGACCGCTCATGACAGTGTCAGCTCCTCGAGCACCTCGACATCGCCCAGTTGGCGACGGCGTATCTTTCCGACCCCGTCGTCACGGGGGATCTCCGCCACCCGCAACAGGACCGTCGGGCGCATGAACGCGGGTAGTTCCTCGCTTGCAGCAACCACGCTGGCGATGTCCAGCGAGTCGGTCGCCACGTAGAGGGCGACCTCGTCGTCGACGAGGTCGCTCGGCTGCCGCCACACGGCCACGTCGTCGATCCCAGGCAGCTTGGCGAAGTGATCCTCCACGTAGCCGATGGGGACAAACTCACCCTTGACGCGGATCGACTCAGCCATGCGTTCGATGAAGACCAGGTTCCCGGACTCGTCGACCCGACCGAGGTCGCCGGTAGCGAACCACCCGTCGTCGTCGAACGGGCGCTCGAGGCTCCCGCCACGCTGGTAGCCCTCGAAGAGGACGTTCGGTCGCTGCGACCGCACGTGGATCTCACCACGCTCGTCAACCAGCCATTCGACCTCGTGCCGGCTCCGGCCGCCATAGCGCGACATGCCCTCGGCGATGTCGGGACGATCGCCACGACGCCACATCCAGAGGTGGCAGAGGCCGCCGGCCTCGGTCGAGCCGTACGCCGACATGCCGAGGGGGATGGAGAACTCCTCCATGAAGTCGGCATCGGCGAAGAACACGATCCGGACGTGGTGGCCGGTCGCATCCCTCGCGGTGGTCGCCCGCTTCAGGATCTCGACCGGAGGAGCGTGCAGGATCAGGGCGGTGACGTGGTTGCGCTTCACCCAAGGCCAAAAGGACGAGGCCGAGAATCGATCGGCGCTCAGCACCCCAGATCCGGCGATCAGCCCACCGATGACGCCATATCCGAGGGGGTTGATGTGAAACAGCGGGAGCGGCGCGAACACGGTGTCCTCGTCGCAGAGTGCCATCGAGTCGGCGATGAATCGGCCCAACCGCAGGAAGTACTCGTGGGTCTGGGCGCAGAACTTGGGAGTACCGGTCGTGCCCGATGTGTGCATGTAGCCCGCGATGTCGCTCGGATGCCGGTCGGCACCTGGCAACGGCCCAGCCTCCGCGGGGAGCGTGCGGTCCGACCCGTCGAGGCTGATCGAGCCGTCGAGCAGCGACGAGAAGTCGAGGTCGGATGCACCTGGACACACGTGGGGCCGAGGTTCGGGCCCCACCCATGCGACGAACTCGGGGGCCAACTGCTCGAGCATCTCGGCGAGCAGCTCGTCAGGATAGGTTGGGTTGATCATCGCGGTCTCGGCGCCGGCGAGCTGCAGGGCTCCCCACGCCGCGAGGTACTGCCGTGAGTTCGTGCCAATCACCGCGACGCGAGATCCTGCTGCCACACCGAACCCACCGAGCAGCGTCGCAGCACGCGCGGCGCGGTCGAACGCCTCGGCGAAGGGCTCGTGGTCGTCGACGAGTCCCCACACCTGATCGGGAGACCGCTCGCGACGGTGGACGAGGAGCTCGGTCAGGTTGTTCACTCGAGACCTTCCAGTGAGGCGTCGCGGAGCACACGACGAGCGACGTGGTTGCGGAGCACCTCGAGCGAGCCGCCAGCGATGCGGAGCACCTTGACGTCGTGCAGGATCTGCCCGAAGTCGGTGTTCCCGTAGAGGCCGTAGCCGCCAACGAGGGCGAACGCCTCACTCGATGCGAGCTCGGCTGCCTCGATCGACATCTTCTTCGCCAGAGACGTCGCCAGTGCCGGGTCTTCCCTCTGGTCGGCCAGGCGAGCCGCCCGGTCTCGAGCCAGCGAGGCGCCGTACAGCGCGCTGTAGGCGTCGGCCACCGTCCATTGGATTCCCTGAAAGTCGATGACGTGGCCGTCGCCGACCTCGCGACCCTGCGCGTACCGGATGGCGTCGGTCATGGCCCGGCGCCCGAACCCGATCAGCTCCGAGGCGTTCCCCAGGCGGCTGATGTTGAAGGTGCTGAAGAAGGTGTCCATGCCCTTGCCGACTTCGCCCAACACGGCGGAGGAGGGCACCCGGACCTCTTCGAAGATCATGTCTGCGGTCGGGATGAGACGAAGACCGATCGGATCGGTCTGCGCGGTGGTCACCCCATCGAGGTCGGTGTCGACCAGAAAGGCGGTGAGCCCCTGCTCGGCCATCACGTACAGCAACGTGACCTGAGACTGGTGCCCGAGGTTCACGTGGGTCTTGCGCCCGTCGAGGATCCAATCGTCGCCGTCGGGACGCGCAGTGGCCTGCATGAGCTTGAGTGACGATCCGACGCCGGGTTCGGAGATCGACTCGGAGAAGATGATCTCGCCCCTGGCCATCGGGCCCAGATAGCGGTCCTGTTGGTCGGGAGTGCCCCAGTCGAGCAGCCAGCGTTGGCCTTGGGTGGAGATCTGAGGTGACACGAGCCCGGTGCGACCGATCTCCTCCTCGACCACGCAGTACTCCTGCACGCCGCCGCCCAGCCCGCCGTGCTCGGTCGGGGCGAACGGACCGACCCAACCGCGCCTACCCATCTCTCGATAGATCTCGCCGGGGAACTCACCTCGGTCGTTGCACCTGCGCAACTCGTCACGGTGCTCGTGGGCGAAGGCGGCGATCTCGCTGGTGAAGCTGTCCATCCAAGCCGGATCAGCGAGGTTCATCCCGTCATACATCTGTTGCTCCTCCTGCAAGGGCAGTGCCGCCCGACCGGGGATCGGATCCCAGGCGCCACGTGCCATCCTCGAGCTCCACGGCTTGGAGCCCACCGCCTACGTTGTCGACGCGCTTGATGGCGAACGACGCCAGGTCAGCGTCTTCGGACCACTCGATCCCTGGCTCGGCGAACAGGAACCACTCCTTGCCGATGCCGCCTGGGACCCCGAACCGGTCACCCTCGGGGCACACGAACCAGCGCGGTCCACCGACGATCGCCGAGAGCGGCTCGCCTCGGCGGAACCGCTGACCGGCTTGCGCCAGCCACTGAACCTGCCGATCGCCGCCTGGTGTCGCGATGAGCAGCCATCGATCGCCGCCATCGAACCATGCAGCGCTGAGTGTGTGCGGCAGCACCGAGCCAGGGACGGGGTTGGCCGCGGCCAGGTCGGGGCGGGTCGTGAGTGAGGTCCCGACCCGGTTTCCGAGTGCGATGGCCGTGTCGCCCGCCACCCATCCGCTCCCGTACTGCACTCCGGCGAGGCTGTGCACCACCACCGCAGCGCTCACACCGTCGGTGGCGATGCTCGTCGCGGTGCCTGGCACCCCGACGATGCACCGGGCGATGAGCTGGTCCATCGCGACCGGAGCTGTGGCGTTGGCGAAGCTTCGGCTCTCGGCTGCCATCTCCGCTCCGGCGGCCGCGAGCATGTCGGCGGTGATGCCGGACTGGCTGGGCGGTGGCGGATACGCGATGGTCATGTCGTCGAGCGCGACCGTTGTGGCTGGACCGGCATGTCCGGTCATCGCATCCAGATCATCCGCGCGCAGGTATGCCCCATCGGCCCGCGAGGCGCTCAGGATCGCCGCGGCAAGGCTCCCGCGGTAGAACGCATCGGCGCCGTCGTCGGCGAGGACGCCGAGGGTGGCCTTCAGGCGACGACAGCTGACACGCTCACCGACCGTCGGCGCCTGGTCGGTGTCGAGGACCGCCCGCAGCGCGCTCAGGTGCCCTTTCGCCTCGACCGACGCGTAGCTCGTGGCCATCCAGGGGGTGACCTCATGCCCATCTGCCAGCGCAATGGCATCCTCGAAGAGCCGCCGCCACGGCACCCGGCCGGCCGCCTTCCATGCCGCGTCGACGCCCGACATCGCCCCGGGGACCACTGCTGAGCGCGGCCCGTGAGAGTCAACGGGTCCGTCCGGCGGGAAGCCGAACGGGACCCTGGACCATCCGCTGTACACCCGGGAGGTTCCGTCGTCGACGTGGAGGACGAACAGATCGCCGCCGGGACCACAGATCGGGCCGTTGACGACCCATTGGGTGACGGCCATGGCGAGAGCCGCGTCGACGCTCGAGCCGCCATCTGCCAGGACGCGCAGGCCTGACTCGGCGGCCCGAGGGTCACCGGACGCGACGCCCCCACTGGGTCCTTGCACGACGGTCATCCGTGGAAGGCTGCTGCTCCGGCCTCGGCCGCGACGAGGTCTTGGTCGGGAATGCCGCCACTGGCACCGACAGCGCCGATGCACTCTCCGTCGCGGAACAACGGCACCGCACCCTTGCCGACGACATAGTCGCCGAGGGCGATGACGCTCTGAGCGAAGAACGGCCGCTGGGCCCAGCCTTCCTCGCGGTCGCCGGAAGGCTTGCCGAAGGCGGCGGAGGTCCGGGCCTTGCGCCATGCGATCTCCGAGACGATCCACGGGGCATCGTCGCCGCGCTCGAACGCGACGAGCTGTCCGGCGTAGTCGACGACGGCGATGGCCATCCCGACTCCCTGTTCTCTGGCTGACTCCAGCCCGGCAGCGACGACGGTGCGGGCTTCGGCGATGGTGATCTTCGACATGATGTGGCCTTTCGGTCTGGGTGTCTCTGTCTGGGGGGGTCAGCGCACCGGGGCTCGGCGGAGGTAGACGGCCTTGCGCCTGGTGAAGAAGTCGATCGAGGCATTCCCGCCCTCTCCGGCGCCCACCCCGGAGTGCCCCCACCCCTGCAACGGGACGTGAAACGGCGTGCCGGTGAGCGAGGCGTTGACCTTGACGGTGCCTGCGTGAGAGCCGCGCCAGAACGTCTTGGCGGCGTCGAGGTCGTTGGTGACGATTCCCGCGGTCAGGCCGTAGTCGGTCCGGTTGGCCAGCTCGACGGCTTCGTCGATGTCGGTGACGGTCTCGAAGGTGAGCACCGGGCCGAAGATCTCTTCGCAGAGCAGGTCCTCCTCGGTCGGCGCGACCAGCACGGTGGGCCCGACCCGGCCCTCGCCCCAGTCCGGAGCGATGATCTCGACCGCGTCGCCGGCAGCACGGCTGATCGTCTCGAGGATCTTCTCCTGCTCGCCGGGCGAGGACAAGATACCGAACTCGCCGTCGGCGGTGGACGACGGCTGCGCGCCGGCGCGGCTGCGCAGACGGTCGAGCAAGGCATCGGCGATGTCGGCGTGGACCAGCAGTCGCCCCGCCGACGTACAGATCTGGCCGTTGTTGCGGAACGAGGACTGCCAGATGATGTCGGTCGCGAAGTGCAGATCGGCATCCGCCCAAACGACCAGTGCGTTCTTGCCACCGAGCTCGGCCTGGAACGGCACCTCGACCGGGAGCACCTTGCGGATGGCGGCAGCCGTGGCATACGAGCCGGTGAGGCTGACTCCGCCCAGCCGCGGATCCTGGAACAAAGCGTGCTCGATGACCGAGCTCTTCCCGACGATGACGTTCAGGACGTCCGGTGGAAGGCCGGCGTCGACCAGCGTCTGGCCGATCGCGAGTCCACAGAGCGCACCGTTGGAAGCGGGCTTGTACAGCGCGGTGTTGCCGGTGGCGAGCGCCGCCGCGATCTTGCGCAGCGGCAGGGTGAACGGGAAGTTCCACGGGGTGATGAGGGCGACGACGCCCAGTGGCTCCACCAGGATCGACACGTCCTCGCCGGTGTCGGTCACGAAGGTCCCGCCGCTGGTGTGGTATGGCGCCTGGGCAAAGTACTCCAGGATGGCCGAGCCCTTCTCGACCTCGGTCTTCGCCTCACCCAGGGGCTTGCCCATCTCCGCAGAGATGACCGAGCCGAGCTCTCCCGCACGCTCGCGGAACAGGCGGGCTGCGTTGAGAAAGATCTGGGCGCGGGCCCCGGGGGCGAGGTCGCGCCACGCTGGTTGCGCTGCCGCGAGTCGTTCGTAGGCCTGTTCGACGTCGGAGGGATCGGCGCTGGCGACCTGGCCGATCACCGAGCTGTCGAGGCGAGAGGTGAGCGACAGCTCCGGACCGTGCCCGGACCGAGGTGCGCCACCGACGAACAACCCGAACTCGGGCGGTCGACCGGTGGACACCGAATCGAGCAGTGAGGTCATGAGGGCTCCTTCTGACGGGGGGTGATCGCGACGGGGGCGTCGGTGACGACCCAGCACGCGACCTGATGGCCGGGCGCCACCTCTTCGAGCGGTGGCTGCTCGGTGGTGCACTTGTCGATGACCCACGGGCACCGGGTGTGGAACCGGCACCCCGCCGGCGGATCGATCGGGCTTGGGGGATCGCCCCGCAGGATGATCCGCTCCGGGCGCTTGACGGTGGGATCGGGGATCGGAGCGGCGCTGAGCAACGCCTTGGTGTACGGGTGTTGCGGGGCGGCGTAGAGCTGGTGCTTCTCGCCGAGCTCGACGATCCGGCCCAGATACATCACCGCAAGCCGGTCGGCGATGTGGCGGACCACGGCCAGGTTGTGGGCGATGAACAGGTAGGAGAGGTCGAGCTCTTGTTGCAGATCCTGCATGAGCCCGATGACCTGCGCCTGGATCGAGACGTCGAGCGCCGAGACGGGCTCGTCGGCGACGATGAACCGCGGTCGCAAGGCCAGGGCCCGGGCGATGACGATCCGCTGTCGCTGGCCTCCGGAGAACGCGTGTGGGTAGCGATCGAGGGCAGACGTGGGCAGCCGCACCATCTCGAGGAGCTTGGCCACCTCGTCACGTAGCGCGTCGCCCCTGGCGACACCGTGGAGGAGTAGCGGCTCGCCGATGATGTCGCGGACCTTCATCCGAGGGTTGAGCGACCCATAGGGGTCCTGGAAGATCAGCTGCACGTCCTTGTGCAACGACCGCCACTGCCGGTTCGAGTAGTTGGTGACGTCGGTGCCGTCGAAGTGGATCGATCCCCTCGTGAGCGGTACGCGGCCCACCATCGCACGACCGGTGGTCGACTTCCCGCACCCGGATTCGCCGACGAGGCCGAGAGTCTCACCCGGCAGGACGTCGAGGTCGATCCGGTCGACGGCACTGACGGTCTTGCGACCCTTCGCACCGCCACGACCCGCCCTGCCGCGCACCACGAACTCGACGCTGAGGTCGCGGGCACTCATGATCGGCACAGTCGCGGGGTCGGTCATCGCCGCCGTGGGCGAGGTCGAGTTCGGACCGGTTGTGCTCATGGGCATCGTCTCGTTGGGGGGCGAACCATTGGCTGACATCTGGGCACCTACCGCTTCCAACACGCGACCCAGCGCCGCGGGCTGACCTCGACCAGGGGTGGCGGCGTCCTGCGGCACTCGTCGTCGGATTCGGGGCAGCGCGGGTGGAAGGGACATCCGGCGTGCTCATCGGCATGGCTAGGCGGGTCACCGGGGATCGAGACGAGCTCCTCGAGGTCGGTGTCGACCCGGGGTGAAGATGCGATCAGGCCGGCGCTGTAGGGGTGGGATGGATCGCTGAAGAGGGGCTCGACCGGAGACCGCTCGACGACCCGACCTGCGTACATGACCTGGACGCGGTCGCAGAACTCCGCGACCACGCCCAGGTCGTGGGTGATCATCATCACCGAGACGCCGAGCTCTTTGGACAGATCGCTCAAGAGCTCGAGGATCTGGGCCTGGATGGTGACGTCGAGGGCGGTGGTCGGCTCGTCGGCGATGAGCAGCTTCGGCTCGGCGGCGAGAGCGATCGAGATCATCACCCGCTGACGCATGCCGCCGGAGAACTCATAGGGGTACTGGCGTAGGCGCTCGCGTGGGAACGGGATGCCGACGAGCTCGAGGAGCTCGACCGCGCGGGCGCGAGCAGCGTTGCGATCCATCCCGAGACGATGTTCGAGCACCTCACAGATCTGTCCCTGGACAGTCATCAGTGGGTTGAGCGACGCCATGGGATCCTGGAAGATCATCGCGATCTCCCGACCGCGCAGCGATTGGGCGACCTTCGGGTCGAGCACGTCCTTGCCCTGCCACCTCACCGTGCCGCCAACCACCTGCCCGGGCGGTTGCACGAGGCCGAGCGCGGCCAGCGCGGTCACGCTCTTGCCCGAGCCGGATTCGCCGACGACGCCGAGGCGTTCGTTGGTCCCGACGTTCATGGTGACGCCCTTGACCCCGTAGACCGGACCCGATCTGGTGGGGAAGGCGATCCGCAGGTTCTCGATCTCGAGCAGACGTTCAGTCATCGGCGTTCCTCAGGTCCTTGGCGAGGTCGTCCATCTGACCGCCGAGCTGCTTCTCGCGCTGCTTCGGGTCGGTGTAGATGCGGAGCCAGCTGGCCAGGAGGTTGGCGCTGAGCACCGTCGCGCAGATGACGAGCCCAGGGATCGTGACCAGCCACCAGGAACTTCTCAGATAGTCCTGGCCCTGGCCGATGATGAGGCCCCACGAGGAGTCGGGGGGCTGGACGCCATAGCCGAGGAACGACAGCGACGCCTCGGCGAGGATGATGCGGGCGAACTCGAGCACGGCCAGGGTGAGGATGGGCGAGGTGAGGTTCGGGAGGATGTGCCGACCCATGAGCCGGATGGGGCCCGCACCGGCCATCTCCGCGGCCTCGATGTACTCGCTCGAGCGCAGCGACAACACGAGACTGCGGGTGATGCGCGCGTAGACCATCCAGCCGTTGATCGACAAGACGATGATCAGCAGGGCGGCGCTGGGCCCGAGGGCATACAGGATGACGAGCGCCAACAGAATGCCCGGGAACGCCAGCTGCATGTCGACGATGCGCATGATGACCGCGTCGGTCGTCTTGCCCCGATAGCCGGCCAGCAGGCCCATGACGACTCCGAAGGTCCCGGCGATGGCCACGACCGCGAGCGCGACCATCATCGAGAGCCGGGCGCCTTGGAGCAGCCGGCTGAGCAGATCCCGGCCGAGCTGGTCCGTTCCGAGGAGATGCTCGGTCGTTCCGCCGAACAAGATCGGGGGTTGCAGCCGGTTCGACAGCATCTGGGCAGTGGGATCGTGGGGACTGATCCACGGAGCGAGGATGGCCGCGAGCACGATGAGCCCGAGGAGCACGGCCCCGAAGAGGCCGGTACCGGACCGCAACAGGTCGTGGATGAATACCGCTCGCCCCGTCTGTCGCTTCATTCCTGGGGAAGCCACCGGAGGGGTGACGAGTGCATCGGTCATCAGCTGACCTCGATTCGAGGGTCGATCACCGTATAGAGGAGGTCGGTCACGAGGTTGACGAGCACGATCATCGTGGCGACCACGATGACGATGGCTTGGAGCAGCATGAGGTCCTGGCGCTCCAGCGCCTGGACGGTCAGCAGGCCGACACCTGGCCAGGCGAACACCTTCTCGACGACGATGGTGTAGCCCGCCATCATCCGGGCGAACTCGAAGCTGCTCTGGGTGAGCACCGGCACCAACGAGTTGCGGAAGGCGTGGCGGGTGACCCGGTAGAACGCCTTCATGCCCTTCGACTCGGCGGTCATCATGTACGGCCGGTCGAGTTCGTCCATCATCGTGCTGCGCATCATCTGTGCGAGCTTTCCTGCGGTCGGTAGCGCGAGGCCAAGCGATGGGAGGATGACCGACGATGCGCCTGCGGCACCCGAGGTCGGCAGCCATCCGAGGTTCACACCGAATATCAGGATGAGCATGAAGCTCAGCCAGAACTGAGGCGCGGAGAGGCCGAGGAGCGACGCGGTGGTGGTCACCCGGTCGAGCAGGGAACCAGGGTTCAGCGCGGCCACCACGCCGAGCGGGACGGCGATGACGAGGGCGACGAGGATCGCCACCACGTTGAGGGCAACGGTCAGCGGGAGCCGATCGAAGACGATGGACAGGGCGCTGGTGTCAGGCTGCCAGTACGAATCACCGAGGTTGCCGGTGAGGATGCTGCCCAGGTAGTCGAGGTACTGCCCCCACAGTGGCTGGTCGAGCCCGAGGTGCTCGCGGATGGCGACCCGTTGGGCCTCGGAGGCGTCGACGGGGAGGAAGGCGAGCTCGGGGCTCGTGACCATGCGGGTGATGACGAAGACAGCAGTGGACACCAAGAAGATGACCAGGACTCCGATGAGAAGTCGCTTGATGAGGACGCGACGCATGGGGTGAGAGCCTCTCGGGGTGAGCATGAGGGGTGGCCGGCCCAACTCCGGCCACCCCTCATCGGGTGTTCGCTAGCTGAGCGACATCTCGGGCACGTAGAGCGCCGAGTCGATCCTCGGTTGCCATTCGAGGTTCTCGGCAGCGCCGTAGATGTCCTGGAGGTTCACGAGGAACAGGAAGACGGGGTCCTCCTCGCAGCCGATCTGCATGGCCTCGTGGAAGTCGGCCTCCCGCTGATCGGGGTCGGACTCGCTGCGAGCCGCGTCCATCGCTGCGTCGACGTCGTCGTTCACGTAGCTCGAGAGGCTGCCATCGCTGGTGTAGTAGGCATCAGCGTTGGAGGCATCGAACAGCGCGTTGGAGGATGAGACGAAGCCCACCTCGGGCTGGTTCTCGCCGACGGTCAACGTGAAGCTCTCGAGGTATGCCGCGAAGGGGCGAATGTCGGTGTCGAAGTTGAAGCCGACCTCGGAGAGGTATCCGATGATCACGTCGTGGAGCTCGGAGTCCTTGAGCCAGCGCCCGGTGGCGCCGAGGAACTGCACCGGCTCACCGTCGTATCCAGCCTCGTCGAGCAGTTCACGAGCCCGGTCCGGGTCGTAGGGATACGGCTCGAGGTCGGGGTTGTAGCCGAAGTGACCCTCGGTGAGGACCTGGCACTGAGCGACTGTGGCGAACCCGCTGTACAGATCGTCGGCGATGGCTTCCTTGTCGACCGCATAGTTCATGGCCTGCCGGATCCTGGGATCCTCGATCAGCCCGTCGTAGTTCATCAGGCGGTAGACGGGAAACTCGATGCCGTCGCGCGACAGCACCTGCGGAGCGTCGGCCGCCTGCTCGGGCGGCAGCAGGGTACTGAGGTGGATCTCGCCGGTGCCGAGCCCGGCGACGCGGGTGCCCGACGAGGGGATGAAGCGGAAGGTGACGTCGGTGATCGACGGGGTCTCGCCCCAGTAGTCCTCGTTGAGCTCGAGGGTCACCTCTTGACCACGCTCCCATTCGACGAGCTTGTAAGGTCCGGTGCCGATCGCCTCCTGCCCGTAGTCGGTGTCGTCCGCGCCTGCGGGGAGCATCTTCATGCGGTACATGCGGGCGGGGACCACCGGATCGAAGCCATCGGTGGTGATGTGGACGGTGAACTCGTCGACCGCTTCGGCTCCGTTGATGGGGCCGTAGAAGTCGCGCTGGGCGGACCCGAAGTCGGGGTCGACCAGGCGGTTCACCGAGTACGCCACCGATTCGGCGTTGAACGGCTCGCCGTTGGTGAAGGTGACGTCCTCGCGGAGGACGAACTCCCAGGTCGTGTCGTCGACCTGGGTCGGGAGCTCGGCGGCAAGAAATGGCTCGAGCTCATTGGTCTCGGTGTCGCGCCACAGCAACGTCTCGTAGATGTTGTCGGTGATGGCCCGCTCGTTGCCGTCCTCGGCGATCTGGGGATCGAGGGTGGACGGCTCGTCGGCGATTGCGATCACGATGGACGAACCACTTGCGGAGTCGTCGCCTCCAGAGGTGCCGTCGTCGTTGCCGGAGGTGCCGTCGTCGTTACCGGAGGTGCCGTCGTCGTTGCCGGAGGTGCCGCCGTCGTTGCCCGAATCGTCGTTGCCGCACGCTGCCGCGACGAAGGCGGCGACGATCAGGACTGCGAGAGTTCGACGGATGAGCGACCTGCCCGCGCGGGTGTGTGTTCGCATGTATCCCCCAGTTCAAGGGTGGTAGTTGGCTGGATCAAGCCAGGCGCCTCCCCCACACCCAGCCGAAGCAACGTAACACAAGAGTCTACTGTTAACAATAGGCATTAGACAAAAGTAACGGGGTCGTCATGCGTCCGACGCCAGATCCTCGACCTGGGCAAGGGCCCGAGCGACCAGGAGGACCCCGAAGGATGGGACCACGGCAACCACCATGGCGACTCGCACCGCCCTCAGTCCCTCCTCCAGACCAACGGGGCCGGTGTCGGTTCCGGAAATCGTCGTGAACACCACCGCCGCGAGGGTCGCGCCGAGGCCACCCAGCACGAAGCGGGCGGTGTTGAACACGCCCACCGCCAGGCCCGTCTGACCAGGCGGTGCCAGGCCTGTCACGGCGTTCGCAGCCGGCGCCTGGATGAGGCTGATGCCGAGGCCGAGTATGAGCATCGACGCGACCAGCGGCGGCCAGGAGGGAACCGATAGCGCCACACCGACCGCCCCGACGAGCATGCCGATACCACCCAGCGAGGCCAGATGATCGAAGCCGACGACTCCGCTCAACCGGCCGGCGACGAGCGCACCGACCACCATGGACCCAGGCAGTGCGGAGGTGATGAGTCCCGCCATCGCGGCACTGGCCTGACCGGTCACCACGAGGAAGACCGGGACGCTGAAGGTCACCGAGAAGAGGACGATCATCTGCAAGGACGCGATCCCGGTCACGGCCAGGTAGCCACTGACTCGCAGCAGGGCAGGGTCGATGAACGGCTCGGACTCGCGCCGGAGGTGCCTCACCAGGACCACACCGGTGAGCGCGCACACGATCAGGAGGGCGAGGGTGAGCGGGTTCGTCCATCCCCACGTGCGCCCTTCGGTGATCGGGATCGCGAAGGAGGCGAGCGCCACCGCGACGAGCAGGGCACCGACCACATCGAGGCGCCGAGGAACTGACGGGAGGTCCTTTGGAACGAGCATCGCCACCGCCCCGGCGACGACGAGGATCGAGGGTGAGGTCATGTAGAAGATCGCGCGCCAACCAAGGTTGTCGAGGATGACTCCACCTATCCCTGGTCCGGCCGCCAAGGCGGCCGAGTTCACCGCCGCCCACGCTCCCACTGCGCGCCCTCGTTCGTGGGGGTCGAACAACCGGCTGATGGTGGCAAGGACGCATGGCAGGACCGGAGCACCTGCCGCGCCTTGGAGGAGCCGCCCGACGATGACCACCACAATGTTGCTCCCGCTTCCCACGATCAGCGAGGCCACAGCGAACAGCAAGAGACCCCAGAGGAAGACGCGGCGCGGGCCGTACATGTCGCCGATCTTCCCGGCCAGTGGCATCAGCGTCCCCAGGGCGATGACGAAGCCCGAGATCACCCACACCGTCGTCGAGATCGGCACCTCGAGGTCGGTGGACATCGAAGGCACCGCGACGTTGACGATGCTGTTGTTGATCGTACCGATGAAGGTCGCCCCCAGAAGGGCCACCAGCGCGAGCCACCGGCGTAGCACCCCGCCATCGGGCTCGCGTTCGACGGTGTCAGACGCCGGCTCGACTGGGTCGCGGGTCTGTGTCACAGCGCCCGAAGGTCGGCCAGCGAACCTTCGAGCCACTCGCGGGTCTGCTCGTCGACGGGACGGATGTGAAGCCGATCGATGCCGAGCTCGGCCAGCACCGCGAACCGCTCGAGCGCGTCGGACTCCGTCGCCACCATGCGCAGCAGCTCGGAGTCGAAGGCGGACGAGTCACAGTTCGCGATGCTGGCCAGTGAACGGGCCTCAGCCAGCCTCGTTGCTGGCGAGTCCCGGACGACCATGTTGACGGTGGCAGAGAACGCGATGGGCTTGCCGCTGCGCTCGGCCGCCTCATCGGCCAGAGCCATGCGGCGCCTCAGGTTGACGACGTCGTTGAGATGGTCTCCATCGAAACGGGGACCGCTGGCTGACATGGCCTCCAAGAGATCGATGCGGTCGGCCACCGCGGCCGCTCGCCGCAGCATGTTCGGACCGTGACCGCCGAGCATGATCTCGGGAACGTGGGGAGTCGTTGGCCACTCGGCAGTGGAGACCGCTCGGAAGTGGTCACCGTGGAACTCGACACATCCTTGGCGGTGGAACATCTCGTGGCAGATCGTTGCCGCTTCGATCAGCCGGTCGATCCGCTCGCGCGGCGGCCCGAGGCGAAGACCGGTGTTGTCGAACTCGCTCTCGAGCCACCCGGTCCCCATCCCGAGCTCGGCCCGCCCTCCGGAGATCCGGTCGAGGCTCGACACCGCTTGGGCGACCTCGAAGGGATGGCGGATCGGGGCGGCCACCATGGTCTGGGTGAGCAGCACCTGGCTGGTCGCTGCGGCGGCAGCGCCGAGGGAGACGAAGGGGTGAGGTACCGCGGCTGGCGGCTCGGGCGGAACTCCGCTCATGAAGTGGTCGATGACCCGCACCCCGTCGAAGCCCAGGTCTTCGGCCCGCCTGGCCTCACCGGCCGGATCGAAGCGAAGTGCCTTGCCGATCACCTGCATACCCAACTCCCCGTGCCTCCAGTGGACTCAGCAGTCGATTGTATGCAGAATGCTGCTAACTGTCGAGTGGGGTCTCGCCGATCTCGACGAGGAACTCCTGTCGGGAGTGCTCGATGTGCTCACGGGCACGGCGCTCGGCCAGATCCGGATCTCGCCCCGCCACAGCCTCGACGATGGCGGCGTGCTCGACCCACGCAACCGGGCCGCGACGCTCGGCCGAGCGCGCGAACATCCAGGTGATCCGCTTCGCATAGAGGTTGAGCAGGAAGGGAAGCTGGGAGTTGCCCGATGCCCGCGCAACAGCCTCGTGGAACTCGTTGTTGAGCTGGGCGAGACGGTCCCACCGCTTCACCGCGAGCTCTTCCTCACCGCGCTCGCAGCGACTCCGACATCGAGATCCTCCAGGGGGTGCTGGAGCGCGGCGAGG
>JBKGZW010000270.1:0-3119 GCA_046543225.1 Acidimicrobiales bacterium
TCGAGGCTCCCGGTCGCGTCGGGTGGTGGAGCCGCTCTCCCGTGCGAACGAGCGTGCTGAGGCTGCAGCGACCCTCCAGCAGGACCTGCTCGATGACGCTCTCGATCGCGGCGGCGTCCAGCAGCGCGCTCGTATCGAAGATCGTCCGAGGAGGACTCGTCAGGCAGACGCCATCGCGGCGCGGGAGTGCGATGTCGATCGGGTCGATCTGACGACAGCGGTGCACCTCGACACCGGGAAGGCTGAGACCGTATCCGTGGGGAACCAACACATGGATCCGTCGGTCGGACATCCTCCTGAGCCCCAGCTCCTGGCCTGCAGTTGTCAGGCCGATCACGGCGACGTCGCTGTACTGGCAGATGCCAGACAGCGTCTGGACCCTGGTGACCGGGTGCGCAGGCGACCGGTACACGCCGCGGTACATGGTCTCCCACCCCTCGCTGGCGATGAGGTGGCGAATGGCGCCTGTCGTGAAGCCGAGGTCGACCAGGGTCGAGCGGGAGACGACACCGTGGTGGGTGGCGAGCCAACGGTCGAGACGCGAGCGCTTGTCGGTGGGCATGGGTTCGTCCCCTCGTGCGAGGTGCTGAGGGGGAAGCGCGAGGTGGAGGCTACCCAGGCTCGAACCGGTGAGGAAGGGTGGCGTGCCGATCGGGGGGTGAGCGGCGCGTGAACTCGCCCGACCACCGTTCGGTGGGCGTCGAAGATGCACCCCTGGTGACCACTCCGACGCCCATGTCGGCGACGAACGGTTCACAGCATGCGTTGCATGACCACGACGTCGAGCCAGCGCCCGAACTTGCGGCCGATCTCGCGCTCGGTGCCCACCTGCTCGAACCCGAGCGCCGCGTGCAGGGCGATCGAGGCCTCGTGCCCCGACACGATCCTGGCCATGATCGTGTGGAAGCCGTGCAGCGAGGCCAGGTCGACCAACTCACCCAGCAGGGCCCGCCCCACGCCCTCGCCCTGGTGCTCGCGGTGCACATACACCGAGTCCTCGACCGTGGTGCTGTAGGCAGGCCGCTCGCGGTAGGGCGACAGCGAGCCGAACCCGATGACCATGCCGGACTCGGACTCGGCGACCATCACCGCATGCGCTCCAGATCGGGCCTGCAGCCAGGCCCGCTGCTCGGATGCTGAGCGGGGCACGAGGTCGAAGGTCGCGGTCGAGGTCAAGACCTCGGTGTTGTAGATCTCTCGGATGGCTTCGCTGTCGTCGGGCGAGGCAAGGCGGACGCGCACGGCCCGACCCTAGGCGCAGCTCGCCGCAGCGGTCAGATGATGATGCGGCTGGACTCGGGCAGCGGCGTGCGGGCCTCGGCCTCGGCCTCTGCCTCGGCGGCCGGTGCTGATGGTTCGACCACCGACAGGGCGCCGGTGATCGCCTCGAGGCGGGCCCAGGCGGCCACGTCGGGGTCCTCGGTCAACAGGAGCACCTGTTGACGGTGCGACGACTCGACGAGCAGCTCGAGCAGCGCCGGCTTGACCGACGAGTCGAAGTTGACGAACGGGTCGTCGAGCACGAGCGGGAAGCTCTCACCGGTCTGGCCGATCCGGCGGGCCTCGGCGAGACGGACCACCAGCTCCTCGGCGAGGACCGAACCGAGGTCCTCGACCTCGAGCTCGGAGGCGGGGTTCTCGGCCCGGACGCGCACCCGGGCGGCGGAGACGATGTCCTCACGGTGGTCGAGCGCCCAGGCCACCGGCACGTCACCGGCCTGCTTCTGCCAGGCGTCCACCGCCTCGCGATGCGCCTCGGCGGCCTCGCTCAGCTCGCGACGGCTCTGGTCGCTCGACAACAGGCTGTTGACCCGCTGGAGGTGGAAGCCGAGGTACGAGGAGGCGCCGGCACGTTCGAGGGCTTCCTCCTCGGCCTTGCGGGCCTTGGCGAGCTTGCGCCAGAACAACAGCGAGGTGACGAGGATGAGCACGGCGGGCACGAGCGCGACCAGCGCAGCCACCGGGGTGAGCAGGTAGCCGAGCGGGAGGGCGGCCATGGCGCTGGCGGCGGCGAGGTAGAAGGTGAGCTTGCGCACTCGCTCGTGGCGGGCCTGCGCGGCTTCGTACTCCTGGTGGCGGCGCTCGACCGAGTCGACCAGCTCGAGGTCCTCTGGGGCGGTGCCGGCGTCTTCGGCCATCTTGTGGAGCGTGGCCTCGGTCGACTGGAGCCGCTCGGCGATCTTCCAGATCAGGGCCTGGTCACAGGCGGCCAGTCGGCGGATGAGCTCGGCGCTCTGGGTGCGAGTGGTGAGGTCCTGGGCGGTGACCCGCATCCGGCGCTTGGCGGTCTGCTGGTCGAGACCCTCGACCGCGAGCAGGTCGATGGCGCCCTCGGGCGTGCGGTACGCGGCGCTGACGTCGGTGCCGGCGTCGATGTCGACCACCAGGTGACGCGCGCCGTGGGGGCGGAACACCGCCAGGTGACGACCCCGGTCGTCGGTCACCTCGAGGTGACCACCGGCGCGGCTGTCCGAGAGCGTGCCCACCAGCTCCGACATCAGGCCGTCCCGCTCGGCCCGGCCGACCCCGGTGACCACCGTGAGCCGGGGATGGAAGTCGAGGGCGAAGGTCTGGTCCTGCCCTCCATCGATGACGAGTCGTTCGTACCTCACGCTCTCAACATCGGCCGGAGCGGGGAGGAACTTGAGTCGATCGAATCAGTCCGATCGACCCAGTCTGGAGCCGATCGCCCGGGAGCGGCCGCCACCGGCGCGGCGGCGGCCGGATCCGGGTTGGGCAACCGGGCTCGCCCGTGGCAGAATGGCGAGCCGGTTGCCGGGCTCGTCCCCGGTCACCGCCCCCTTAGCTCAGTCGGCAGAGCGTTTCCATGGTAAGGAAAAGGTCGACAGTTCGATTCTGTCAGGGGGCTCCAACCAGGGCCGGGCACCGCGAGGTGAGCGACCCTGGTCGAGGCGGCGTAGCTCAGTCGGTAAGAGCACTCGGCTCATAATCGAGGGGTCGTCGGTTCGAGTCCGACCGCCGCTACCAACCAGCATCAGATCACCACCGCGCTGGCTCCGGTCGGCGCACCTACCGCGTCCACCGTCCACCAACGGAGAGAAGCCCGATGGCGAAAGAGAAGTTTGATCGTTCGAAGCCGCATGTGAACATCGGGACGA
>JBKGZW010000063.1:0-14820 GCA_046543225.1 Acidimicrobiales bacterium
CGGCCGGCGCCGAGGTGGTGATCGTGAACGGCTCCGAGACCGCCTTCGACCAGGTCGCCGATGCTGCCATACGTGGCTCGATCAGCGAGATCCTCCCGGCCATCGTCGGCTGAGCAGACCACCGCCGGCCAGCCCTCACCAGGGTGGGTCGGCGGCCGATCATCGCGGCACGCCGAGGCCACCATGATCGACCGACCCACCCCCACCCCACCTTCATCACGAGCATCGTCGCCGGCGACCGTCGCTCCCCGCGCCGGCGTCTCGACGACCCTGCCGCGGGTGCTGCTGGTCGATGACGACCCGGCGGTCACCGGGGCCCTCCGCCGTCAGCTCCGCAGCCGCTACCAGGCGGTCGCGGCGTCGAGCGCGGAGGCGGCGGTCGCCCTGGTGCGTGACGCCGACGAACCGTTCGCCGCGGTGGTGTCGGATCTGCGAATGCCCGGAACCGGGGGACTGGCGCTGCTCGGGTCGATGGCGGCGCTGACCCCGTCCACCACACGACTGTTGCTCACCGGCCACGCCGACCTCGACACCGCGATCGACGCCTTGAACGGCGGCCACGTCTTCCGGTTCCTCTGCAAGCCGGCCGATCAGGCCACCATGGTCCAGGCGCTCGACGACGCCGTCGACCAGCACCGGTTGGTGACCGCCGAGGCCGAGCTGTTGCAGCGGACCCTGCACCGCAGCATCGATGCGCTGCTCGAGACCCTGGCGCTCACCAACCCCGCCGCCTTCAGCCGGGCGTTGCGGGTGCGCTCGGTCGTCGATCAGCTCCTCGAGGAGGTCGAGGTCGACGACCCGTGGACGGTCCAGGTGGCCAGCATGGTCTCCCAGATCGGTGCGGTCACGCTTCCGGCGACGCTCATCGACAAGCTGCACAACGGAGACCCGCTCGACGGCGACGAGCGCAGGCTGGTCGACGGGCTGCCATCGCTGGCCCTGCGGCTCATCGCCGACATCCCCCGGCTCGACGACGTGCGCGCCATCCTCGCCGGGTTGTCGACCGCGTCCATCGCCGCCACCGAACTGCCCGTGGGGGCACGGATCCTGCGGGTGGCCCTGGCCTTCGACGAGCTCGACGCCGCCGGTCGCCGCCTCGACGATGCCGTCGGTGAGCTGCGCGGGCGTGAACCGCTGCTCGATGCCGCCACGATCGACTCGCTCCGCGAAGCCCGAGCACGCGCGGCGTCGAGCGGGACCGAGGAGGTGGCGTTGGATGACCTCGCGGTGGGCATGGTGCTCGCCACCGACGTGGTGACCTCCGACGGAGTGCTGCTCGTGGGCCGGGGTCAGACGGTGACGGCCAACCTCCTGGCGCGGATCGCCAACTTCGACGGGCGGGTCGACCGTTCCGCGGCGGTGCGGGTCAAGACCGCCTGACCGCCAGCCTCACCGGCCGCGCAGCTCGGCGATCCGCTCGGTGACGCCGAGCTGGTCCAGGTAGTCGGGATCGATCTCGGGGACCGGCGCGCCGCCGAACCGTGGCCGCCCGCTGTGGGCTGCGTCGAGCATCTCGGCGATGTAGGCGGCGTGGACCAGGTCCATGGTCCGGTGCCCGAGCTCGGGTGCCCGATGGTGGTTGGCGACCGCCTCGAGCACCTCGGCGGGCAGCCCCCACAACGACAGGAGGTAGGCGCCGACCTCGGCATGGGACGTGCCGAAGACCGCGAGCTCGGCGTCGGTGAGCGGCAACCCCTCGTCGATGGCCAGCGCGCGGGCGCGTTGGTGCTCGTCGGGAACCGCGGAGGAGAGCACGAGGATGCCGACGTCGTGCAGCAGCCCGACCACGAAGGCATCGTGTCCCACCCGACCGGTGGGCACGAGGTCGCGCACCAGCCCCGACATCCGCAGGGCATGGGCCTGCTCGGCCATGAGGAACGCCGGGTTGGCGGCGCCCTCGGTGAAGCGATCGAAGGCGCTCATGGCGACGGCGAGGTTGGACAAGACGTTGATGCCGAGGTAGCTCACCGCCTCGCGCACCGAGGTCAGTCGCTTGCCCAGGCCGAAGAACGCCGAGTTGACGAGCTGGAGCAGCTTGGCCGACAACCCGGGATCGGTCCCGATCAGCTCGGCCACGCGGTCGAGCGACGGCTCGTCGGAGCTGAGCAACCGGCGCAGCTCGAGCACGACCTGGGGTGGGCTGGGAAGCGAGGTGAGCTCGCCGACCACGCCGCGCAGCACCGGTGACCGCAACGTGCCCTGGAGCTGACAGGCTCGCTCGACGGTCGAGGTCAACAGGTCGGCGTCGCAGGGCTTGGTGAGGAACTGGTGGGCGACCTGGGAGCTGCGCAGCGCCATCCCCATCTCGCTGTGCCCCGACAGCACGATCCGAACGATCTCGGGATGGCGCTCCTGCAGCTCGGCGAGGAGCGTGGCGCCGTCCATGCCGGGCATCCGCATGTCGGTCACCACCACGTCGACCGGGGAGGCGTCGATGGCGGCGAGGGCGTCGGGTCCGCTTCCGGCGAAGCTCAGCTCCCAGTCGCCGGCTCTGGGTCGCAGCATCCGGCGCAGTCCGGACAGCACCTGTGGCTCGTCGTCGACGAAGAGGACCTTGGTCATCGCCGGCGGTGCTCGTCGGCGGTCTCGACCGGCAGGGTGACGATGAAGGTGGTGCCCGCACCGGGTTCGGTCTCGAACCAGATCCTCCCGCGGTGGCGGGCCAGTAGCGCCTGGGCGAGCGGGAGACCCTGCCCGGTGCCCTTGCCCACCTCCTTGGTGGTGAAGAACGGTTCGAAGATCCGGTCGCCGACCTCGTCGGGGATGCCGCCCCCGGTGTCGGCGACGGTCACCACCGCGGTGTTCTCGACCACCTCGCTGGTCACGGTGACGGTGCCACGGCCGCCGGTCGGTGCCACGACCTGGCCGATGGCGTCGGCGGCGTTGACGAAGAGGTTCAGGAACACCTGGCCGAGGTCGCCGGGGTTGGCGGCGAGAGTCGGCACCTCGCCCAACCGGGTCTCGACGTCGGCCACGTACTTGAGCTCGTTGCGGGCCACGATGAGGGTGTTGGCGATCACCTCGTTGAGATCGACGGGCTGGGGCTCAGCCCGGTCGGGGTGGTCGAAGGCCTTCATGGCCCGCACGATGCTGGCCACGCGGTGTGCCCCGTCGAGCGCGGAGGCCACCGCCTCGGGCACCTCGGAGGTGACGAACTCGATGTCGGCCTGGTCCTCGGCGCTGCGCAGCATCTGCTGTCGCTCGTCCCAGGACAGGTGGCCGTGGTCGCCGTTGAGGGCGGAGCGGTACCGGTCGAGCAGCTCGACCACCCGCTCGAACGATTCGGACAAGAAGTTGAGGTTGTCGCCGATGAACTGGATGGGGGTGTTGATCTCGTGGGCGATGCCGGCGGCGAGGCGGCCCACCGCCTCGAGCTTCTGGCTGTGACGCAGCTGCACCTCGTCGTGGTCGCGGGCGGTCACGTCGGTGATGGTGCCGACGGCGGCGACCTCTCCATCGGGGGACTGGCCGGGCCTGGCGGTGACCTCGACGGTCCGCACGGTGCCGTCGTGGCGACGGAGCCGGCGGGTGTGACGGCACGAGGCCAGCAGGTCGTCGACGGTGGTGGCGCCGCCATCCTCGGCACGGTCGCAGTGCAGCACGTCGCCCAGCGCGACGCCGAGCGTGGACTGCACCGAGCACCCCGACAGGTCCAGCCAACCCGGGTTGAGTCCGATGAAGCGACAGTGCTCGTCGACCGCGAAGACCACGTGGGCGTGCAGCTCCAGCAGGTCCCGGTAGACGTCGTCGGTCATGGAGGGGATGGACATGGTCTCGACTCGTGCCGCACGTCAGGGGATCGGTCGCCGGTTGTGGTCGGCGTTGGGCCCTCCACGGTGAGGGTTGGGGTCCGCGCCCTGACCGATGGTGCGGCAACCCTCATCGGCGCTCGACGGCGGCCGACACGGTGGGGGTGCCACCGTTCGTGACATCTGCCACGTTCCGTGGGCACCTGCCGCTAGCCTCGTGGGTGAGACGAACGGTGCTGTTCCGTTCGCACCCGTGCCAGCAGGAGGCGCGATGACCATCCACGAACCCGACGAGCACGCCCTGCGGGCCGACGGCGAGCGGTTCCGGCTCCTGTGCAACGCCACCAACGACGCGCTGTGGGACTGGGACCTGGTCAGCGGCGAGCTGTGGTGGAGCGAGGGCATGTCGTCCACCTTCGGCTATCCCCTCGACGAGTTGGAGCCGACCCTCGACGCGTGGATCGAGATGATCCACCCCGATGACCTCGATCGGGTCGTCGCCGAGCTCGACCATGCGGTGCACCAGGGATCGCCCTGGTCCAGCGAGTACCGGATGCTCCACCACGACGGCACGGTGATGTGGGTGCGCGATCGGGGCACCGTCGTCCGCGACGCCGCGGGCGTGCCGGTACGCATGGTCGGCGGCATCTCCGACATCACGGCCAAGCGTCGGATCGAGGATCGCGAGCTGCGGGCCCAGCGCCTCGAAGGACTCGGGAGCCTCGCCAGCGGCATCGCCCACAACCTGGGAAACGTGTTGAGCCCCATCGTGTTGCTGTCCGACCAGCTCGAGCCCGAGCTCGACGGGTCGAACCGCCAGACGGTGGCCCAGATCCGGACCAGCGCCCAGCTGGCCACCCGGATGTGCCAGCAGATCCTGACCTTCGCCCGGGGCGGCGGCGGTCGGCGTGACCGGGTCGAGGTCGGGTCCCTGGTCGAGTCGGTCCTGTCGATGGTGCGCGAGACGTTTCCGGTGACGATCCGCATCGACGTCGAGACCACCGTCGAGCAGGTCGACGTGGTCGGCGACCACACCCAGCTCCAGCAGGTCCTGTTGAACCTGTTCGTCAACGCTCGCGATGCCATGCCCGACGGCGGTTGGCTGAGCGTGGGGTCCGAGGTGGTCGAGGCGTCTCAACACCGACGGTCATCGGCGGCGCCACCCGACGACGTCGAGCACGAGGGACCCTACGTGCGGGTCCGAGTCGCCGACACCGGGACCGGCATCGATCCCCAGCACCTCGACGAGCTGTTCGACCCGTTCTTCACCACCAAGCCGCCGGGGGAGGGGACCGGACTCGGCCTTCCCACCTCGCTGGCGGTCGTGCGTGCCCACGGTGGCTTCATCGACGTCGACACCTCGGCCGAGGGCACCGTGTTCGACGTGTTCCTGCCGCTCGCGCTCGGGGACGACCCGCGAGGGTCCATCGACCCCGACGATGCGGTGGTCGATGGTCGCTCCAACGGTCGGGTCCCGTCAGCGACCCGTGCCGCAGGGGACGTGGCCACGGTGCTGATCGTCGAGGACGAGGCCATGATCGCTCGTCTGGCGCGGAGGGTGATCGAGGGGGCGGGACACGAGGTACTGATGGCAGGCGACGGTGACGAGGCCCTCGACCTCCTCGGCCGGAACCGCGTCCATGTGGTGCTCACCGACCTCAACGTCCCGGGCACCTCGGGCGAGGCGTTGCTCGCCGCCATGCGTGGTCGCGACGAGCACCTCCCCATCGTGGTGGCCAGCGGCGGGATCGGTCCCGACGGCATCGGTGGGGCGGGCGACCGCCACGGTGTCACCTGGTTGCCCAAGCCGTTCAGCAACGACGCACTGCTGCACGCCGTCAGCGGGGCTCTGGACGGCTAGCCGTGTGCGCACACCGCAGCCGGGGACGGGCTAGGTTGACGCCGCAGCGCCGTTCGAACCCCCTCTGCAAGGACCGCGCGTGAACCCCGTTGACAAGCCGACGATCCTCGTCGTCGACGACGAGCCCGCGATTCGCCGCATGTTCGTTCGCGCGTTCGAACGGCGGGGGTTCGACGTCTTCGAGGCCGACTCGGGACAGGTGGCGCTCGAGACGATCGAGCATCACGACGTCGATGTCGTGCTCCTCGACGACGGGCTGCCCGACATGTCGGGCACGACGGTGCTGGCGCGGCTCCGTGCGGTCCCGGCCACCGCGACGCTGCCGGTCTTGCTCGTCACCGGACAGTCCGACCCCGACCAGCGCGTGTCGGGGCTCGAAGCCGGTGCCGACGACTTCATCGCCAAGCCGGTCGACCTCGACGAGCTGGTGGCGCGGGTGCAGTCGCACCTGCGGGGGCGCGACGCGTGGCGCTCCCACGTCCAGGAGTCGTTGCACGAGCGGGCCCGACTGGCCGGGTCGATCGCCGGCATCAGCGCCGGGGGCTCGCCGTCGCACATCGCCACCGAGGTGGCGAGCATGCTGGTGCGCCTCCCGGGTGTCAGCGCGGCGACGGTGGTCAGCGTGGCCCCCGACGGCTCGGCGCGGTTCCTGGCCGGGCTGGATCACAACGCCGTGGCGGTGCGCCAGCCCGGGCAGTCGGTCGAGCCGCGAGCCGCCGCCGAGCTGCAACAGGTGTTGACCAGCGGGGCGGGGTTCCTCAACGGGGAGTCCGGCTGCGACCTGGTCGGCGAGGCGCCGGGTGCTGCGGTGGTCGCGGGCCTCACCGGCGCCTCGGGCACGACGAGCGCGGCGCTGGCGCTGGGCACCACCCCCGGCCGTGACCGCACCGAGGACCTCCGGGGGATCCTCAGCTCGGCGATCGACCTGGCACCGGTGGTCGAACGGGTGCTCATGCCCAGCCTCGAGTCCGGCGACCGGGCGGCGGCGCTCGGCGACCTGCGGGCGATCATCGCCGAGACCGCCTTCCACCCCGTCTATCAGCCCATCGTCGATCTCTCCTCGGGTGAGGTGCTCGGGTACGAGGCGCTCACCCGATTCGCCGACGGTGCCCGACCCGACCTCCGCTTCAACGAGGCCACCCGGCTCGGGCTCGGCATCGAGCTCGAGCTGGCCACGCTGCACGCCGCGGTCGCCGACGCCGTCCGGCTGGCACCCGATCGCTACCTGTCGGTGAACGTGTCGGCCGAGCTGCTCACCCGCCACGACCTCACCTCGGTCATCGAGCTGGTGGGCGTCCGCCCGCTGGTGCTCGAGCTGACCGAGCACGAGCGCGTCGACGACTACGAGCTGGTGCGCGAGGCACTCGCCCGGCTGGGCCCCGGCGTGCGGATGTCGGTCGACGACGCCGGTTCGGGTTGGGCCAGCCTCCGCCACGTGTTGGCACTGCGACCCCACTTCGTCAAGGTCGACCGAGGGTGGATCAGCGCCATCGACACCGATCCCGCTCGTCAGGCGCTGCTGTCGGGCATCTCCGGGTTCGCCGAGACCTTCGGCGGGCTCGTCGTGGCCGAGGGCATCGAGACCGCCGACGAGCTCGACGCCTTGCGCCACATGGGCATCCACCTCGGTCAGGGGTACCACCTGGGCCGCCCCGCCCCGATCGGCCAGCACGTCGATGGCTGAGTGGCCCGCCGCCGAGGCCGAGGTCTTCCGTCAGCTCGGCGACACCGCCAACGACGGCGTGCTGATCCTCGAGCCCCGGGTCGACGCCGTCGGCGGTATCGACGAGCTGGTGATCCGCTACCTCAACCCCGCGGGTGCCCGCACGATGGGCCTCGGCGACGAGTCGCAGTGGCGGGACCGGGGCCTGGCCGAGGTCGTCCCCGAGAACCGCACCTCGGGTCTGCTCGACTGGTACATCGAGGTGTTCCAGGCCGGCGACGACCGGTTGCAGACCATCGAGTTCGCGTCGGAGGTCACCCACATCAGCGGCACGTACGCGGTGCGGGCCAACCGGGTGGGCGACCACCTGGCGGTGCGCTTCCGCGACATCACCGAACAGCTCGAGCTGGAAGTGGCCGAGCAGCGCCATCGCGAGCGCCTCGAGGCCACGCTCGAGTCGATCAGCGACGCCTTCTACGTGCTCGACCACCACTGGCGGTTCGTCTACGTGAACGACGAGGCTTGCCGGGTGCTGGGGCGTTCCCGCGACGAGCTGCTCCACCACGTCCTGTGGGACGAGTTCCCCGCTGCGGCCGGCTCCGAGATCGAGACCTACTACCGGCGGGTGGCCGACGAGCAGGTGCCGGTGTCCTTCGAGACCTACTACCCGGAACCGCTCGACACCTGGTACTCGGTGCGGGCCTACCCCAGCCACGAGGGGGTCACGGTCTTCTTCCAGGACATCGGACCCCGACGAAAGCTCCAGGAACGCCTGGCGCAGGCCCAACGGGTCGAGAGCGTTGCGACCCTCGCCGGCGGCATCGCCCACGACTTCAACAACCTGCTCACCGTCATCGCCGGACACTGCGCCCTGCTGGCCGACGATCTGGGCGATCACCCCAGCCGGGTCGACGTCGATGCCATCCGCGAGGCGGGGGAGCGCGCCGGCGAGCTCACCCGTCAGCTGCTCACCTTCTCGCGTCGCCAGATCATCCGGCCGCGGGTGGTCGACCTCAACGAGCTGATCGGTTCGCTGGAGCCTCTCATCTCCCGGGTGCTCCCCGACGACGTCGAACTGGCGGTGTCGCTGCACTCGGACTTCGTGCTGGTGGAAGCCGACCGGGCCGAGTTCCATCAGGCCCTCACCGGGGTGGTGGCCAACGCCGTCGAGGCGATGCCCGATGGCGGCCACATCGTCATCGAGACCGCGGCCGTCGAGCTCGCCGACTCCTACACCGACCAGGTGCCCGACCTCGAGCCCGGGTGGTTCGGGGTGGTGTCGGTCTCCGACGACGGCATCGGCATGGATCCCGACGTGCTCGCCCGGTCGGTCGAACCGTTCTTCACCACCAAGGCCCCCGGTGTCGGCACCGGTCTCGGTCTGGCGTCGGTGCACGGCATGGTCAAGCAGGTCGGTGGGCACGTGTCGCTGTACAGCGAGCCTGGGGTCGGCACCACGGTGCGGATCTACCTTCCCCTCTCCGAGCATGTTGTGCCCGACCCGGCCCTGACCGACGACGACGAACAGATGGTCGGCGACGGCGACGAGGCGGTGCTGGTCGTCGACGACAACGACAGCGTGCGGGCCTTCACCGCCCGGGTGCTCCGCGAGCACGGCTACCGGGTGCAGACCGCTGGGGACATGGATGAAGCCCTCGAGGTGTTGCGTGCCGGCGACGAACCGGTGCGGTTGCTGGTCACCGATGTGGTGATGCCCGGCGGTACCGGCCACGACCTGGCCGTGGCCGCCGATGAGATGCTGCCCGGCCTGGCGGTGCTGTACGTGTCGGGCTACACCGAGAACTCGGTGATCCGCCACGGGGTGCCGACCGCCGAGGTCGAGTTCCTGGCCAAACCGTTCGCTCCGGCGGAGCTCGCCCGGCGGGTGCGACGCATCCTCGACCGGGTTTCCAATTCCTGACTCGTTCGGTAGGCTTTGTCTCATGCCGAGCTTCCGTGAGCTGTTGAACCAGACCAAGGCCCAGATCCGCGAGGTCGACACCGAGGCGGCCGAGGCCGCGCGCGCGGTGCCCGGCACCGTGCTGCTCGACGTTCGCGAGCCCGACGAGCACGAGCAAGGTGCCATCCCCGGGGCCATCCACATCCCCCGTGGCCAGCTCGAGAGCAACATCGAGCACCGCATCTCCCACAAGGACACCCCGGTGGTCATCTACTGCGCCGGCGGCACCCGCTCGGCGTTCGCCGCCAAGACCATGGAAGAGCTCGGCTACACCGAGGTCTCGTCGATGATGGGCGGGTTCAACCGCTGGAAGGACGAGGGCCGCGACTGGGTCACGCCCCAGGTGCTCACCCCCGAGCAGCGCAACCACTACCAGCGTCACCTCACCCTGCCCGAGGTCGGCGAGGAGGGCCAGCTCAAGCTGCTCGACGCCAAGGTGCTGCTGCTCGGAGCGGGCGGCCTCGGTTCACCGGCGGCCATGTACCTGGCCGCCGCCGGTGTCGGCACGATCGGCATCGTCGACATGGACGTGGTCGACCAGTCGAACCTGCAGCGCCAGATCCTGCACAACATGGACCGCATCGGCGAACGCAAGGTCGACTCGGCCAAGAAGACCCTCACCCTGCTGAACCCCGACGTGAACGTCATCGCCCACGACACCCGGCTCGACGCGTCCAACGTGGTCGACATCTTGTCCCAGTACGACATCGTGATCGACGGCGCCGACAACTTCCCCAGCCGCTACCTGCTCAACGACGCCTCGCTCAAGACCGGCACCACCGTGGTGCACGGCTCGATCTTCCGGTTCGAGGGCCAGGTCACCGTGTTCGCCCCCCACGACGGCCCCTGCTACCGCTGCATGCTCCCCGAACCGCCTCCGGCCGAGCTCGCGCCGTCGTGCGCCGAGGCCGGCGTGCTCGGTGTGCTTCCGGGCATCATCGGGTCCATCCAGGCGCTCGAGGCCATCAAGATCATCCTCGACATCGGCGATCCGCTCGTCGGGCGCCTGCTGGCCTACGACTCGCTCGAGCAGTCGTTCCGCACCTTCAAGGTGCGCCGCGACCCCAACTGCCCGGCGTGCTCGGTCGACCCCGGCCAGCTGGTCATCGCCGAGTACGACGAGCTCTGCGCGCCGCACCCCGTCCAGGCGCCGGTCGGAGCCGCCGTCTGAGCCGATCGGGCCGGCCGCGCCGGCTGGTCCGGTCGGTCACTGACGATCGGAGGCGCCGGCGGGTCTAATCTCGCCCGCCATGTCCATCGATGCGCCAGCGGGGTCGCTTCTCGAGCGTGTCCGCCGCGTCAACCCGCTGCCCGAGGGCACGTTCTCGGTCGGCGTCGGGTTGCTGGCCAACGGCATCGGCGCCTACGCCTTCACCGTGCTCGCCGCCCGCGGGTTGGGTGAGGAGCGGTTCAGCGCGCTGGCGGTGCTGTGGGCGGCGGTGTTCCTGGCCGCGCCGGGGCTGTTCCTCCCCGTCGAACAGGAGGTGAGCCGCACCGTCGCCGCCCGCCGGGCACGCGGCGAGGGCGCGTCGGCGGTCATCCGCCAGGCCGCGGTGCTCGGGGGCGCGCTGCTGGTCGTGGTCAGCGTCGCCACCCTGGCTGCCATCCCGTGGATCTATGACCTGTTCTTCGACGAGCAGGCGTTGCTGCTCGCCGGGTTCGTGCTCGCCCTGTTCGGCTACTGCATCGCCCACCTGGTGCGCGGCGTGCTGGCCGGCGAGGGCCGCTTCGACGGCTACGCCACCTACTTCGCCACCGAAGGGGCGCTGCGGGTGGCGGTCGGGGTCGGGTTCCTCGCCCTGGGTGTCGCCACCGCCGGACCCTACGGCCTCACCGTGGGGCTGGTGCCGTTCATCGCGGTGGCGGTGGCCCTGTCCCGCCAGCGTGGGCTGGTCAGCCCGGGACCGCGGACCCGCACCGGTGAGCTGACGGCGTCGCTCGGTGCGCTGCTGGCCGGTTCGATGCTCACCGCCCTGCTGTTGAACGCAGGGCCGCTCGCCATCGAGGTCCTGGCCACCGAGGACCAGACCGCCGAGGCGGGCCGGTTCCTCGCCGGGCTGCTGATCGCCCGCGTGCCGCTGTTCCTGTTCCAGGCGGTGCAGGCAGCGCTGCTGCCCAAGCTGGCGTTGCTCGCCGGTGGACATCGGTGGGGCGACTTCAACGCCGCGCTGCGCAAGCTGTTGGTGGCGGTGGGGGGTCTGGGAGTGGTGGCCACGCTGGTGGCGTGGTCGATCGGGCCGACCGTGGTGCGGCTCACCTTCGGTGAGGGGTTCGTGCTCGGCAACCGCGACCTCGGCCTGCTGGCGTTGAGCAGCGCGGTGTTCATGCTGGCGGTGGCGCTCGGCCAGTCGCTCATCGCGCTGGCGTCGCCGGCCCGCATGGCCCTGGGCTGGGCGGCCGGGGTGGCGGTGTTCGCAATGGTGACCGCGGCCGGGGCCGACCTGTACCTGCGGGTGGAGCTGGGTCTGGTCGCGGGAACGGCCACGGTGGCGGTGCTGCTGGCGACGCTGCTGTCGGTCCGCCTGCGCGAGCTGCAGGCGAGCTCGGCCCCCTCCACGGCCTGAACGCGCGGTCATCGGTCACAACGGCCCCGGCAAGAGGGGCCATTGGTCCCATCGTCCTCAAGTCGGCGTCGTCGGCGTGTCGATACCTCCAGTAGATCCAACGGAGGACACGATGACCGAAGACCGCACACACGACGAGACCCGGGCGGGTTCCACCACTGGACGCTTCGGCGTTCGCCTGCTCGCGAGTATCGTCGCCGTGCTGCTGGTCGCCGCCATCGGGATCGCTCCGGTCGAGGCGCAGGACCGTCCGGCCGACACCGCCACCGCCGAGACCCAGTTCCTGCAGCTGCTCAACGACGAGCGCGCCGACCGTGGTCTCGCACCGTTGACCGCCCACAGCGGCCTCCGCGCCGATGCCCGCAACTGGTCATCGGTGATGGCGGACAAGGGCGAGATCTTCCACACGACCACCCTCGCCGCCGACACCGCCGCCCGGCTCCCGGACTGGCGCCGGGCGGGCGAGAACGTGGGTTACGGCCCCGAGGTCCAGCGCCTCCACGACATGTTCGTGGCCAGCCCGGCACACTTCGACAACATCGTCGGCGACTTCAACCACCTCGGTGTCGGGGTCGTCTACGAGGGCAGCCGGATCTATGTGACCTTCCGCTTCGCCAAGGCTCCCGAGAGCGGTGCCGTCGCCTCGAGCACCAACCCGGTGAGCTACTCGGTCGCCTCGGCCCAGGTCCGGCGCCTGTACCTCGCCTTCTTCGAGCGTGAGCCCGAGACCGGTGGCCACACGTACTGGACCGACCGGGTGTCGCAGGGGTTCGCTCTCGGCGGGATCGCCGACCGCTTCGTCGGCTCGTCGGAGTTCAACAACACCTACGGCCACCTCGACAACCGGGGCTTCATCGACCTGGTCTACCGCAACGTGATGGACCGCTCACCCGACGCCGGTGGCTACCAGTTCTGGCTGAACCGCATGGGCGGTGGCCTCAGCCGCGGCGATCTCATGGTCGAGTTCTCCGAGTCCTCGGAGTTCCGTCGGCTCACCGCCTGAGGTCGCACCGGTCCCGTCGAGGTTGGGACCCGAGACGATGGGGTAGGCTGCCGACGGCCCTGGGCGGCAGGGCCGGCTCCCGACGGGGACGGGCGTCCAACCACTTCCAGGTCCCCGAGTGAGGCAGACTGTGCAGGTGAGTCACGACGAGGCGGGTTTCGACGAGGTGCTGGCTGGGGCCAAGGCGGGCGACGAGCGCGCCTGGTCCGAGCTCTACCGCACCTTCGCCGGTCCGCTCCGTGGCTATCTCTTCGCCAAGGGCGGCCGTGAGCCCGACGACCTGTTGGGCGAGGTGTTCGTCGACGTCGCCCGGCGACTGCACGCCTTCGAGGGCACCGCCGCCCAGTTCCGGTCGTGGATGTTCATGGTGGCCCACAACCGGGTGATCGACGAACGTCGCCGGTTCGCCCGGCGCCCCGTCGACCCGGTCGAGGACGCCGACCTCGACGGCGCCTCGCACGGCCACGATGTCGAGGCCGAGGTCATGAGCCGGCTCATGGTCGACGACGCCCTCGGTCTCATCGATTCGCTCACCGGCGACCAACGGGCGGTGTTGCGCCTGCGCCTGGTCGACGGGCTCACCATCGACGAGGTGGCCGAGGCCCTCGACAAGCCCGCGGGGGCGGTCAAGGCGTTGCAGCGCCGGGGACTCGCGGCGGCGATCCGTGCCCGCGACCACAAGACCGGTGCCCGCGACGACAGAATGGACACCGTGGCACGTACCCCTGCAGCTTCGCGCGTCGGTAACAGCTTGCGAACGACCGAGCAGGATCATCGATGAACCTCGACCACCTCAGCGACGCCGACCTCGACCGACTCGTCGACGGCGCGCGCCAGGCCCGGGGCGAGGGTGCCGAACACGATGTGGTCCGCGAGCTGTCGGCCGAGCTGGCGTTGGGTCCGGTTCCCGCTGCTCACCAGGCGGCCACCGTCGCCGCTGCGGCCACCGCGGCTCGGGCCGCGGGGTCACCTCGTGCCGACAACGTGGTCGCCATGCGGCCGCGGGTGTCGAACCGCGCCAAGGCCGCGGTGGTGGCCTCGGTGGTCATGGTCGCCAACGTGGCGCCACTGGCCGCCGATCCACTGCCGATGCAGACCGCCGACCGCGGAGGGTTGCTCCACCACATCGCGGGCCCGTTCGCCGAACCCGATCCTGGGTTCGATCACGGCGCCGGGATGGGACGGGCCGTGGTGGTCGACACCACCGACGAGTCCGAGCCGGCCGAGGCTCCCCCCACCACCGACGCTCCTGCTCCCACCGAGCCCCCGGTCACCGAGGCCCCCGACACGACCGAGGCGCCCGAGCCGACCGAGCCTCCGGTCACCCAGCCGGCCGAGGACTACGACTACTACACCGGCCCCGAGCTCAAGCCCGAGCTGCCCACCGACCCCGACGCCGAGCCGGTGCTGCCACCGCCACCCGCCGACGAGTGCGCCGACGGTGTCGAGGTCGATCCTGCCACCGGCGAGTGCCTGGTCGACGACGGCACCGACGAGGGCGAAGACGGCGACGACAACGACGGCGACGAGGGCGACGACGGTCAGGTGCTGCCACCCCCGCCGCCCCCACCGGGCGACGATTCGGGATCGGGCGACGACGGAGAGACCTCGGACACCACCGAGCCGTGACGGCTGGCGGTGGCCGGCTGCACGTCTTCATCGGCACCAAGGCCCAGTACATCAAGACCGCGCCGGTGCTGGCCCGCCTCGACGCGCGGGGCGTGCCGTACCGGTTGATCGACTCCGGTCAGCACGGCGCGCTCAGTACCGGGCTGCGCGCCGAGCTGGGGGTCCGCGACCCCGACCTGCTCCTGGGCGGCTCCCGCGACATCACCTCCATCCCCCAGGCGATGGCGTGGGCGGCGCGCATGACCACCCGACTGGTGTCGGGCCGTCGGGTTCGTGACGAGGTCTTCGGTGGGTCCGGCGGCATCTGCGTGGTGCACGGCGACACCCCCTCGACCTTGTTGTCGACCTTGCTGGCCCGCCGGGCGGGGCTGACCGTGGCCCACCTCGAGGC
>JBKGZW010000271.1:0-3117 GCA_046543225.1 Acidimicrobiales bacterium
AGGTAGACCATCGCCGACGCACCCGTACCGATGGGGGCGACCAGCCGGTACCGCCCGTCCAGCACTCGCCCGATCTGATCGCTCGTGCGCGAAAGGGCCACGGTGGAAGGGTAGACGGTCGCTCCCCGCTCCCGGTGGCACGCTGGGTTCGACCGCCGGGGTGGGCCCCGAGGTGGGAACCGCTCACGCGGTGCGACATGATGGATGGATGCAGTTGCTCGAACGTGACCTCACCCGCCGGATGCTGTTCGCCGGCCTGCTGGCGCTGGCCATCGCGGGCATGGCGATCGCGGTCTCCAACGGGCGCACGTCACCGAACGCCGCCGCCGACCGGTCCGACGCGGTCGACGCGCTGGTGCCGAACGAAGGAGCCGACGTGTTGCGACAGAGCACGGTCGGGATCGACGTGGGGACGGGGTACCAGGCCCGGCTGGTGATCAACGGCACCACCATCCCCGACGACCAGCTGGCCGGTGACCAGGGACTCGGCCAGTACTACTTCACGCCCGGCCCCGGACAGGTTCTCGAGTCGCTCCACGGTGGGCAGAACTGCATCATCGCCACCTATTGGCCGGCAGCAGAGGGGCCCGAACAGGGCCAGACCACGCGATGGTGCTTCTCAGCCGCCTGATGCGGCGTCCGCCTCGCCGGCGTCCCCCTCGCCGGCATCGCCCTCGCCGACTGTGACCTCACCGGTCTCGAGCAGGTGCTCGAAGCCGGCTTCGTCGAGGATGGGCACGCCGAGCTCGACCGCCTTGTCGAGCTTGGAGGCGCCCGGCCCCTCCCCCACCACCACCGCGTCGGTCTTCTTGGAGACGCTCCCGGGTGACTTGCCACCACGGCTGGTGATGGCCTGCTCGGCCTCGTCGCGGGTGTAGCCGTCGAGGGTGCCGGTGACCACGATGCTCCTGCCGTCGAGGGTCGGTGCCACCTCGGGGGTGGCGGGACCGGCCAGGTTGAGCCCCGCCGCGCGCAGCTTGGCCAGCACCGCCTGGTTCCGTTCGGACGCGAAGAACTCGTGGACGCTCTCGGCGATGGTGGGACCGATCCCCTCGATGGCGGCCAGCTCCTCGACCGACGCGGTCGCGATCGCGTCGAGATGGCCCAGCTCGGTGGCGAGCAGCCGGGCCCCGGTCGGTCCGAGATGGCGGATGTTGAGCCCGACCAACAGGTTGGCGAGGGGACGATCGCGGCTGGCGTCGATGGCGTCGCGCAGGTTGTCGACCGAGGTCTGTCCGAACCCCTCGAGCTCGAGGATGCGGTCGTAGTCGAGCGAGTAGAGGTCGCCGATGTCGTCGAGGAGCCCGAGCTCGACGAACAGCTGCACCCGTTGCTCGCCCAGACCCTCGATGTCCATCGCTCCCCGTGAGGCGAAGTGCTCGATGCTCCCGGTGCGCTGGGCCGGGCAGTCGATGTTGGTGCAGAAGTGGTGGCCTTCGCCCTCGAGACGCACGAGCGGCCCGCCACAGCGGGGGCAACGATCGGGGAACTGCCAGCGGGGCAGGCCTTCGGGGCGTTCGGAGAGCACCGGCCCCACGACCTCGGGGATGACGTCGCCTGCCTTGCGCACCACGACGGTGTCGCCGGGGCGGACGTCCTTGGCCTCGACCTGGGTCTGGTTGTGCAAGGTGGCCATGCCGACCGTCGAGCCACCCACGAACACCGGCTCGAGCACCGCGAATGGGGTGGCCTTCCCGGTGCGGCCGATGGAGACCTCGATGTCGCGGAGCAGGGTGGTGCGCTCCTCGGGCGGGAACTTGTAGGCGATCGCCCATCGGGGAGCCTTGGCGGTGAACCCCAGCGCCTCACGCCGCGCCAGGTCATCGACCTTGACCACCACGCCATCGATCTCGTAGTCGAGATCGTGGCGGTGCTCCTGCCAACCCAGACAGAGCTCGGCGACCTCATCGAGACCTTCGACCACCCTGATCTCGGGGTTGACCGGCAACCCCAACGAGGCGATGTAGTCGAGGGTCTCGGAGTGGCGGGAGAGCTCGGGACCGCCCTCGACCGCGCCGAGCTGGTAGCACCACAGCGCCAGCCCGCGGGTGGCGGTGATGGACGCGTCCTTCTGGCGCAGCGACCCGGCCGCGGTGTTGCGGGGATTGACGTAGCGGCGGAGCCCGGCCTCTTCCTGCTGGTCGTTGAGGGCCTCGAAGGTGCGCACCGGGAGATACACCTCGCCGCGCACCTCGAGCAGATCGGGTGGTTCGCCACCGAGGTGCTCGGGGACCTGCTCGAGAGTGCGGACGTTGTCGGTCACGTCCTCGCCGATGCGACCGTCGCCCCGGGTGGCAGCGCGGGTGTAGCGACCCTGCTCGTAGGTGATGGAGATGGCGACACCGTCGATCTTGAGCTCGCACACGAACGACACCGGGGGACGATCCTCGCCTTCGAGCTCGGTGAGGCGACGCTCGAGGCGGGCGCCCCAGGCGAGGAGCTCGTCGCGGTCCATGGCGTTGTCGAGCGACATCATGGGGACCAGGTGCTCGACCGGACTGAACGCAGCCGACGGTGCACCACCCACGGTCTGGGTCGGAGAGTCGGCGGTGACCAGGCTGGGGTGCAGCGCCTCGAGCTCGTTGAGCTGGCGCACCAGCGCGTCGTAGTCGGCGTCGGGGATCTCGGGCGCGTCGAGCTCGTGGTAGAGCCGGTTGTGGTGCGCGATCTGCTCTCGGAGCGCCTCGACCTCGGCGACGACCTCGTCAGGGACCTCGTCAGGGATCACGGGACGAGCCTACGCAACCCCACCGACACCGGGGACGGGGGTGGGCCTCTACGTGTGGTGGTTCGCGAGCGCGGCTCGCAACGCAGCGGAGCGCTCGTGTGGGGCCAGCAGCACGTTGCGAGGGTCGATGTCGGTGGTCGCATCGGACACGTCGACATAGCCGAGGCACTCCATCTGGGCCAGGAACTCGTCGCGGGAGGAGCCGAAGCGCCGGGAGTGACGGTCCTCGACCTCGCAGAGGATGACGGGGCGATGCGTGCTCAGCACCTCGTGCCCGCCGGCCATCACGAGCAGCTCGGCACCCTCGACATCGCACTTCATGAAGTCGACGACCCGACCCGACCGGACAGCGACCTGATCGAGGGTGGTGGCCCAGCACTGCTCGGGCT
>JBKGZW010000064.1:0-14810 GCA_046543225.1 Acidimicrobiales bacterium
GGTGGAGAACTTGAAGCCCTTGCGCCAGTCGAACTTGTCGACGGCGTGCTCGAGCCCGAGGTTGCGCTCCTGGATGAGGTCCAGCAGCTCCATGCTGGGAGGCAGGGGATAGCGGCGGGCGACGCTGACCACCAAGCGGAGGTTGGCCCGGATGAACCGGTCCTTGGCTGCGGCTGCGGCCCGCACGGCCCGCTTGAGCTCGCGACCGGTCTCGCCGGCGTCGAGTCGAGCCTGGGCTTCGGCGCCGCGCTCGATGGTCTGGGCGAGCTCGCGCTCCTCCTCGGCGGTGAGGAGGGACACGGCTCCGATCTCGTTGAGGTACTGACCGACTGAATCACTCATGATACATAGCTCCAACAAGAATGACAGCGACGTCATTCCCGGGTGGGGTGGGGGGTGGAAAAGAGGAGGCGACTGGGGGTCTGATGGGTACAACGCCCCTTACCCGCGGGGCCTTCCGCTCAGACGTGTGAACTTCGTCACGAATGACGTGCACAGGTTGTCGTTCCCCACCAGTCGGCGGTAAGGGCGGTGAGATGAGGGTGGAGGGGAACTCCTGACCACCCGGGTCTACACCCGCGGGCGGCCCTGCGTCACGTCGGTTCGGGGCGGGTCCTACACTCCCCGCAGTGGGAGCGAGGAGACCAGAACGACTCGGGGTGTTCGGGGGGACCTTCGATCCGCCCCACGTGGGGCATCTCGTGGCGGCGGTCAACGCTCGTCACGAGGCTCGTCTCGACCGGGTGCTGCTGGTCGTGGCCAACGAGCCGTGGCAGAAGTCGGGGTCGCGCGACCTCACCCCGGCCGCTGATCGCCTGGCCATGGTGGCCGCTGCGGTCGATGGTGCCGACGGGTTGGAGGTGAGCGACATCGAGATTCGTCGAGGGGGTCCTTCCTACACTGCCGACACGCTACAGGAGCTCCACGACCAGGACCCGACCCGTGAGCTGTTCCTCGTCCTCGGCAGCGACGCCGCGGTGGGGTTGCCCACCTGGGAGGGCGTCGACAGGGTGAGGAAGCTGGCGAGCGTCGTGCTGGTCGAGCGCCCCGGCACCGAGGGTGGACGGCCGCCGGAGGGCTTCGAGTACGAGGTGGTGTCGGTGCCGCTGCTCGACATCTCCAGCACCGAGGTTCGTTCCCGCGTGGCCGACGGGCGCCCACTCGACTATCTGCTCACGCCCGCGGTCATCGACTGCATCCGCAGTCGGGGCCTCTACGGGGCAGCCCGGTGATCCGTAGGAGGCGAGTGCACCTGGTGGTCTACGGCGTGTCCTTCGCGCTCGCCGTGATCGCGATCCCGGTGCTGTCGATCGTGGGGGTCCAGGCGCTGCTCGACAGCCGCGACGGCGAGATCATCGACCCGGTGCTCGATCCGACCCGTCCCGGCTACCAGGCGCTGGTGTCGCCATCGCCGACGCTGGCGGTCCTGCACCTCGACCCGGACGGCTCGCTCGTGGGGGTGGCGATGCTGGCCCTCGCGGGGGAGGACGACGACGATGCCGGCGGTTCGGCCCTGCTGATGGCACCCTCCACGGTCGCGTCGGTGCCCGACCTGGGTGATCTCACCCTCGAGTACATCCAGAGCATCAACGGCACCGAGTCCACCTGGTCGCTCATGGAGTGGGTCCTGGGGATCGGCATCGACGAGGTGACCGAGATCGACCACGACACCTGGGCCGAGGCGGTCGAGCCCCTCGGGGGCCTCACCATCACCAACCCCGATGCGCTGAGCGCCGAGGACGGTGAGCTGACCTTCGAGGCCGGTGAGGTGACGTTGGCCCCCGAGGAGGTCGGGCCATACCTGTCGGTGCTGGCCCCCGGTGAGAACCCGCTCAACCGCGTGCTGCGTCAGGAGCTGGTGTGGAACGCCTGGTTGCAGGCGCTCGCAGACGAGCCCGACGCCGCGCGCTTCGCCGGTGAGCAGGACCGGGGACTGGCCCGCTTCGCCCCGACGATCGCCGCCGGACCTCATCGGGTCGAGACGCTGCCGGTCACCACCGAGGGCGTCGTTCCCGAGCCCGGAGAGCCGGCGCTGTTGCTCCCCGACGATGACGCCATCGCCGAGCTGGTCCCCGAGCTCGTGCCGTTCCCCGCCGGTGCCCGACCGGGGGACCGACCCCTCGTGCGCGTCCTCGACGGGTCGGCCCGGCCCGAGCTGCTCCCGGTCGTGGTGCGCGACGTGGCCATCGCCGGCGGCCAGGTGGTGCTGATCGGCAACACCGACGAGTTCGGTGTGGCCGAGACCACGATCCGCTACGACGATCCCGAGCTCGAAGGGTTCGCGCGATCGGTGGTCGAGACGCTCGGGGTGGGTAACGTGGTGGAGGTCGACCACATCGACGACAACGCCGAGCTCGTGATCGTGCTCGGCGAGGACTACACGGGCTGAACGCCCCGGAAGGACACGACATCGACGCCAACACCACCTCCCTCCCCGACACCGCCGAGTGGGCTCTGCTCGCTGCCAGAGCGGCCGATCAGAAGGGAGGCATCGACACGGTGGTGCTCGACGTCGGCGAGGTCTTCGCCATCACCGAGGCGTTCGTCATCTCCAGCGCGGGCAACTCGAGGTTGGTCAAGGCCATCGTCGACGAGGTCGAGTTCGCCGTGGTCCAGGCTGGTGGTCCCAAGCCGCGCCGGGTCGAGGGCCTCGACGGCCTCGAGTGGGTGCTGATCGACTACGGCGATTTCGTGGTCCACGTCTTCAGCGACGAGACCCGGGAGTTCTACGAGCTGGAACGCCTGTGGTCAGACGTGCCCCGCCTCGCCTGGGCCCCCGCCGAAGCCTGAGGAGTGGAGCTAAAGGGAATCGAACCCTTGACCTCTTCGATGCCATCGAAGCGCTCTACCAACTGAGCTATAGCCCCGTGTGGAAGGTGAACTCTACCCCAGGATCGAGGGGTCGCCGCAAGCCGCCGCGTGTCACACCCCTGCATCATGATGAGGGGATGAGACGAAACCCGTCGCAGGTAGGCGCCGTAGCGGAGCGTGAGGTCGCATACGCATTGAGCAAGGCTGGCCACGACGTGTTCCTCCCCCTACTCGCGCCCCACTCGCGGGTCGACCTCGTGGCCGATGTCCGTTCGAAGCTGCTGCGCATCCAGGTGAAGTCGGCTCGCATCGTCGGGTCCGCAGTGGTCTTCCACTCGTGCAGCAACACGGGGAACGTCCCCAAGGACTACGCGGGCGATGTGGATGCGTTCGGCGTCTACTCACCTGCGCTGCACACGTGCTATCTCGTGCCCATCGCCGACGCACCCAGCCGGGCATGCTCGCTGCGACTCGCGCCTGCCCGCAACAACCAGCAACAGGGCGTGCGTTGGGCGTGCGACTACCTGATCCAGTCCGCGCCCTGACACCAAACGAGTTCGGGGCCCACACCGGCCGGTCACTACCATGCGGCCCATGACCGACAGCTACGACCCCGGGGTGATCGAGACCAAGTGGCAGCAGCGCTGGCTCGACTCGGGTGCCTACGAGGTCGACAACGACGATCCGCGGCCTCGCTTCTATGTGCTGTCGATGTATCCGTACCCCAGCGGCCCGGCCCACATGGGCCATGTCCGCAACTACACCTTCGGCGACCTCATCGTCCGCTACCGCACCATGCAGGGCCACGCGGTGCTGTCACCGATCGGGTTCGACTCGTTCGGCCTGCCCGCGGAGAACGCGGCCATCCGCACCGGCGAGCACCCTCGCACCTTCACCGACGCCCGCATCGAGGAGCTGTCCTCGTCGCTGCGCCGGATCGGCGCCGTGTACGACTGGCGGCGCACCGTCAAGAGCCACGATCCCGGCTACATCCGCTTCACCCAGTGGATCTTCCTGCGCTTCCTCGAGGCGGGCCTGGCGTACCGGGCCGAGGCCCCGGTCAACTGGTGCCCAGGTTGCCAGACCGTGTTGGCCAACGAGCAGGTCCTGCCCGACGGCACCTGCGAACGCTCCGGCGATCCCGTCGACAAGCGCAACCTCGAACAGTGGTTCTTCAAGATCACCGACTACGCCCAGCAGTTGCTCGACGACCTCGACTCCCTGGACTGGCCCGAGCGGGTCAAGACCATGCAGCGCAACTGGATCGGACGCTCCGAGGGTGCCGAGTTCGCCATGGACGTCGTCGATGCCGACGGCACGCCCCATCCGGCCGGCCTGTCGTTCCGGGTCTACACCACCCGTCCCGACACCAGCTTCGGCATGACCTTCGCGGTGCTGTCACCCGAGCATCCACTCGCCTCCCAGGTCACCACCGACGACCGGCGCGCCGAGGTCGAGGCGTTCATGGCCGAGGTCCGCACCCGGACCGACATCGAGCGCCTCGGCACCGAGGGCCCCATCGACAAGCGGGGCGTGTTCACCGGCTCCTATGCCCACAACCCCTTCACCGGCGAGCCGGTTCCGCTCTACCTGGCCGACTACGTCCTGATGGGCTACGGCACCGGCGCCATCATGGCGGTGCCTGCCGAGGACCAGCGCGACTGGGACTTCGCCACCGCCTACGGGCTGCCCATCGTTCGCACCGTCCAACCGCCCGAGGGCTGGGAGGGCGAGGCCTACACCGGCGACGGTCCCCGCATCAACAGCCAGTGGCTCGACGGCATGGGCAAGGACGAGGCCATCGCCGCGGCCACCGCGTGGCTCGAGGAGCAGGGCATCGGCGAAGGCACGGTCAACTTCCGTCTCCGCGACTGGTTGTTGTCGCGCCAGCGCTTCTGGGGGTGTCCGATCCCCGTCGTCTACTGCCCGTCGTGTGGCATCGTGCCGGTACGCGACGAAGACCTGCCCGTGCTGGCTCCCGACGACGTCGAGTTCCTGCCCACCGGCGAGTCGCCCCTCAAGCTCCACGAGGGGTTCCAGTCGGTCGCGTGCCCGAGCTGCGGAGGCACCGCCACCCGCGAGACCGACACCATGGACACCTTCGTCGACTCGTCCTGGTACTTCCTGCGCTTCGCCGACCCGTGGAACGAGGACCGTCCCTTCGACGCCGCCGCGGTCGAGCACTGGCTGCCGGTCGACCAGTACATCGGCGGTGTCGAGCACGCCATCTTGCACCTCATGTACGCGCGGTTCTTCACCAAGGCCCTGGCCGACCTGGGCGTGGCCCCCACTCACCTGCGCGAACCGTTCAAGCGGCTGTTCACCCAGGGCATGATCCGCATGGACGGTGCCAAGATGTCCAAGAGCAAGGGGAACCTCGTCGCCCCCGAGGAGATCCTCGACAACGAGGGCGCCGACGCGCTGCGGTTGGCCCACCTCTTCGTGAGCCCGCCCGCCGACGACGTCGACTGGGAGGCCTTCGGCATCGAGGGCTGCTCACGGTTCCTGGCCCGCTTGTGGCGCCTGGCCACCGGTCAGGTCGCCGAGGTCGTCGAGCGTGATCCCACCGCCGAGGACCGGGCGATCGAGTCGGCGACCCACCGCCTCATCGGCCGGATCACCGACGACTTCGAGCGCTGGTCCTACAACACCGCGGTCGCCGGCTGCATGGAGTTCCTCAACGAGCTCTACCGCTACGCCCAGGCCGACCCGGGCCCCCGACGCGAGACCCTCGACGAGGCCCTCGACACCCTGCTGATGCTGATGGCGCCGATGACCCCACACATCGCCGCCGAGCTGTACGAGCGTCGCCGCGGTGAGGACGTCCACGCCCAGTCCTGGCCCGCCCCCGACGAGGCGAAGGCGGCGGTCGAAACCGTCACCATGGTCATCCAGATCAACGGGAAGGTGCGCGACAAGGTCGACGTCGACGCCTCGATCGACGAAGCCGACGCCATCGCCGTGGCGCTCGCCCGCGACAAGGTGAGCGCACAACTGGGCGGAGCAGAACCGAAGCGAACCATCTGCCGGCCACCCAAGCTGGTGAACATCGTCATCTGAACGAGGGAGATCCACCATGCTGTGGCGCCTGCTCACCCCGCTCGGGGTCCTCGCGCTGGCTCTGGTCGCCTGCGGCGATTCCACGACGATCACCGCCGACGACCCGACCTCGACCTCCACCACCCTCTCCTCCACGACGACCACGACGCCGTCGTCCGACGATGATCCGGCCGACGAGGGCGACGAAGGAGAGGCTCCGGTCGATGCCCGACCCGACTACGAGGGTGACTATGACGTCGACCCCGAGTCCGGCGAGGTCGACGTCTCCGAGTACGCGGACTTCCTCGCCGACCACGGCCCCCCGACCGATGGAGGGCCGGTCGACGCCGCGCTCGAGCTGCTCGGCGAGGCCTACGGCGAGGTCGAACCCGACGTCTCGTCCCGACCCGCCGACGGAGGGCGAACGATCGTGACCGTCGAGTTCGGCCCCCTCCAGGACGACTCGGTCGCCGCGGTGCGCTTCGAGCTGATCTTCATCGGTGACGGGGAGGGCGACATGGTGCTCGAGTCGGCATCGTGGGCCAGCCGGTGCCAACCCGAGCGCGGGCACCAGGAGTACTCCACCGGTTTGTGCCTGTGACCGCCGGCGGTAACCTGCCTGTTGCCGCGGAGGTCGAACCGGCATGATCAGTCTTGCGTCGCGGATCGAGCAGTCAGCGGGGCGTGGCGGCGCCGTCACCTTCATGAGCGGGAACGAACCCGACCGGGTCGAGTGGGACCGTCTCGTCGACGAAGCGAGGGGCATGGCGGCGGTGATGCAGGCGCGGGGAGTCGAGCCCGGCGACCACGTCGCGCTCCTCGGACCCACCAGTCGCGACCTGGTGACCGCCATCGCTGCGGTGTGGCTGGCCGGAGCGACCATCGTCGTGATGCCGATCCCCATGCGGATGGGGTCGCTGGAGGAGTTCATCGGGGCAACCCGGCGCCGCCTGCATCGTGCCGACGTGTCGCTGTTCGCCATCGATCCCGAGCTGGCCCCCTTCGTCGAGCCGCAACCCGGCGACCCACCCATGGTCCGCTTCGACGAACTGCGTCCCGACGAGGGTCGGGCCACAGCGGCGGCCTTCGAGCGACCCGCCGACGACCCCGACCGGCTGGCCATCCTCCAGTTCACCAGCGGCTCGACCTCGGACCCCAAGGGCGTCGCGCTGCCGCACCGGGCGGTGGCCAGCAACCTCGACGCCATCTCATCGGCGGCCGAGCTCGACCCCGCCTCCGACGTGTTGGTGTCGTGGCTGCCCCTCTACCACGACATGGGTCTGGTGGGTCTGCTCACCCTGCCCATGACCACCGGAACCGAGCTGGTCCTCGGTGCACCGCAGGACTTCATGGCCTCGCCGCTGCGATGGATGCAGTGGATCTCCGACTACGGCGGCACCGCCACCGCGGGCCCGAACTTCGCGTGGGTGCTCGCCACCCGCGCGCTGCGGCGCGCCTCGGGACTCGACCTGTCCTCGCTGCGGATCGCCCTCAACGGTGCCGAGCCGGTCGACCCCGACACCGTCGAGTCCTTCGTCGAGGCGGCCACCCAGCACCACATGCGGCCTGGCGCGGTCTTCCCCGCGTTCGGCATGGCCGAGATCGCCATCGCCGGGACGTTCCCGCCGCCTCTTGCCGGTCTGCGCACCGACGCCGTCGACCTCCGTGTCCTCGAGACAGAGCGCTACGCCGCCCCTGCCGAGCCCGCGGCAAAGGGTGCCCGTCGCCTGGCCAAGCTGGGCAAGCCCGTTCCCGGGCTCGAGATCCGCATCGTCGATCCGAGCTCGGGCATCGAGTTGCACGAGCGCGAGGTCGGCGAGCTCGAGATCCGGGGCAGCTCGGTGTGCAACGGCTACTACAACGACATCGCCGCCACCGAAGCTCTGTTCCACGACGGTTGGCTGCGCACCGGAGATCTCGCCTACCTCGTCGACGGCGAGCTGGTCATGTGCGGCCGGATCAAGGACGTGATCATCGTCGGTGGTCGCAACGTGTTCCCCGAGGACATCGAGCGGGCCGTGGGCGAGGTGGACGGTGTGCGCGCCGGCAACGTCATCGCCTTCGGCGTCGAGGGTCGCAACGGCAGGGAGGCCATCGTGGTGGTGGCCGAGACCAAGCTCGACGACACCAAGGCGTTGCACGCCACCATCAACGAGCACGTCCGTTCCGTGGTCGGGGTCCCCGCCAAGGAGATCGTGCTCGTTCCGCCGAGCACCCTTCCCAAGACCTCGTCGGGCAAGCTGCAGCGCTCGCTGTGCCGTGATCTCTATCTGGAGACCAAGCTCGAGCGGGTCGGGTGAGCGCCGGCGCGCTCAGGCGTCCTTCAGCTCGGCGATGACCTGAGCCTGGGTCTCCTCGGACCCGGCGAGGCCGAGGTAGAACCCGACCCGGTCGAGGAGCCCACCGAAGCGCTCCTTCAGGCCCGCCGCCACCTGGTCGGGCTCGGCGATCACGGCGAAGGTCGCCAGCATCTCGTCGTCGATGAGCCCGGCCATCTCCTGCCACGCCCCCTGCTTGGAGAGCCGGTTCAGCTCGGTCTGCAGCTCGCCCCAGCCGTGGTGCTCGAGCACCGGTCGGTAGGCCGGTGTGGAGCCGTAGAAGGCGAGCTGGCCCCGGGCGGCCGCCTTGGCCTTGTCGATCTCGGCCTCGTCGGTGCCGGTGACGACGAAGGCGGTGAGGCTGACCTCGAAGTCGGACCGCTGCCGGCCACTGATCGCCATGCCCTCCTCGAGGGCGGGCACGGTGATGTCGCGCAGGTAGGCGTCGGTGGTGAAGGGATGCACGAGGAACCCGTCGCACACCTCGCCCGCGACCTTGGTCATCAGCGGGCCGACCCCGGCGATGAAGATCTTGGCGTCGCCGTGGGGGTTGGGACCCGGGTTGAAGAACGGGGTCATCAGGGTGTGGGAGTAGAAGTCACCCCGGAAGTCGAGCTTGGTGTCGTTGGTCCAGCAGTCCCAGATCGCCCGGATGGCCAGGATCATCTCGCGCATCCGGGGCGCGGGGTGCGACCACTCCATCGAGAACCGTCGGGTGATGTGGGGCTTGATCTGCGAACCCAGCCCGAGCGTGAACCGACCGCCGGAGAAGGCCTGGAGGTCCCAGGCGGTGGTGGCGAGGGTCATGGGGTTGCGGGCGAAGGCGACCGCGATGGCGGTGCCGAGCTCGATCCGGTCGGTGTGCTCGGCAGCGAGCAGCAGCGGCATGAACGGGTCGTGGCTGGTCTCGGCGCTCCACACGCCGTCGTAGCCGCGTTGCTGTGCCTGCTGGGCGGCGACGGCCACGCCGTCGAGCCCCCCGATCCCCGAGTCGACCTTCATGTGGGTGACCCTAGCGGTTGCCCTGGTCCCGCAGGAAGCGCTCGATCTCGGTCGCGAGCTCGTCGCCGGAGGGCAACGGACCCTGCGGCCCTGCGGGTTCCTCCCGGTCGCCGGGACCGTTGGCCGCCTGGTCCACCTGTTCCTCGAGCTGACGGAGGAGGGCGACGTGTTCGGCCGAGTCGGCCACCAGCTCGTCGAGGCGGGTGGTGGTCTCGGTGGCCTCCTGGGCGAGGGTCCCGGTGGGAACCGAGAGCCCCGCGACGTCGTTGAGGGTCTCGACCAGGGCCAGGGCGGCCCCGGGGTAGGGCATGGTGGCCGCGTAGTGGGGCACCTGGGCCCACAGGCCGACCGCGGGAAGTCCGACCTCGGCGCAGCGCTCCTCGATCGCGCCGCCGATGCCGGCGGGGACGTCGATGTTCGACCGCATCGTGCCCACCTGGGTGGCGATCGCGGCGTCGGTGGCGGTGGTGGTCAGCATCGCGGGCCGGGTGTGGGGGACCGGCGCCGGGTAGGCGCCGAGACCCACCACCATGCGCACGCCGAACTCGAGCGCCAGGTCGGCCACGGCGCGGGTGAAGGCCCGCCACAGGTGGTCGGGTTCGGCGCCGGTCAGCATCAACATGTCGTTGCCCTTGGTGTCGCTGAAGGCCACCAACTCGATCGTGGGCCAGGTGAGGCCGGTGTTCACGCCCTCGCGCAGGTGCAGGGTGGGGCGGCGTGACCGGTGGTCGAGCAGCACGTCGGCGTCGAAGGACACCACGGTGGTGGTCTCGATCCCTTCGAGGATCGCGGCCGCGGCACGGGCCCCCGCGCCGCCGGCATCGACCCAGCCTTCGGGTGCGAGGATCAGCACCGGCGAGTCGAGGTCGGGGCGCTCGTGGAACTCGTACAGGGTGGTCATGACAGTCCCAGCAGTCGGTGGGCGGTGGCAGCGTAGTGGTCGACCTGGTGCTTGAACGCCTCGAACCCGCCGGGATCGCGGGACCCCATCGAGCCGCCGATGTAGCGGGCGTAGACCCCCTCGACGATGCAGGCCAGCTTCCAGTAGCCGAACGCGGTGTAGCGGTCGAGGTCGCCGGTGTCTCGCCCGGACCGCTCGGCGTAGCGCTCGGCCAGCTGGCTCCGGCTGGGGAACCCGTCGAGGGCGGTCGCCGGCGACAGCATCCCCGAGTCGGGATCGTCGCGATCGGCCCAGTAGACCATCAACAGTCCGAGGTCGGCGAGCGGGTCGCCCAGGGTGCAGATCTCCCAGTCGAGCACGGCCACGACCTCCCCGTCGGGGCCGATGAGGCAGTTGTCGAGGCGGTAGTCACCGTGGACGATGGTGGCCTCGCGCTGGACCGGCAGGTCGCTGACGAGGTGGTCGTGCACCTCGTCGACCGCGGGCAGCTCCCGGGTCTTGGACTGGTTCCACTGTCCGTACCACCGCTTGAGCTGGCGGGCGAGATAGTCCTCGCGACGACCGAGGTCGCCGAGTCCGACCGCGTCGACGTCGACGGCATGGATGTCGACCAGGGTGTCGACCAACGACTCGGCCGCCCGCCGCCGGACCTCGGGGGTGAGCTGGAGGCCGACCTCCTCGGACTGCACGACCAAGCCGTCGACGAACTCCATCACGTAGAACGGGGCGTCGTTCACGTCGGGATCGGTGCACAGGCCGACGACGGGAGCGACCGGCACCGGGGTCGGGGCCAGGGCCGAGATGATGCGGTGCTCGCGCTCCATGTCGTGCGCGGTGGCCAGCACCTGGCCGGTGGGGGGCCGGCGCAGCACCCAGCGGTGGCCGGCGGTGTCGGTGACCTCGTAGGTGAGGTTGGAGTGCCCACCGGCGATGAGTGAGAAGGTGAGCGGTGGCGCGACGCCCGCGACGTTGGACTCGAACCAGGCGGTGACCTGTTCGGGGTCGATGCCGGCGAGATCGGGGGAGGAGGGTTCGGTCACGGGTCCGAGACTATCGGCGGCCCCCTATCCTGACCCTCATGAGCATCGATGTCAGCGACGCCACCTTCCAGACCGAGGTCATCGACCGATCGGCCACCACCCCGGTCGTGGTCGACCTGTGGGCGCCCTGGTGCGGTCCGTGCAAGACCCTGGGACCCATCCTCGAGTCCGTGGTCGCCGAGACCGGGGGCAAGGTGGTGCTGGCCAAGGTGAACGTGGACGAGAACCCCCAGACCGCGGCCGCGTTCCGGGTTCAGGGCATCCCCGCCGTGTTCGCGGTGAAGGACCGCAACGTGGTCGACGGGTTCGTCGGCGCACAGGGCGAGGCCAAGGTGCGCGAGTTCGTCGACAAGCTGGTGCCGTCCGAACAGGAGACCGAACTCGAGCGCCTCGTCGCCGCCGGCGACGAGGCGTCGCTGCGCTCGGCCCTCGAGATCGATCCCGGTCATCCCCCTGCGGTGGTCGCCCTCGCCGAGCTGATGGTCGACAAGGGTGAGACCGACGAGGCGCTCGAGCTGCTCGAGCGCATTCCCGAATCCGCCGAGACCCGTCGGGTGGCGGCCCTGGCCCGCACCCAGGGCTCGGTGGGCGACGACATCGAGCGCCAGCTCGACGAGCTGCTCGATCGGGTCAAGGGTGACGACGAGGCTCGCCAGCAGTTCCTCGACCTGCTCGAGCTGCTCGGCCCCGACCACCCGAAGACGGCCAGCTACCGCAAGGCGCTCACCGCCCGTCTCTTCTGAGGTGCCGGGCCCTTCCCTCGACCGGGAGGCGGCGGTAGTCTCGGTCCGAACCTTCCCCCTCGCGCACCCCGAACGGGGAGGGTTCCCGTGTCGCCGCCAACGCCGTTTCCCTCGCAGGAGGCTGACGAGCCGCTGTGGGAGGGTGAGCCGCGGTCACGCTCGGTCGCGTGGTCCGCCGTCGCGGGCCTCCTCGACCGCCTGAACGACCTCGCCGACCGGCTCGGTACGTCGACGACCGCCCTCGTCGTCGGGACTCTGGTCACCGTCATCGCCGCGACGGCGGCGGTCGTCGCCGTCACCGCCGGTGGGTCTTCACCGCCCGAGCTGTCGATCCCCTACGCCTCGTCGACCACGACGACCTCGAGCGACGAGACCGGTGGCGCATCGGGGGACGACCCGTCCGAGGGGCCCGCCGAGGTGATGGTCCACGCCGCGGGCGCGGTCAGCCATCCCGGCGTCTATGTCCTGGGCGACGACGCGCGGGTCGGCGACCTGCTGGCCGCTGCGGGCGGACCGGCGGCGGGCGCCGACCTCGATCGGGTGAACCTGGCGGCACCGTTGTCGGATGGCACGCGGGTGTATGTGCCCGAGGTGGGCGAGGACGAGCCACCGTCGGTGCTGGCCGGCAGCGAGTCTCCCGGCGCCGAGTCCGGGGGTGCCGGCACCGACCCTGGGACCCTGATCGATCTGAACCGGGCAACCGCGACCGAGCTCGAGCGCCTGCCGGGCATCGGGCCGGCCACCGCCTCGTCGATCATCGAGCACCGCGAGCGTCACGGTCCCTTCGCCCGGGTCGACGACCTGCTGTCGGTGCGTGGCATCGGTGATGCCAAGCTCGCGGCGCTGCGCGACCTCGTCCATGTGTGATGCCGCGGCGATGGTGCGGGCTGTCCCCGCTGACCTGGATGGCGGCGGCCTCTTGGCTCGGTGCGCTCGTGGCCGTACCGGTCCCGTCGGCCGTCGGCCCGGTGATCACCGGCGCGGGGTGGTTCACCAGACGGACCGCGGTGGCCGGTGTCGGGTTGCTGCTGCTCACCTCGGCACTCGCGGCGCGCACCCACCAGGCGCTCGAGCCGGCCGAGCACGAGCAGTTCCACGGCGTGGTGACCTTGGTCGGCGACCCCGAGTCCTTCGGGCCGTCGCTTCGGGTGGACGTGCGCGTCGGCGAGCGGCGCTTCGAGGCGTGGGCGCGTGGCGCCGCCGCGGCCCAGCTGGCCGACCGCCTCACCGGCGAGCGGGTCGAGGTCGTCGGCCGCCTCGGTCCACCACCACCGGACGCGCCCTGGTTGGTCCGGCGCCACGTGGTGGGTCGCATGAACGTCACCGAGGTTGGCCGGTGGCGTGTGGGCGACCCAGCCAGTCGGGCGGCCAACGGGCTGCGGCGGACGCTGGTGGCAGGCGCGCAGACCATGGACCGCGACACCCGTTCGCTCTATGTGGGGCTGCTGCTCGGCGACCAGCGGGACCAGTCGCCCGAGGTGGCCGACGCGTTCGTCGGATCGGGCCTGACGCACCTGCTGGCGGTGTCGGGCCAGAACGTGGCCTTCGTCCTGGCGCTGGCCGGACCGGTGCTGGTCCGCATGCGGCTGGGCAGCCGGCTGGTGGCCACCCTGGCCGTGCTGGGGTTCTTCGCCCTCGTCACCCGCTTCGAACCGTCGGTGCTGCGGGCCACCACCATGGCCGGGTTCGCGGCGATGGCGGTCACCTTCGGCAACGAGGCCGACAGTCGCGACGTTCTGGCGCTCGCGGTCGTCGCCTTGTTGCTCGTCGATCCGTTGATCGCCACCCAGCTGGCGTTCCAGCTGTCGGTGGCGGCCACCACCGGCATCTTGTTGTGGAGTCGCCGCATCGCCGATGCGCTGCCGGGACCAGCGCCGTTGGCCAACGCGGTCGGGATCACCGTGGCGGCCCAGCTGGCGGTCGCCCCGTTGCTCATCCCCACCTTCGGCGGCATGCCGGTGGCTGCGCTGGTGGCCAACGTCCTCGCTGCCCCGGTGGCCGGCCCGGTCGTGGTGTGGGGCCTGCCGGCAGGGATCGTGGCCGGGATGTTCGGTGGGACGGTGGCCGATCTGGCCCACCTCCCCACCGCGGTGCTGGTGGGATGGATTGGTGGTGTGGCCGAGCGGTGCGCGGTGCTTCCCCTCGGCGAGGTCCGGACCCAGCATCTGGCGTTGGCGATGCTGGGGTCGGGCTTGGTGTGGGTTGGCCGGCGCTGGTCCCTGCGGGTGCCGGCCACGGTGGGGGTGGTGGTGATCCTGGCTGCGTTGCTGCATCCCGCGGTCGTGCTGCACAGCGGGCCGGATCCGGTCACCGAGCTGGCCGACGGCAGCCGCCTGCACGCCTCGGGCGGTGCCGCCGTGCTCGAGCTCGACAGCGGGGCCCGGCCAGACGTGGTGCTCGAGGCCCTGCGCCGCACTGGGGTCCGGCGGGTCGATGTGGTGGTCGCCCGCCACGGCGGTCGCGACGTCGCCGAGACCGTCGCCGTCCTCCGCACCCGGACCGAGCCCCGGCTCACCCTCGCGCCCGCCGGCCACCGTGTGCCCGGCGCCTCGGTGGCGGTAGCCGGCTCCACCATCGCCGTCGGCGACCTCGAGATCCGTGTCGAGGAGGTCGGCGAGCGAGCCGTCGTCGTCGAGGTCATTCCGTTGTGAGCTCGGCAGCAACGGGAGGTGGAGGTCGACGATTCGACCGCTGTCACGCTGGTGACCACGATCCGGCGGTAGGTGACGGTCGCTGGCCGTCGGCCGGCGGAGCGGTAGGGGACGGTTCAACCCGCTCGCGAATGGTTGATCTTCAGAACGCACCGACGCCATGTATCGGCACATCGGCGCGCCCTCGACCCGGTGGTTGGGGGCCTAGGTTCAACCTCACCCTTCCTCACCCTTTCTCCGGTCCCATAGGCTCCGTCTCGCGGCGGCCCAGCGCGATCCCGATCCAGATGAAGAACAGGCTCCAT
>JBKGZW010000272.1:0-3105 GCA_046543225.1 Acidimicrobiales bacterium
CCAGGATGCTGGTCAACCATCCAATGCTGCCGTTCCTCGGATGGCGTGACGAGCACATCGGCGCGTTCCAACGCCTGGGAGTGCATCTCGAGGTCGGGGAGCTGGCCGACGTGCTCAGCGGCGTCGGTGACGAGACGGCCACCGCACACCTCGCTCGTCTCTACCCGTCGTCGCTGCTGGTCTTCGGCAGCGATCTCGGGCACTTCAACCACGCCCCGATCAAGCCGGGCATCACCGACTGGCTCGACGACGCCGACGTCCTCCTTGGATCCTCGAAGCTCGAAGACATCACCGTCACGACGGGGAAGGGTCTGCTCAGTCCATGATCACCATCGCACTGCTACCCGGTGACGGCGTCGGCGAGGAGGTCCTCGCCGGTCCCATCCGCATCGCTCGGTGGCTCGAGGACCACGGGCACCTTCGCTGCACGGGGCCCTGGCCGCTCGGCGCATCCTCCTACGGTGCATCCGGCGACTTGTCGCCCGAATCCACACTCGCAGCGTGCGACGACGCCGACGCCCTGCTCCTTGGTGCGGTTGGCGACCATCCGGGCGTCGACCTCACCGGCGTGCGCCCCGAACTCGCCCTGATCGGCTTGCGGGAGCGCTATGACCTTCGCGTGAGCATCCGGCAAGTGTGGCGCGGAACCGAGGCCCCGCTCACCTTCGTGCGCAACCTCTTGGGTGGTGCCTACGCCGCGGCATCGAAGCGTCAGGAGAGCGACGGGACCGGTCCTGCGTCTGACCTGTTCGAGCTCGAACCCGACCGCATCCGCGAGCTGGCCGAGATCGCTCTCGGCTACATCCGGCGGTCGCCATCGGCCGAGCTGGTCTCGGTCGACAAGGCGAACCTGCTGGCCACGAGCCGGCTGTGGCGGCGGGTGGTATCGGAGGTGGCCGAGGCGGCCGATGCCCCAGTGCGACACGTCTATGTCGACCGCATGGCCTTCGAGCTCGGGTCGCTCGACTGTCCTGAGTCGGTGATCCTCACCGAGGGGCTCTTTGGCGACATCCTCAGCGATCTCGCATCAGGGCGCGCCGGCTCGATCGCCATGTGCAGCTCGGCGTCGGTCAACCCCCATCCACCGAGCGGTTCCCGTTGCGCGGGGCTGTTCGAACCCGTCCACGGGTCGGCGCCGCGACGTGCAGGACGAGATCAGGTCAACCCGATCGGTGGGTACCTCGCTCTGACTGCGTTGCTCGACTGGTTCCCCGAGACCGCCAAGTGGGCTCCCCTGGTGCGGGACGCGCTGGCGGTGGCCGTTGCCAACGGTCCGCTCACCTATGACATGGCGCCGGCCGGGACCACGCCGGTGGCGACGAGTGAGTTCTCGGCCCGCGTCGACGACGCATTCTGGCAATTGGCCGAGGGAGCGGGATGAGACGTGGCGGCGTCTTCGCCTACCTCTTCGTCCTCTACCTGCTGACCGCCGCGTCCGAGACCTTCATCTCGCCGCTGTTCCCCCTCATCCGTGAGGATCTGAACCTGGCCGTGTCGGACCAGGCCGCGCTGACCGCCGTGCTCACCTTGAGCATCGGCACGGCGAATCTCCTGGGCGGCTGGGTGGGGGTGCGTCACAGCGACCAGATGGCGGTCAGGCTGAGCGCGATCCTGCTCGCGCTGGGGACCGCGGCCAGCGGCATGGCCACGAACCTCGGTCTGCTCTACCTCGGTCAGGCGCTCACCGGCATCGGTGTCGGGATGTTCTTCGGCCCAGGTCTGAGCATCGTGGGTCGCATGTTCATCAAGACCCGGGGCCGTGCAATCGCCATCTATGGCCTCGCCTATTCGCTGGGGTTGGCGATCGCGTCCTTCTCGACCCACGCCGGTGCCGAGTGGTGGCGGAGCGTGTTCTTCACCACGGCGGTGTTGGCCGCGGTATTGGCGGTGTTCACCCCCGAGGTGGAGGAAGGCGAGGGGTCGCGTTCGATCACCTGGGTGAAGGACGCGATCAGCTACGTCGGTCATCCCTTGTACCGGGTGGCACTGTTGAGCGGCGTCGCGGCCGGAACCACCCACTACGTCGTCATCGGGTTGACGCCGCAGCTGTTCGTCGACCGGGGCGCAGAGCTCGCTGTGGTCGCGGGACTGGTTGGCGTAGGGCGCCTGGCCTCGGTTGGCGGCAAGATCGCCTCTGGCTGGATGTTTGACCGGATCGGGGGCGTGCGTGTCGCCCAAGTGATCATGGCGTCCGCGGCCCTGCTCGGAGTAGGAGAGCTGCTACTGCCCGGCCGCTCAGGCCTGTGGCTCGTCGCGCCGTTCGTCTGTGTGACCGCGATGCTGTTCCCGGTGTCGAACGCGCTGGTGGTGACCGGATTGCCGGCTCGTGCCAGTTGGGGTGTAGGGATCTACCGGTCGACGTTGATGACCTCGTCGGCTGCGAGTGCAGGACTCGTGAGCCTCGGGTTGCGATCCTTCGACACGACCTCGGTGATGCTCGTCGCCCTCGGCCTGCCACTGGTCATTGCGGCGGTGATCGAGCGGTGGCGACGTACTGACGCGCTCGTGCCGGCGGCCGCCTCGGCTCCCGCTGAAACGACACCGACCACCGCACCGAAGGAGAGCACATGACGTTCCAGGACCTGTCCATCGAGATCGATGACGGGGTCGCAATGCTGACCCTTGATCGTCCGGAGAGCCGCAACGTCATCTCCGACGAGCCGATGGTGCGGGAGCTGCCTGCCGCGTGCGAGCAGTTGGGGCGCGATCCGGACGTTCGGGTGGTGGTGCTCACCGGTCGGGGAACTGCCTTCTCGGCCGGGGGAAACGTTCGCCTCATGCACGAGAAGGCCGGGATGTTCGGTGGCCAACCCCACGAGATCGCCGACGAGTACCGACGTGGAATCCAGCGTTTGGTCCTGGCGGTGTTTCACCTCCCGGTGCCGACGATCGCAGCGATCAATGGCCCGGCGATCGGGGCCGGGTTCGATCTCGCACTCGCATGTGACTTGCGCCTGGCATCGTCGACGGCGCGCTTCGGTGAGACCTTCGTCAACCTCGGCCTGGTCCCCGGTGATGGTGGATCCTGGCTGTTGCCTCGCGCTGTGGGCCATCAGCGAGCCGCCGAGCTCGCCTTCACCGGTCGAGTGATCGATGCCGACGAAG
>JBKGZW010000004.1:0-45084 GCA_046543225.1 Acidimicrobiales bacterium
CCCCCGACATGGCCCCATCATCGCCGAGTCGAGCAGCGATTGCATCGCGGCCACATCAGGGTGCGGTGAAGGCGTGCTCGACGGAGGGGACGGTCCGCTCGAAGCCCCGGGCGGCGATGAGGTCGCGGTGTGCGATCGGTACCCGCGAGGCGACCAGCGAGCCCGGGAACCGCTGCTGGCGATCCCGGAGGATGGTCAGCGAGTCGTTGTAGAACTCGCGGCTGGCGGCGATGCGGTCCTCGGTGTCGGCCAGCTCCTGCTGCAGCCTCTGGTAGGACTCATCGACGGTGAGCTCGGGTGCGTCCTCGGCCACCGCGAGGATCGTGTGCAGGGCCCGGGTCTGGGCCTCGGCCTCGTCGCTCAACGCCTCGGCTTCGTCGCCGGGGCTGGCCTCCACCGACGCGGCACGGGCCTCGGTCACCCCCACGACGGTGCTCTGCTCGTGGGCGGCGTGGGCAGCGACACAGTTCCCCAGGGCGGGGATCAGGTCGTGGCGCCGTCGAAGCTGGACGTCGATGAGGCTCCACGCCCGATCGGCACCCTGGGCGACCAGGCGGAGGCGGTTGTAGGTCGTGATGAGCCAGGCGACGACGAAGAGGACGAACCCGGCGACCAGACCAGGCACCCAGGCGACCGGGTCGGTGGGATCGTCGGGCCGGACCAGCGTCGCGACCCCGATGGCCATGGCCGCCAATGCGATGAGCATCGCGGCCGCCACCCCCGCGGTCAGCCACCGGAGATGGGACTCCTCGCTGCGGGTGGAGACCATCACCTCGTTCGAAAGGACCGGGACCAGGCGCTGCTCGTCGAGCACGCACTCCCCCACGACGAACAGATCGTCGCCGTGGCCCACCACGTTCTCGGTCTCGCGGTAGCGGCCGGTGGCACCCGACCCGGCGGAGAGGATCCGCCCGAGGATGCCACTGGCCTCCTGGCTGCGGAAGATCTCGGAGTGGACCTGCCGGGGCACCACGCTCGCGTCGCGGAGGCGGACCGCAGCGGTGCCGGTGTCGTCGACGACCTCGAACTCGTCGAGTGCGTCCTCATGGGTCTCGATGGTGTGCCACTGCGTGTAGGTCTCGGTACGGGTCCGACCCTTGCTGTCGGTGACCGTGCGGGTGTGGCGACGTTCCTCCTCCAGGGTGTACTTCCACCACACCGATGGGGTACCGGTGCGGTGACTGGTCAGTGCCCCGGCGGTCCATGCCCGGCCCTTCACCAGGTTGAGCCCTGCGAACAGGGCTGCCGCGGGGGTGGTGGCGCGATCCGCGTACTTGCGGCGGCGACGGTCCAACAGCCACGCGACGATCGCTGCCACCAATGCCACACCCAGTCCGATCATCAGTGGCCCCGGAAGTCGGGCGTGCGCTTCTCGGCGAAGGCCGCCTGGCCCTCCTTGTAGTCCTCGGACCGGAAGCAGGCCTCGACCATGGCGTGCACCCGGTCGAGGTCGCGGCGGCCGGGTTCGCGCTGGGCCTCGCGGATGCCGACCTTGCAGGCGGCGACGGTGAGCGGCGCGTTGGCGCAGATGGCCCTGGCCAGGTCCATGACCTCGTCGCGCAACCGGTCGACGGGCACCACCCGATTGACCAGGCCCATGTGGTGGGCTTCGTCGGCGGTGTAGCGCCGGGCCGAGAACAACAGCTCGGCGGTGTTGGGCGCCCCGATGAGGCGGACCAGCGGTTCGATGCTCCAGTACTGGTAGCCCAGCCCGAGGCGGGCGGCGGGGACCGCGAACTGGGCGTCGTCGGCGGCGATGCGGATGTCGGCGTTGAGCGAGGTCACCAGCCCGCCACCGATGCAGTAGCCGCGGATCATGGCGATGATCGGCTTCTCGAGCGCCTGCCAGGCCCGGCCCGCCTCGGCGAAGGTCTCGTCGTAGGCTGCCCGGGCCTCGGGGGAGGTGCGCTGGTCGCCGAACTCGGAGATGTCGGCCCCGGAGATGAAGGCCTTGTCGCCCGCCCCGGTGAGCACGACGACCCTCACCGACTGCTCGTCCTGCAGCCACCGGAGCAGCCCGGGCAGGGCGTGGCGCATCTCGGCCGACAAGGCGTTGTGCTTGGCCGGGTTGTTGAAGGTGACCGTGGCGACACCGTCGTCCTCCTCGCAGAGGAGCATGTCGGTGCCGGTGTCGTGGGTGGTGCTCATTCGGTCGGGGCTCCTTCGAGGTGGTCGCGGGTGAGGCCGAGCTCGGCGAGGATCTCGTCGGTGTGCTCGCCGGGGTCGGGGGTGGGGGTCCGCACCGTGGATCCCGGTTGGCCACCGCCGGTCATCGTGACCGGGTGACGAACCAGCTCGAGGCGCCCGAGCGTCGCGTGCTCGACCGGTGCGGTCATGGCGAGATGCTGCACCTGGGCGTCGGCGAAGGTCTCATCCAGGGTGTAGACGGGCCCTGCGGGGACGCCCGCGTCGGCGAACCGCTGGACCCACTCTGCGGTGGGGTGGGCGCGGAGCCGGTCGGCGATGATGCCGTTCAGCTCGCCACGGTGCTCGTGGCGCTTGGCGGCCCGGTCGAAGCGGGGATCGTCGGGCAGCTCGGGCCGGTCGATCGCCTCGCAGAACCTGGTCCACAGCCGACCGGATGGCCCGGCGACGTTCACATGCCCGTCCGCGGTCTCGAAGCAGCCCATCGGCATCATGGTCGGATGGTGGTTGCCCTCCTGGGCGGGCACCTCGCCGTCGATGGTCCAGCGGGCGGCCTGGAGGTCCATCAGCGAGATCATCGCCTCGAGCAGCGAGGTGCGCACCCAGCGCCCCTCGCCGGTGCGATCACGGTCGTGGAGCGCAGCGAGGATCCCGATCGCCAGGTGGAGACCGGCGCCGAGGTCCGAGATCGGGATGCCCGTACGGACGGGACCGTGGCCGGGCAGACCGGTGACGCTCATCAGCCCGCCCATGCCCTGGGCGATCTGGTCGACCCCACCACGTTCCGCGTAGGGGCCGTCCTGGCCGAATCCCGAGATCGATCCCATCACCACGCGAGGGTTGCGGGCGTGGACGGTGTCCCAGTCGAAGCCGAGGCGGGCCTTCACGCCGGGTCGCATGTTCTCGACCAGCACGTCGGCGGTGTCGACCAGGCGCATGAGGACGTCGTGGCCGGCGGCGGACTTCAGATCGAGCGCGATCGACCGCTTGTTGCGGTGGACGTACTGCTCGTCGGAACCGCGTCGCGGGCCGCTCGCACCAGCATCGACCGCGTCGGGCGAGTCGACGCGGACCACGTCGGCACCCCAGTCGGCCAGCTGGCGGACACAGGTGGGTCCGGCCCGTGCCACGGTGAGGTCGACCACCCGGATGTCGTCGAGCGGTAGTCCCACTGGCGATCCCGTGCTCCTACTCGGCTTCCTGACCCCGGCCGGCCCGACTACACCTGGGGGATGCCGCGGCTGGCGTTGATCTGGCCGCCGTCGGTCGTGATCACCTCGGCGACGGTGTAGGCCCCGGCCCGGGAGCTGAGGAAGACCACCAGACCGGTGATGTCCTCGGGTGTGCCGACCCGGCCGCGCGGATTGCCACGACCGATCAGGTCCCAGTCGGTTCCCTCGACGTCGCCGCCGGTGCCGACACCGGTCGACAGCATCCACGTGGGGTAGGGACCCGGGGCGATGGCGTTGACGGTGATGTTGCGCGCCGTGAGATGGGCGGCGAGGTGGCGGGTGAGGTGGTGCACCGCCGCCTTGGAGGTGCTGTAGGAGAAGGTGTCCCAGGCGGGAGCGGTCAGCCCGTCGACCGAGCCGATGTTGATCACCCGCGACGGGTCCTCGTCGGTGGCGTTCTTCTCGAGGAGCGGGAGCAGACGCTGGGTGAGGAAGAACACGCCCTTGACGTTGGTGTCCATGACCTTGTCCCAGCCGTTCTCGGGGAACTCGTCGAGTGTGGCCCCCCACGACGCACCCGCGTTGTTGACGAGGATGTCGATGGAGTCGGTGTGGCCCTTCAGTGCCGCGGTGAGCCCGTCGATGCCCTCGAGCTTGGACAGGTCGGCCGGGATGGACACGCAGGTGCCCCCGTACTCGTTCTGGAGGCGTTCGGCGGTGGCGTCGCACACCTCGGCCTTGCGGGAGCTGATGTAGACGGTCACCCCGTTGGCGAGGAGCCCAGCGGCGATCATCTCACCGATGCCGCGGGATCCCCCGGTGACGAGGGCGGTCTTGCCGGCGATGTCGAACAGGTTCTCGAGCTTCAGATTCGTGGTCACGGTCGGCGACCTTACCGCTGCTGTGGCGAGGCGTCAGCCGGGGGAGGTGGTCCCACCGGCCATCATGGGGTGATGGCCGAACCCGCGCACTGGTCCCGCCACCTTCCCGACGGGGTCGACCCGGCGTCGATCGACCTGCTCGCCCGAACCAGCCTGCCCGCTGCGTGGGCGGCGAACTGGCGGGCGGCACCCGACCGGCCGGTGCTGCGCGACGTCGACGGCACGTGGACGACCGGCGGCGATCTGCTGGCCCGAACCGGGGACGTTGCCGGCAGGTTGGCGTCGGCCGGGCTGGTGCCGGGCGACCGGGTGGTCGTGTCGGGTTCGTCGTCGGTGGCGCTGGTCGTCGCCCACTGCGCCGCGCTGCGGATGGGCCTGGTCGTCGTTCCCGTGAACTCGGCGTACTCCGAGCGCGAGGTCGAGGCGATCGTTGGCGACGCGCGGCCACGGGGGGCGCTGGTCGACCGTCCCGAGATGCAGATGTGGATGGGCGAGCTCGGCGTCGAGGTGATCACCGGGGTGGACGTCGATCTGCCCGACGGCCCCCCGCCGGTGCTCGACGCCGTCAGATCGACCGATCCGGCGCTGCTCCCCTACACCTCGGGCACCACCGGTCGTCCGAAGGGGGCGCTGCTGTCGCACGGCAACCTGCTGGCCAGCGCCGAGGCGATCTTGATCGCGTGGCGGTGGACCGCCGACGACCGGCTGATCCTGTGCCTCCCGTTGTTCCACATGCACGGGCTGGGCGTCGGCGTGCACGGCACCCTCCTGGCCGGCGCCTCGGCGATCCTTCAGGATCGATTCGACGTCGAATCGGTGTTGAGCGCCGCCGAATCGGCGGGGGCGACCATGTTCTTCGGGGTGCCGACGATGTACACCCGCCTGGTCGAGGCCGACGGGGCCGAACGACTCGGCAACCTGCGGCTGTGCGTGTCGGGATCGGCGCCACTGAGCCCCGAGATGCACCACCGGATCGAGGCGCGGTGCGGGCAGCGGGTCCTCGAGCGCTACGGGATGACCGAGACGGTGATGCTGGTGTCGAACCCCTACGAAGGCGAGCGGCGAGCAGGCGCGGTCGGGTTCCCGTTCCCCGGGGTCGAGCTGCGCCTGGCCCCCGGCACCGACGAGATCGAGGTGTGGGGACCCAACGTGTTCTCCGGCTACTTCGAGCGCCCCGACGCCACCGCCGAATCGTTCACCGACGACGGCTGGTTCCGCACCGGTGACATCGGGGCGGTCGACGACGACGGCTACGTCTCGATCGTGGGGCGGGCCAAGGAGCTGATCATCTCGGGTGGCTACAACATCTACCCGCGCGAGATCGAGGACCTGTTGCGAGCCCAGCCGGGAGTGATCGACGCTGCGGTGGTCGGCACGCCGTCGGAGGAGTGGGGGGAAGTGGTCACCGCCTACCTCGAAGGGCCTGCTGATCTCGACGCCGATGCCGCCGTCGCTCGTGCCGCCTCCGACCTGGCTCCCTACAAGAGGCCGCGCATCGTGCACCGGGTCGACGCCCTCCCCCGCAATGCCATGGGCAAGGTGGTGCGATCCGACCTGCGGCCGCTCTAGCCTCCACGACATTGCGCGGATCTGTCGCGCCTGGCGCGACGAATCCGCGCACGTTCGACGGCCGCCGCATCAGCAGTCGGCCATGACCTCGAGCGCTCGACAGATCGTGTGTCATCGGGCCACGTGATCCTGGGGCCGACCGCCGGTCAGTCGTTCTGACGATCTCGTGCGGGGGCGCCGGCCGACTCGTCCTCGAACCGCTCCTCGGCTTCGTCGACATCGCCACCGGTCTCGTCCATCAGCTCGTCGACGAGCTCCTCGTCCTGGTTGACCGCTTGGCCCATCGACTTGTCCTGGTAACCAGGTTCGGCGTACTTGGCATCGGGATCGGTGCCCGTGGGGGTGTCGTGGCCGACCTCTTGGTCGCTCATGATTCGCCTCCTTGGGGGTTCGGTCATGGTGACCTACCCCGCTCAGCGATGACTACACGTCGAGGCGCTGCAGAAGGCCGAGCACGCGCTCGGTCACCCTGGAGGCGGCCTCCTCGTCGTGGTCCGGAGAACCCCTGTCGGTGAAGAGGTGGCGGTCGCCCGGATAGAGGAACACCTCAGCCCCATCGACGGTCTGGGCGATCTCCTGCGCCACCTCGACATCGCCGCCGTCGTCGTCCTCCATCGTGTGGATCTGAAGGGCCACACCGTCGGGCCACGAACCACCGAACTCGTCGAGCGGTACCGCAGCGTGCATGAGCACCGCTGCCCGCGCTCCCGGGCGGGTCTGGGCCAGCATCTGCGCCGGCATCACGCCGAGCGAGAACCCGGCGTAGACCAGTTCGTTCGTCAGGTCCTCGGCGGCCGCTTTCGCGCGCTCGATGAGCGTGGCGAATCCGATCGAACCGGCGAAGGCGACTCCGGCCTCGACGGTGCCGAACGTCTCCCCGTCGAAGAGGTCGGGTGTGTGGACGATGTGTCCGGCAGCCCGCAGCTCGTCGGCGAACGCATGCACCCCCGGCGTGAGCCCCAGCGCATGGTGGAACAGCAGGACCTGAGCCATCCGCTGAGGCTACGGCAGCAGACGTGGGCGATGGGGTGGAACTCCGTTGACACTCGCGCCGAGACGCCAACACACTGCCCCGATGCGCTTCCCGGACCTGCCCATCGAGACCGAGCGCTTGGTGCTGCGTCCGTGGGAGGACGACGACGTCGACGCCCTCGCCGATGCCGTCACCGCCAGCATCGACCACCTCCGGCCCTGGATGGCCTGGATCTCGTTCGAGCCCATGTCGCGCGACGACCGGGGGTCTCTGATCGCCGATTGGCGCGCCGCCCGGCTCCGCGGCGACGACCTCGTCCTCGGCATCTTCCACGATGGCACCCCCGTCGGCGGCACGGGTCTGCACGATCGGCTGGGCCCCGGCGGCCTCGAGGTCGGCTACTGGATCCACGTCGACCACGTCCGCAAGGGGTTCGCCTCCGAGGCGGTCGCGGCCCTCGCCGACGCCGCACTCGCGCTCGCCGACATCGAGGTCGTCCACATCTGCCACGACGCGACCAACCACGCGAGCGCCGGCGTACCCGCGCGGGTGGGCTTCGCGCGCCGCGGCGATCGGTCCGCACCGGTGAAGGCACCGGCAGAGACCGGGACGCAGTGGGTGTGGGAGCTCCGCCGCCCGGCCTGACCGTCCCCCTTACCCCGCCTCGACCACCCGGTCGCGGCCGGCCCGCTTCGCCTCGTACATCGCGGCGTCGGCCAGCCGGAGGAGATCCTCGCCGGTCTGGGCGTGATCGGGCATGCCGGCGACACCCACCGAGATGGTGATGCCGCGCCCGCCCAGCGCGGCGGGAGGCTCCAGCGTCGACACCGCCTCGCGCCACGCCTCGGCGCGTTGTCGCGCCACCTCGGGTGACGTGCCGGGCAGGAGCACCACGAACTCATCTCCCCCGTAGCGACACACCGCATCCTCACCGCGCACCTGACCGGTCAGCAACGACGCCACCTCGCCCAGGACCCGATCGCCCGCCTCGTGGCCGAGCACATCGTTGACCGACTTGAAGTCATCGACGTCGATGATGGCGACCGAGATCGACTCACCGGCGCGCATGCACCGTCGCGCCTCGCGCCGAAGGGTCTCGCCGAGGTAGCGACGGTTGAACAGGCCGGTGAGCGGGTCGCGCACCGTCTGCTCCCGGAGGTGGTCCTGCAGCTCCTCGATCTCGGCCATGCGCTGCTGCAACGCCTCGTTGGCCGCGCGCAGACGCTCCTCGGCCTCCCGCCGGGTCTCGACCTCGTGCTGGGTCTGGGCGAAGGCACTGGCGTTGCTGAGCGCGATCGCCGCGTAGATGGCGAAGGACTGGGCGAGGCGCGCGTGCTCTTCGGTGTAGAAGCCGGCCTGGTAGGAGTCGAGGGTGAACATTCCGAGGCACTCGTTGCCGAGCACGAGCGGCACACCCATCCAACCCCGGACGCCCGACATCTCGTGCTCGACCGCAGGGAAGTCCCGGTACGGGTGATCGCCCTTGATGTCGTCGATGATGACCGGCTCGACGCGGCGCACCACCTCGGCGTTGGGGTTGACCGAACCAGTGACCGAGAACCCCATGCCACCGAAGGTGGTCCAATCGATCCCGACCCCGGCGACGATCACGGCCTGGTCACCGCGCAGCTCCTGGACCGAGGCGGTGTCGTAGGGGACGACACGGCGCAGCTCCTCCAGGATGGCCGGGAGGACCTCATCCACCTTCAGGGTGGAGGTGACCACCTGCCCTGCCCGGATGAGGCCCTGTTCCTGTTCGAGCGCGGCACGCTCGGCCTCCAGCGCAGAGGCGTGCGTGCATGCCACGGCAACGATCTCGGCGAACACCGCGACCAGCCCAACGAGGTGTTCACCTGTCGCACCGCCGGCCGACGGGACGACGACGCCGAGCGAGCCGATCGTTCTGCCGGCGATGTTCACCGGTCGGGCGACCACGGTCCCCTTCGCTCCCCACGGGGCGGCATCGAGCGCGATCGGCTCCTCCCGCCGCACCATGACGTCGAGGTCAGCTGGCACGCCTTGTTCCCACACCCCCCTGCCCACCTGCAGCAGTGGTCCGGCGCGATCTCCCAGGGTCACGCTGAGATAGCCGTGACCCGCCCCGCACCCCGCGATCAGCTCGGAGAGGATGTCCCCGAGGACCTCCCGCGTCGGGCGATCGGTCCCCAGCAGCGACACCCCCGCCTGGAGATGCGAACTCTCGGGATCTGGGCGATGGAGACCGTCCTCAGGGATCAACCCCGTCCTCCTCGGCTGCTGCTGCGACGATATCCGCCCGAGGACCGGTTGCGGCTGCTCAGGTGAGCACAGCTTGGGTCTGGGTGACGAGCGCGACCCGTCGACCCTGGTCATCGCGGACGTCGGTCTGCACCGCGATGGTGGCTCGCCCTACGTGCAGGGGTGTCGACACCGCATGCACCCGCCCCTCGCGGACCCCACGGAAGAAGTTGGTCTTCGACTCGATGGTCGAGGTGCTTGCACCCTCGGGCAGGTTCAGGAACGCGCAGATCGCCCCGACGCTCCCTTCGGTATCCGATCCGCACAGCGTCGCGAGGAGGCGTCACCGCCGGCAAACGCCTGCCGTCATGGCGGCGGGGTCGCGCGGTACCGACGTGCAAGGATCGATCCCGCATGACCACCACCGCCTGGTTCCTCGCCGGGGCCGCCGCCCTGTTCGCCGCCACCGACTGGATCGGCGTTGCCACCAGCCGCAGGGGGCTGCGGCGCCTCGCCAAACCGGCAACGCTCACACTGTTGGTCGGCGTGGCGGTCACCCTCGATCCGGTCGACCCCTCCATCCGCGCCTGGATGGTGGTGGGTCTGTGCTTCTCGCTGGTCGGCGACGTGGCCCTGATGCTGCCCGAGCGCTGGTTCGTCGTTGGCCTGGGCGCGTTCCTCCTCGGACACGTCGCCTATGTGGTCGCCATGGTGCTCGCCCCCACCTCGGCACCCGGGCTGGCGATCGGTGCGCTGTTGGTGGCGGTGGCCGGTGCGGTCGTGGGGCGTCGCATCGTGGCCGCGGTGCGGACAGGACAGCACCCCGAGCTCGGCCCACCGGTGATCGCCTACATCCTCGTGATCTCGGCCATGGTGATCGCCGCCCTCGGCACCACCGCCACCGCGGCCATCCTCGGGGCCCTGCTGTTCTACGCCTCCGATGCCACCCTGGCCTGGAACCGCTTCGTGGAACCCCTCCGGCACGGGCCGCTGGCCGTGATGATCACCTACCACCTGGGCCAAGCGGGGCTGGTCGCCTGGTTGGTCACCGGCTGAGGCGCTCGTGGGTCGTCGGGCCCCGGTCGGCGCGCCATGATGGAGCCCGACACACGCCAGGGGGGCAAGACATGGAGGACGAGTCCGGCGCGGCACCGACCACATCCACCACCTCGGGAGAGGTACGGGGCACCACCGACGACGCCGTCGCGGTGTTCAAGGGAATCCCCTACGGCACCGCCGAGCGCTTCATGGCGCCGACCCCTCCCCAGCCCTGGAGCGGCACCCGCGACGCGCTCAGCTTCGGCGACCGCTCGCCCCAGGCCGACGAGGTGGGAGTCGCGCTCGGCGAGCCCGCCGATCCCGCTCCGATGTCGGAGGACTGCCTGGCGCTGAACGTCTGGACGCCGGGGCTCGACGCCGGGAGACGGCCGGTCATGGTCTGGTTCCACGGTGGAGGCTTCAGCTCGCTGTCGGGCTCGTCGCCCATGTACGACGGGGTCAGCCTCTGCCGGCGGGGCGACGTGGTGGTCGTGACGCTCAACCACCGGCTCAACCTGTTCGGGTTCTGCTACCTGGCCGAGCTGGGAGGTGAGCGCTTCGCCGATTCGGGCAACGCCGGGATGCTCGACCTCGTGCTGGCGCTGCGCTGGGTGCGCGACAACATCGCGTCCTTCGGCGGTGACCCTGGCAACGTGACCGTGTTCGGTGAGTCGGGTGGTGGCGCCAAGGTCAGTGTCCTGATGGGCATGCCCGAGGCCGAGGGCCTGTTCCATCGGGCCATCGTGCAGAGCGGCGTGCACCTCCACGCCCAGAGCCCCGAGCAGGCCACCGCCAACGCCACCAAGCTGATGGACCAGCTCGGCCTCGCGCCCGACCAGGTCGATGAGCTGACGACGATGCCGTTCGAACGCCTCACCGAGGCGCTCGCCGGTCTCGCTCCCCGCGCCTGGGGGGAGGTGGCGTTCAACCCGGTGGCCGACGGCGTGCACCTCCCCCGCTCACCGTGGATCCCCGACGCCCCCGAGTGCTCGGCCCAGGTCCCGATGATCGTCTTGTCGACCCGCACCGAGACCACCCTGCTCGCCGGCGGCCGCGACCCGTCGCTGTTCGAGCTCGACGAGGAGCGGCTGCCCCAGAAGCTGCGGGGCTGGCTCGACGGTGCCGACCCCGAGCCGGTCATCGACGGGTTCCGGCGCCTCTACCCCGAGGCCTCGCCGTCGGAGCTGTTCTGGCTGATCACCAGCGACATCTACTCGCGCATGCCCGGCTGGACCCAGGCCGACCGCAAGGCCGACCAGGGCGCCGCACCGGTGTGGGTGTGCGAGGTGCACTGGGACTCACCGGTCCAGGGAGGCAAGTGGGGCGCCCCCCACACCCTCGACATCCCACTGGTGTTCGACAACGTCGCCAAGGCGAAGTCCTTCGCCAAGGACACCCCGGAGGCCCGCGAGGTGGCGGCGCAGATGTCGCAGGCGTGGATCGCGTTCGCCCGCTCCGGCGACCCCAACCACGCGGGCATCCCCGACTGGCCGTCCTACCGCACGGAGGAGCCGGCGACGATGCTCTTCGACCTGCCACCTCGGGTCGAGCGCGGCTGGCGGGCGGCCGAGCGCGAGGTCCTCGCCCCGATTCCCCTCCGCCAGACCAACCGCTGAGAAGCCAGGATCCCGAGGGGGCGGGCCGAGTCGGATCAGTCGACGACGGGCAGGCGCAGGTTCGGCGCAGCACCCAGGTCGAGCGGGGACGGTCCGTCGACCTTGAGGCGATACCACCCGGTGGCCGCGACCATGGCCGCGTTGTCGGTGCACATCGACCGGCTCGGCACATAGGCCTGGAACCCGTCGTCCACACACGCTGACAGCAGCCGCTCCCGCAGCTGCGAGTTGGCGGCGACACCACCGCCGAGGCCGAGGCTCTTGGCCCCCACGTCGTGCCCCGCGCGCCGGACCTTGGCCACCAGGGTGTCGACCATCGCCGCCTGGAAGGAGGCCGCGATGTCGGCGGTGGAGGTCTCGGGGTGCTTGCGCACGTGGTTGACCACCGCGGTCTTGATGCCGCTGAACGAGAAGTCGTAGCCGTTGTCGATCATCGGCCGGGTGAACGCCACGGCATCGGGATCGCCCTCCATGGCGAGCGAATCGATCACCGGACCACCCGGATAGCCGAGGCCAAGGAAACGGGCGACCTTGTCGAACGCCTCGCCGGCCGCGTCGTCGAGCGTCTCGCCGAGCACGTGGTAGCGCCCGTGGTCCTCCCAGTGCACCAACATCGTGTGGCCGCCCGACACCATCAGCACCACCGAGGGAAGCTCGAGATCGGGCTCTTCGAGGAAGGCGGCGTGCAGGTGGGCCTCGAGGTGGTTGACCGCCACGAACGGCACGTCCCACACCAGGGCGAGCGACTTCGCCGTGCTGACCCCCACCAGCAGCGCGCCGACCAGACCCGGTCCATAGGTTGCCGCGACCGCGTCGATCTCTTGGGGTTCGAGACCGGCCGACAGCATCGCCTCGGCCACCACCGGGGTGAGCAGCTCGACGTGGGCGCGGCTGGCGATCTCGGGCACGACACCACCGAAGCGGGCGTGCAGGTCGACCTGGCTGGACACCACCGACGACAGCACCTCGCGTCCGTCGACCACCACTGCGGCCGCGGTCTCGTCGCACGAGGTCTCGATCCCGAGCACCACCGAACCGTTCACCGACGTGCACCTCCCTGTGAGCCCGGAGGCAGGGTCCGCACCTGGTCGACCAGTGGTGGGCCGACCAGCGCGGCCTCGATGCGATCGAGGCGCTCGCGCTGCTCCGGCGCGTCGAGGTGGTGGGCCCACATGATGGTGGCGTCCTCTCCGGTCTCGGCGTAGTAGCCGGCTCGCACTCCCGCCTCGCGGAACCCGAAGCGACGATAGAGGCGGCGGGCCGGGTCGTTGGTGGCCCGCACCTCGAGGGTCATGGAGACGAGCCCGCGGTCGATCGCGGCCCGCACCAGCACCAGCATGAGCCGGGTCCCGATGCCGTGATGCTGCCAGGCCGGGTCGACGGCGACGGTGGTGACGTGGCCTTCGCCGGCCACCACGGTGAAGCCGCCGTGTCCGACGACCTCGCGCCCGACCCGGGCCACGACATAGACACGTCGGTGCTCGGCCTGGTTCAACTCACCGTGGTAGAGGCCCATGCTCCATGGCCGCGGATAGACCTGCTGGTCGATGCGCATCACCGCCCTCAGGTGGCGGCGCCGCATGGGCACGACCTTGACCGCACGGGTGGCGGAGGCCGAGGTGGGTGCGTCGGTCCGGTCGAGGCTCACGCGCCGTCCCTCGTCTTCCAGTTGATCTCGGCATCGGGTGGGCGCAGGTACAGGGGCTGGAGCTCCCACGGGTTCACCCACTCCTCGCGCAGCGCCTGGGCGTGCGCGAGCTGCACCAGCGATCGTGCCGACGGGTAGGCGACGTCGCGGCTGGCCAGCTCGACCTTGCTCAGGCCCGAGAACATGTCCTGATAGCGCAGGGGCCCGTCGCCCACGAGGAGGCACTCCTCGCCCCGGGCGATGATCTCTGACGCCAGATCGTCCGGTGAGCCGAGCTCGGGATCGCCGAGGCGCTGCACCCCGCCGGGCACCTGCCGGTAGAAGGCGTAGTAGAGCTCGCCGCGACGGGCGTCGAGCGACGACACGATCAGCCGGCTCGAGAAACGGACCGCGAAGGCCACCAGGTCGAGGCTGTTCACCCCGATCATCGGCACCCGCAGCCCGTGGGCCAGCGCCTTGGCCGACGCGATGCCGACCCGAAGCCCGGTGAAGAGCCCAGGACCGAGGTCGACCGCAACCACGCTGATCTCGGACAGTTCGATGCGGGCCTGACGCCGGATGAAGTCGATGGCCGGGGTGAGGGTCTCGGCGTGACGCTTGCCCCGAGACGAGTGGGCCGAGGCGAGCACCCCCTCGTGACCACCGATGGCGCACCCCACCTGCTGGGTGGCGGTGTCGATGCCGAGGATGAGCATCAGTGCGCTCCCTGGTCGGTGTCGGCATCGATGAGCCACGGTCCCAGCGCGGTGGTCAGCGCTCGTTGACGCGCCGCCCACCGGCTGCCGACCAGGCGCATCTCGATCACGCGATCGTCGTCGCCGTCGCCCAGGGTGATCCGCAGCTCGAGGAGGTCGGGCGGCAGCGCCGGCAGGATGGCGTCGCCCCACTCGATGAGGGTGACGGCCTCCTCGTCGTCGAGCAGCTCGGCCAGACCGACGTCGTGGATCTCCGCCGTGGCGTCGAAGCGGTAGACGTCGAGGTGGTTCAGGCGCAACCGACCCTCGTACTGGCGGGCGAGGGTGAAGGTGGGGCTGGTGATCTGGTCGTCGATCCCGAGACCGTGACCGAACCCCTGGGCGAAGGCAGTCTTGCCCGCTCCGAGGTCGCCGGCGAGGACGATCAGGTCACCACCCTGGGTCAGCTGGGCGAGCGCGCCGGCAACTGCCCTGGTCGCCTCGACGGAGTCGGTGCGGAGGGCGAGCATCACCACGCGGGCGCCTCGGTGACGCGAAGAGCGATTCGGTCGGTCGCCAACACGCTGAGATCCTACCGGCATCGCCGCGACGTCCAGCCAGGTCAGCGGGCCAGCAACGACCGGACCGCCTCGGCGACCACCGTGGTCGCGAGCTGGCGCACCGCCTGCGGATCGACGCCGACCTGCCCGGTGGCGGCCACGACCATCGCGTCGCCGTCGGACTGCGAGTGGGCAGGACGCATCGACCGGGCCAGGCCGTCGTGTGCCCCTTGCGCGGCGAGGTGGCACGACACCTTGTCGAGACGGGCGTTGGTGGCCACCACGCCGATGGTGGTGTTCGCCAGCCCACGCGGTGGACCACCAGCAGCGTCGCCGAGCCAGCCTGCGGCCTCCAGCTCGGCCGGTTCCACACCCGGTACGGTGCCGTCATCGGGAGAGCCGAGGGCGTTGACCGCCACGAGTGACGCGACCACGAGGTCACCGTGGCGGCGAACGGCGCCGCACAGCCCGCCGGGCTCGATCCCGTCCCACCCCTGCCACTTGCCGACCGTCGCGCCGGTGCCCGCTCCGACCGCGCCCATGGCGACCTCTCCCTGGGTCGCGGCATCGCATGCCCGGCTCCCGGCGTCGGCGTCGGGACGCACCGACCCGTCGCCGGCCATCAGGTCGAACAGGCCCATGGCGACCACGATCGGCACCGGTCCGGCCGGGGTCGGGAACCCTCGCCCTCGGTGCTCGAGCCAGGTCATCACGCCATCGGCGGCGGCCAGACCGAAGGCCGAGCCACCGGTGAGCACCACGGCGTCGAGGCGGTCGACCAGGCGTCCCGGCTCGAGCAGGGAGAACTCGCGGGTGGCGGGGGCACCGCCGCGCACCTCTCCGGAGGCGACCGTGCCGGGCGGGAAGAGCGCCACGGTGCAACCGGTGCGGGCCGCGGGTGCGGTCCAGTGTCCGACCCACACGCCGTCGACCTCGGTGATCATCGAGCTCAGCACCCCACCCAGCGGCGCTCGACCCTGGGGCCGACGCCGCACACGACCTCGTAGCCGATGGTGTCGAGGCGAGCCGCCACCTGCTCGGCGGTGATGCGCTCATGTCCCTGGCTCCCGATGAGGACGGCCTCGTCGCCAGCCGCCACCTCGACGTCGCCGCAGTCGACCATGAGCTGATCCATGGTGATGGTGCCGACGATCGGACACCGACGCCCACCGAGCAGCACCTCGCCACCCAGACGATGGAGGTCACGCCGGACCCCGTCGGCATAGCCGATGCCGACCGTGGCGACCGTCGTCGGGACATCGAAGCGATGCCGCAGCCCATAGGAGAGGGCTTCGCCCGCCCGGACGACCTTGACCTGGGTGACCCGGGCCGACAGCGACATCGCCGGACGCAACGGTGCGCGACCGGCCAGCTCCGGCGACGGCGAGATGCCGTAGATCGCGATGCCACACCGAACCAGGTCGAACCGCGACGCGGGATGGGCGATGGCGCCGGCCGAGTTGGCGGCGTGGCGCAAGTGGGGCGAGATCCCCGCTGCTGCCAGCCGGTCGAGCGCGCCCTGGTACCGATCGAGCTGCACGGCGGTGAAGTCGTGGTCGGGCTCGTCGGCCACGGCCAGGTGGGTCCAGAGCGCCTCCAGCTCGAGGCCGGGGGCATCGATCACCCGCTGGGCGAGCGGCACCACCGCGTCGGGGTCGACCCCGACGCGGTGCATGCCGGTGTCGACCTTGAGGTGGACACCGACCGGACGGGCCTGCGACGCGGCCGCGGCCGCGGCCCGAACCCCCGGCTCGCTGAACAGGGTCACCTGAAGCCCCAGGTCGGCGGCGTGGGAGAGCAGGTTCGGGTCGGGTTCGGACAGGACCAGGATGGGAACCTCGAGGCCCCCGGCTCGCAGGGCTGCCCCCTCCCCGACGTGGGCCACCGCCAACCAGGTGGCACCCGCGTCGACGGCGGCGCGCGCCACTGGCACCGCACCGTGGCCGTAGCCGTCGGCCTTGACCACCGCACACACCTCGGCGGGCGCGGCCATCTCGACGAGGGCGGTGACGTTGCCCTTGACGGCCTCGAGATCGATCGTTGCCCAGGCGCTGGCCATGGTCAGCGGTCGGAGAGCATGCCCCGGAGGACGTCGACCCGCGACACGATGCCGACCAGTCGCCCCGAGTCGACCACGGGGAGTCGCGAGATCCGTTCGTCGTGCATGATCGTTGCCGCGTCCTCGACGGTGGCATCGGCCTCGACGGTGACCGCCGGGTGGGACATGACGTCGTCGACCTTCGAGCCGAGCGCCTTCTCCAGGTCGTCGTCGAAGTGCCGCGACTTGATCTCGAACGACGCACCGAGGATCGCCACCACGGTGGGGAAGTGCAGACGGCTCTGCTTCACGATCAGGTCTCCGGTGGTGATCACGCCCACGACCGCGCCGTCGTCGTCGACGACGGGGGCGCCGTCGACCCCGCGGTCGACGAGCGCGTGCATCGCCTCGCTGACGTCGTCCGCGGCCCGAAAGGACAACACGTCGGTGGTCATGACGTCGCGAACGACGAGGTTGGCGGGCATGTCACTCCTGGATCAGTCGGTCGAACACGGCGGGCAGGCGATCGGGGAGGTCGCCGGCCACCAGCCCGTGACCAGAGCCTAGGGCGCCGGCCAGGCCGTGCAGGTGCGCACCGACCGCGGCGGCGGTGAACGGCTCGACGCCCGAGGCCATGAGCGCGCCGATCACCCCCGCGAGCACGTCGCCGGTGCCGGCGGTGGCCAGCCGGGCATCGCCGCTGGCACTGGCCAGCACCTCGCCGTCGGGATGGGCCACGAGGGTCACGGGGCCCTTGAGCACCACGATGGCACCGGTGGCGGCGGCGAGGGAGCGGGCCGACTCGAAGCGGTCGGCACCCGGACGCCCCCCGGCGAGGCGTGCGAACTCGCCGTCGTGAGGGGTGAGCACGGTGGCGGCACTGCGGCGTGCGAGCGCCGATCCCGGATCGTCGCCCAGCGCGGCGAGCCCGTCACCGTCGACGAGGACCGGGATCGGTGCCTCGGCGATGACCCGGGCCGCCTCGGCGAGGGTGACCTCGCCGCGCCCGAGTCCGGGGCCGACGACCAGCGAGGAGAAGCGCTCGAGATCGTCGAGCACCCGGGCCGCCCAGCCGCGGTCGGCCAGCTCGACCCCGACCGCCTCGACCGGCCGACCGGGGTCGTCGCCCACACCAGGCGAGGAGAGTCGCACGTAGCCGGCGCCGGCGCGCTGGGCTCCGCGAGCGGTGAGGTGGGCGGCACCGGTCATGCCCGGCGAGCCGGCGATGATCCACACGGCGTGCTTCCACTTGTGGGCGGTGGCCGCCCGCTGGGGCAGGACCCGGGCGACGTCGTCGTCGGTGAGCAGCCAGGCCCGAGCCGAGCTGGTGTCGAGCCCGATGTCGGCGACCTCGGTGCGCCCTGCCCACGATCGACCCGGTTCCAGCACCAGTCCCGGCTTGAGCGCGGCGAAGGTGACCGTTCGGTCGGCGACGAGCACCCCGTCGCCGACCTCGCCGGTGAGCCCATCGAGCCCGGATGGGAGGTCGACCGCCAGGACGGGGATCTCCGGGTCGACCGCGGGGGCGACGAAGCCCGGTCGGGCCCCGGTGCCCAGCACTGCATCGACGACCAGGTCGACACCGTCGAGGTGGTCGGGAAGCTCGTCCAGATCGTGGACCTGCACCCGCACTCCCCGCTGCTCCAGGCGCCGGGCAGCGTCGCGACCGTCGGCGCCGTTGTTGCCCGGACCGGCCAGCACCGCCACCCGACGACCGTACCCCCCGCCGAGCATGGCCAGCGCGACCGTGGCGGTGGCCGCACCCGCCCGACCGATGAGGACCTCGACCGGCTCGGGGGCCGCGGCGTCGATCTCGCCCATCTCCGCGGGCGTGACGATGGGGATCATCGCTGGTCACCGCCGCCGGCCGCGGCTCCTCTCGCTCGATCGATCGCGAGGTCGACCAGGCGATCGTCGATCCCCAGGTGGTCGGCCAGGACGAGCTCCACCCCCCGATGGCGGTCGCGGGCGTCGGCCAGGATCTGGGGGAGATCGCGAAGGGTGTGGTTGCCGACGTGGAGGAAGTAGGGCACCAACACGATGGTCGTCGCACCCGAGGCCACCGCCTCGTCGATCGCATCGGGGATCGACGGCTCGGTGATCTCGAGGTAGGCGGGGCGGATCGCGGCCTCCTCACCCACCCGGTCGGCGATCGCCGCACAGATCTGGCCGTGGGCCTCGACCAGGGCAGGGTTCCGGCTGCCGTGGGCGATCACGAGCCAGACGGTCGCGGCCGTCACGATCGGACCCTCACAGCGCGATCGCGGTGGCCTGGGCCATCAGCTCGGTGTGCGACAGCGACAACCGCCACTCGTGGACACCGCGATCGGAGGCCAGCTCGTGTGCCCGACCGTGCAGCGCCAGCGCCGGCTGCCCCGACTCCTCGTCGCGTGTGACCTCGATGCTGCGCAGCTCCATCGCCCCCAGCCCCACACCGAGTGCCTTCATGACCGCCTCCTTGGCCGCGAACCGGACGGCGAGCCGCGGCGCGGGATCCTGCTGGCGGTGGGCGTAGGCGCGCTCGGCCTCGGTGAAGAGCCGGTCGACCATGGAGGGGGTGCGCGCGATCACCTCGCGGAACCGCGGCACCTCGACCAGATCGATCCCGAGGCCGATCACTCACAGCTCCTCATCGGTCCGAACGCCACCTGTCGGCCAGTGTCTGGATCGGCGCGGTGAGCAGGTCGAGGACCGACACCTCGGCGAGCACGTCGTCGCGGAACACCGGCTCGGTCTCCATCACCGCGCTGCGCAGGGCCGGATAGCGGCCCCGGTAGGCCGACATCACCGTACGGGCGGTGGTGGCCGGCAGGTGCTCGGCCAGCCGGACGTGCAACAGGGTCACGCCCGTGGCGAGGTTGCCCTTCACCTCGGGCACGAGGACCGTGATCCGTCCGTCGGACCGCCCGAGGTTGACGAACACCTCGCGCTCGCGCGCGACCTGATGCTTGGTGCCGCGCAGCACCGGGTCGCGCTCGGTTCGCGAGGGGATGTCGGCCGCGATGCCGCCCTTGTCGAGCACCGTGGCGGTGGCCAGATCATCGTCGCTGTCGAGGTGACCCTCGATCGCGTACCGCGTGTACCCGGCGACCTCGACGACGGCCGGATCGAGCCCCGCCAGGGTTCGCAGCGTCTTGTAGCTGAGCCGGTCGCGGCCGGTGCCGGCATCGAGGACCGCCCGCACGAGCGGCACCTCGAGCAGCGACTCGTCGGAGCGGGAGATGCCGACGGTGACGGTCTTGGCCTGGTGCTTGATGGCATCGACCGGTCGGGTCAGCTCTTCGATCGCCCGGGTCAGCGCGTCGGTCAGGTCCTCGATCACCACTCCTGGAGCCCCGACCTTACCGTGCTCGAGCTCGAAGGCTTCCAGGGGCACCATGCCGAGCGCGAACCGCAGCAGGCTCGACAACCGCACCGCCGTGCTCGATTCGAGGTGACCGTTGTAGTCGCCGGCGCGGAGGCCGTCGAAGTACTGCTGGGCGTTGACCCCGATCGCGGAGCGGAGTTCGGCGAGCACCTCCTCGGCATCTCGTGCCGGGGTGACCGCAGCCTCGATGCTGGCCCGGATCTCGCGCAGCGGTAGCGCCTGGGCGTCGATCGCCAGCGCGGCCTCGTATCCGAAGAGGTGACCGGCCATGGCCGACAGCACGAACCCGAGCTCCGGGTGCACCGCAGGGACCGGGATGACCTCGTAGGCGGCGCTGTAGCGAACCTCGCCCTCGGAGGCGATGACGATCGGGGTGGCCTTGTGCGCCCGGTAGATCGACACCTCCTTGGCGACGTCGTCCGCGGTCGACCCGCTGAGACCAGCGGCGCACACCAGCACCATCGGTTCGGCCGACAGGTCGATGTGCTTCTTGTCCTCGGTGGCGTCCCAGGAGATCGACTTGTAGCAGAGCTCGGACAGCTTGATCCGCAGCTCGCGGGCGGCGATGAGGTTGTTGCCGTTGCCGACGATGGCCCACGAGCGCCGACTCGGTGCGAAGCGGCGGGCGGCCCGGGCGATGACGTCGCGCTGGGCCAGGGTGGCCTCCATGGCCGCCGACAGGTCACGGAGCGACGACAACAGCTCCTGTCGGGACCGGTCGTCGGAGGCGAATCCCGCCGCGTCGACGATGGCGAAGGCGAGGAGGAACCCGGCGGCGACCTGCGCGTAGAAGGCCTTGGTGGAGGCCACGCTCATCTCGATGTCGCGGCCGTCGGAGGTGTAGAGGACGCCGTCGGACTTGTCGGTGAGATCGCTGCCACGGCGGTTGACGATCGAGATCACCCGCGCCCCGCGCCCCCGCACCAGGTCGACGGTTCGGTTGGTGTCGGTGGTGGTGCCCGACTGGCTGATCGCCACGACGAGGGTGTCGGACATGTCGGGCCGCAGCCCGAACCCCGACAGCTCGGTGGCGGGCAGGGCCTCGATCCGCAACGGCGAGTCGGAGGCGAGTGAACCAAGCGCGGTGGCCATGCTCTGGCCGGCCACCGCTGCGGTGCCCTGGCCGATCACCGCCACCCGGCTGATCCGACCCGTGGCCAGATCGTCGCGGACCGATTCGGGGACGCTGGAGGGGCCCAGGTGGACGCCGAGGCGACCGTCCTCTCCCACCAGGAGCTTGCCCCGCAGCGTGGTCCGGAACGAGGTGGGTGCCTCGGTGAGCTCCTTGAGCAGGAAGTGCGGGTGATCGCCACGGTCGATGTCGCGAGTGGTGATCGACGGGCAAGCCAGATCCTCGGCGGCCACCGGCAAGGGGGTGCCGTCGTATGCCCACCGCTGGATCCCCTCGAGGGTGCCGGCGCCGGCGCGGTCGAGCACGACGATCTGGCCGCGAGTGGCCACCGCGTTGTCGAGGTCGGCCGGTGTCTCGCCGTCGAGGCGCAGGTAGCGGTCGGCGTGCTCCACCACCCCGTAGGGCTCGCTGGCCACGACGTAGGCGTCGTCGGTCAACCCGACATAGAGCGCCTGCCCGCTTCCCCGCAGGGCCAGGCACAACCGGTCGGTGTCGGTGGTGGTGCTCGCGGCGACCGCCACCGAGCCGTCGAGCGCCGCCACGGTCGACCGGAAGGCATCCCCCAGCTCTGCCCCCGACCGCAGGTGACGAGCCAGCAGGGCGGGGATGACCTTGGCGTCGGTCGTGATCTCGGGGGCGATGTGGAGCCCTTCGTCGGCCTTGAGGTCGGCGTAGTTGTCGACATCGCCGTTGAGGACCGCGGTGGCGAGGTCGGCTCCCTCGTCGCCGGTCTCGAGCGAGTCGAGCGGGTGGGCGTTCGACTGGGAGATGATCCCCACGCTGGCCCAGCGGGTGTGGCCCAGCACGAGCACCTCGGACTCGTCGGAGGCCACCGCCAGGCGCAGCAGCTCGTCTGCCCGCAGGGCGTCGCGCAGTTCCCGGGTGTTGTCGCCGAGCTGGCCGATCTCGGCCGCCGCCTTGTAGACGAAGGTCATGGTGTCGGCTCCGGCGCGGACCGCGCCCGACCGGAACAGCTCGTCACGGTCCCGGGCTCCGAGCAGCGCCCGCACGGCGGGATCGTCGAGGTCGAGGCCGTGGCGGGCGACCACCAGCTGGAGACCGGCCGAGTCGCGGCCCCGCACCTCGAGACGGTCGAGCGCGGACAGCGCCTGCTGGACCGCCCAATAGGCGCGGGTGGCTCCCATCGAGGACACCGAGGCCGCCAGATCGAGGATCTCGGCCGCGGACCGGACGCGGTCGCGGCGCAGGGACCACGCCGCGTCCTTGACCCGAACCACCGCCTGGTTGAACGCCTCGAGCCGGTCTCCGGCGACGATCTCGCCGGCGTCGAGCCGGGCGTCGATGGTGGCGAAGGAGTCGAGCATCTGGTCGAGGGTGTCGGTCAGCGACGCCCGCAGCCCGGGATCGGAGAGCAGCAAGCGGGCCCCGACCGGTCCGCGCAGGAGGCGATCGGCGTCCTCGAGGTCCTCGGCGGCGACGAGGAGATCATCGAGCATCGAGGTGTCGGCGGCTCGTGCGAGCGCAGCGGCCGCGCGCTCCACCGGAGCTGCCACCAGACCGGACTCGGGTACCGCTCGCTGCGGTCTGCGCCCGAGCACGGCGATGATTCCACACATGCTGGATCTCCTGTTGTGGGCCGGCCCGCTCCAGGGAGCAGTCTAGGTCTCGGAGACCGCCAGCTTGCTCGCAGCCTGCTCGACGGAGGCGACCAGTTCCGTGGCCGCAGCGCTCGCTGCCGATTCGTCCTCGGCCTCGACCATCACCCGCACCAGCGGTTCGGTCCCACTGGGGCGCACGAGCACCCGCCCCCGCTCGCCCAGGTCGCGCTCGACCCGGTCGACCACGTCGGACATCTCGCCGATCACCGCCGCAGGCCGGGCGGCGACCCGGACGTTCTGCAACACCTGGGGGAAGCGGGTCATGGCCTTGCCGGCGAGCTCGCTGAGCGGCCGTCCGGCGCGAGCGACCAGATCGAGCAACTGGATGGAGGTGAGCAGACCGTCGCCGGTGCTGGCCAGGTCCCGGAAGATGATGTGGCCCGACTGCTCGCCTCCCAACTGCCAGCCGCCGCGCTCGAGCGCTTCGAGGACGTAGCGGTCGCCGACCTGGGTCTCGACCACCCCGATGCCGCGCTCGGCCATGGCCAGGCGGAACCCGAGGTTGGTCATCACGGTGACGACCACGGTGTCGTCGGCGAGCACGCCTCGTTCGTGGCGATCGATGGCGCACAGGGCGATGATCTGGTCTCCGTCGACGAGGGCGCCCGCGTCGTCGACGGCCAGCACGCGGTCGGCATCGCCGTCGAAGGCCAGCCCGAGGTCTGCGCCGTGGGCGACCACCGCGGCCTGAAGGTCCTGGGGACTGGTGGAGCCGCAGTCGTGGTTGATGTTGCGACCGTCGGGTCGATCGTGGAGGACCTCGACGGTGGCTCCGAGGCGTCGCAGCACCGGCGGGGCATGCTCGGAGGCGGCACCGTTGGCGCAGTCGACGACGACGTTGATGCCGTCGAGTCGGCGCCCCTCGATCGAGGCGTCCAGCGAATCGGCCCACCGGCCGACCGCTCCGACCGCCGGTCGGATCGACCCCACCTTGGTGCCGACGGGAGGGGGAGCATCGGCCGGCTCGCCGAGCAGGATCCGGTCGAGCTCGGCCTCGAGACGTTCCTCGTCGCCCGCTGCCAGCTTGACGCCCCCGGCACCGAAGAGCTTGACCCCGTTGTCGGCGTAAGGGTTGTGCGACGCCGAGATGACCGCTCCGGGCACCCCGTCGTTGGCACACACCCACGCCACCGCCGGCGTGGGAACCACCCCGAGCACCTCGACGTCGACACCCTCGGCGGCCAAGCCAGCCGCCAGCGCGGCTTCGATCAGCGGGCCCGAGCGGCGCGTGTCACGACCCACCACCACCGTCCCGACGCGAGCCGCGTCGAGGACGCGCGCCGCTGCCCGCCCGAGGGCGAGCACGAGTTCGGGAGTGAGCTCGGTGTTGGCCACACCGCGCACTCCGTCGGTTCCGAAGCGAAGCGTCATCGATGCCCCCAGCACGCTGGCGTAGCGTCGCCGGCACTCCGTGGTGGCGCCGGTCGTGCGGTGTTCAGCGCTTGGAGTACTGCGGAGCCTTGCGCGACTTCTTGAGACCGTACTTCTTGGATTCCTTCTTGCGGGCGTCGCGAGTGAGGAAGCCGGCCTTCTTGAGCAGCGGGCGAAGCTCGTCGTCGAGCTCGACCAGTGCCCGGGAGATCCCCATGCGCATCGCACCCGCCTGGCCCGACGGACCACCGCCGTGGAGCGTGACGTCGACGTCGTAGACCTCGGCGGTCTCGGTCAGCTTCAACGGCTCGGTGAAGATCATGCGGTGGGTCTCGGTCGGGAAGTACTCCTCGACCGGACGACCGTTGGCGGTGATGACACCGGTGCCGGGACGCAGGCGCACGCGTGCGACGGCCTGCTTGCGGCGACCGGTGGTCTGAACGAGGGGTGCTGGCATGTCGAGAGGACCTCTTGGTGCTGGATCAGCTGACGCGGCGGGCGCCGTCGATGACGAGGGGCTGGGGGTTCTGGGCGGCGTGGGGGTGGGTCGGCCCGGCGTAGACCTTGAGCTTCTTGAGCATCTGGCGGCCGAGGCGGGTCTTGGGCAACATGCCGCGGACGGTACGACGGACCGCGTCCTCGGGCTTGCGCTTGAGCGCTTCGCCGTAGCTGACCGATTTGATCCCGCCCGGGTAGCCGCTGTGCCGCCAGACCAGCTTGCGGTCGGCCTTGTCGGAGGTGAGGACGACCTTGTCGGCGTTGACGATGATGACGTGGTCGCCGGTGTCGACATGAGGGGCGAAGGTCGGCTTGTGCTTGCCGCGCAGGATGCGGGCGACCTCGGTGGCGAGGCGGCCGAGCACCAGGCCCTCGGCGTCGACGACGTGCCAGGTGCGCTCGATGTCGGTTGGGCGGGGGGTGAACGTAGGCACGCGTGCTGTCCTGTTCGGTGGTGATCGACTGGCAAACGGTGGCGGCCCGATCGACGAACCGGGGCGCCAGGTGTAGGACCCGGCGCGGGGCCAACGGGAAACTCTAGGGTGCGCCGCCCAGGAAGGGCAAGTGCGGATGGTCATCGTAGCGGACCTCCCACAGGACCAGACCGTGGGGCGGCGCGAGCCGCCCGGCAGCAAGCGAACGATCGCGGCCACGCAACACCGCGGCGATCTCGCCGACACTGCGGCGCCCGAGCCCGATCTCGACCATGAACCCCACGATGGAGCGCACCATCTGGTGACAGAAGGCGTTGGCCTCGATCTGCAGGCGGAGGACCCCGTCGCCGAGGTCGTCCCAGTCCGCGGCGACGACTCGGCGACGCAGGTCGGCCTCGGAACCGTCGGTGCGCTTGGGACGGCGGCAGAACGAGGTGAAGTCGTGGGTTCCGAGGAAGGGGTCGCACGCCAGCCGCAGCACGGCCAGGTCGAGCGGTTGGTCCACGTGCCAGGCGCGGTCGGCCAGGAACGGGTCGGGCACCGACCGACTGAGCACCGTGTAGCGGTAGACACGAGCCGTCGCCGAGAAGCGGGCGTCGAGATCGTCATCGACGACCTCGACGGCGCGGACGGCGATGGAGGGCCGCAGCATCTTGTTGAGCGAGGTCTGCAGGGCGTGCGGGTCGAGACCCTCGGATCTGGCGTCGAAGGTCACCACGTTCCCCCAGGCGTGCACCCCCTTGTCGGTGCGCCCGGCCACGGTGAGCTCCACCGGGTGCCCGAGCACCCCCGCGGTCGCCTCGGCGAGCGCGCCGCCGACGGTGCGTACTCCCGCATTGATGGCGAACCCGTGGAAGGCGCCGCCGTGATAGGCGACCACCATGGCGACGCGGCTGGTCGGACCCAGTTCGCGCACCGATTCCGGGTCGTGGTCGAACAGCGTTGGCGCCTCGGGGCCGCTCATGCCCGACGGCGGGAGCTAGACCAGCTCGATGCGAGCCTGGGGGGCGTTGTCGCCGGGGCGCGGCCCGAGCTTGAGGATGCGGGTGTAGCCGCCGGGCCGATCGACGTAGCGAGGACCGATCTCGTCGAAGAGCTTGGCCGCCATCTCCTCGTCACCCAGATAGGCGACGACCTGGCGGCGGTTGTGGATGCCGCCCTTCTTGGCCTTGGTGATCATCTTCTCGGCGACGGGGCGCATGGCCTTGGCCTTGGCCTCGGTGGTGACGATCGACTCGGCGGCGACCAGCGACGCCACCAGGTTGGCCATCATCAGGCGCTGGTGGGAGGAGCTGCCACCGAAGCGGCGGGACTTGCGGGGAGTGGCCGGCATCGTGATCAGTCCTTGCCGCGGAGCGACAGGCCCCGCTCATCGAGCTTGGCGGTGACTTCGTCAAGCGACTTCTGACCGAAGTTGGTGATGGCCAGCAAGTCGTCCTCGGACTTGAGCAGGAGCTCGCCGACCGAGTTGACCTGGGCCCGCTTGAGGCAGTTGCGGGGACGTTCGGAGAGGTCGAGGTCCTCGATGGGCAGGTCGAGGTCGGGTGACCCCGAACCGGCGGTGGCGACCTCGCCCAGCTCGAGTCCCTGGGGCTCCTCGCTCATCTCCTCGACGAGCTGCACCAGCGACCGCAGGGTGGATCCGGCCGATGCCAGCGCTTCGCGGGCGGTGAGCGACCCGTCGGTCTCGATGTCGAGGACCAGTCGGTCGTACTCGGTCGACTGCTCGACCCGGGTGGGCTCGACGTCGAAGGTGACCCGGCGCACCGGCGAGAAGATGGAGTCGATGGGGATGACACCGATGGTCGACGAGGTCTTGTTGCGCTCAGCGGTGACATAGCCACGGCCGCGCTCGACGGTGATGTCGATGGCCAGGCGACCCTTGTCGCTGGCGGTGGCGATCACCAGGTCGGGGTTGAGGATCTCGACGTCGGCGCTGGTCTCGATGGAGCCGGCGGTGATCTCACCCGGGCCGCGGGCGTCGAGGCGGAGGGTGAGCGCCTCGTCGCTGTGGACCAGCATGACCAGGTCCTTGAGGTTCAAGATGACGTCGGTGACGTCCTCGGTGATGCCGGGGATCGTGTCGAACTCGTGCAGGGCATCGTCGAAACGCACCTGGGTGACCGCTGCGCCGGGGATCGAGGACAGCAACGTGCGGCGCAGCGAGTTGCCGATCGTGTACCCGAAGCCGGGCTCGAGGGGGCCGATGGCGAACAGCGCGCGCGGCGTGTCGGCATCGCCGAGGGCCTCGACCGTGGGTCGCTGGATGACGAGCATGGAGATACCTCTCGCGGGCGGGATGGCGGGCCTGGTGTGGGACTACTTGCTGTAGAGCTCGACGATGAGTGCTTCGCGCACCGGGACGTCGATGTGCTCGCGCAGCGGAAGTTCGCGGACGGTGACCTGGAACCCACCGTCGCCGGCGTCGAGCCAAGGCGGCGGCGTGCGTGACAGCACGTCGATGTTCCAGGTGATGGTGATCATCTCGCGGGACTTGTCCGCCAGCTCGATGACGTCGCCCTTGCGGACGCGATAGCTGGGGATGTCGACCCGCTTGCCGTTGACCTTGACGTGGCCGTGGTTCACGAACTGGCGGGCCTGGGGCCTGGTGGCCGCCCAGCCGGCCCGGTAGGTGACGTTGTCGAGGCGCAGCTCGAGGTACCGGAGCATGTTCTCGCCGGTGACGCCTTCCTTGCGGTTGGCTTCCTCGTAGAGGTTGCGGAACTGGCGCTCGGTGAGGCCGTAGGAGAAGCGGGCCTTCTGCTTCTCCTGCAGCTGCATGAGGTACTCGGAGGCGTTGCCCCGACGCCGTGTGCGGCCGTGGTCGCCCGGCGGGTAGGGGCGCTTCTCCATCGCCTTGTTCTCGCCCTGGGTTCCCCAGAGGTTGGTGCCCAACCGGCGGGAGACGCGTGCCTTGGGACCGGTGTAGCGCGACATGTCAGACCCTCCGACGCTTGGGGGGACGGCAACCGTTGTGGGGTACCGGGGTCACATCCTTGATGCCGGTGACCTCGATGCCGGTGTTCTGGATGGATCGGATGGCGGTCTCGCGACCCGAGCCAGGACCCTTGACCACGACGTCGACCTTGCGCACCCCGTGCTCCATGGCCCGGCGGGCGCACTGCTCGGCAGCCATCTGCGCGGCATAGGGGGTGGACTTCTTCGATCCCTTGAACCCCACGTTGCCGGCCGAGGCCCAGGCGAGGGTGTTCCCGTCCTGGTCGCTGATCGACACGATGGTGTTGTTGAACGAGCTCTTGATGTGGGCCACCCCGTAGGTGACGTTCTTGCGCTCGCGCTTGCGGGGGCGGCGACCCCCGGGCTTTGGCTTCGCCATCGTTCAGTGCTCCGTGGGGGTGTACAACGAGGTGGTCGAGTTCACTTGCGAACCTTCTTCTTGCCCGCGATGGTCTTCTTCGGACCCTTGCGGGTACGGGCGTTGGTGTGGGTGCGCTGGCCCCGCACGGGCATGCCCTTGCGGTGGCGCAGACCCTGATAGCAGCCGATCTCCATCTTGCGCTTGATGTCCTGGGAGACGTCGCGCCGCAGGTCGCCTTCGACCTTGAGGTTGGCCTCGATCCAGTTGCGGATCTTGGCGACCTCCTCGTCGGTGAGGTCGCGCACCCGGGTGCTCTGGTCGATGCCGACCGCGTCGCAGATCTGGGCGGCGGTGGTCGGACCGATACCGAAGATGTAGGTCAGCGAGACGACGAGTCGCTTCTCGCGGGGAATGTCGACGCCGGAGATTCGTGCCATTGGCTCAGCCTTGCCTCTGCTTGTGGCGGGGATTGGTACAGATGACCTGGACGCGACCGTGCCGGCGGATCACCTTGCACTTCTCGCAGATCTTCTTGACGCTGGGTCGTACCTTCATCGGAGGGCCTTCTGTGTCCGGACGCCTGGGCGCCGGGGTGGGCCGCCGCGGGGGCGGGAGGTCACTTGTAGCGGTAGGTGATCCGACCGCGGGAGAGGTCGTAGGGAGTCAGCTCCACCTGGACGCGATCTCCGGGGAGGATGCGGATGTAGTGCATGCGCATCTTTCCGGAGATGTGGGCGAGCACGTTGTGGCCGTTCTCGAGCTCGACGCGAAACATGGCGTTGGGCAACGGTTCGATGACCGTTCCCTCGAGGACGATCGCGTCTTCCTTGGGCTTGGGCAGGACTGACCTCCAGGTCGTTCCAACTACTGGGGGCACCGACTACGGTGCGAGGTGTGAGCGGCGCGAAACCACCGCGGCCGCATGGCCGAAGTGTTACGTTAGCGCGCCAGGCCAGCCGGGCCAACTCGGCGGCACGATCGCGGCACTGCTCCGCTGCGGGTGTCCTGGGCACATCTAGCGAAACGAGCTCGTGGTGAGGATCTCGGGCCCGTCCTCGCCGATGGCGATGGTGTGCTCGGCGTGGGCGCAGAGGGCGCCGTCGGCGGTGACCACGGTCCACCCATCCTCGAGCAGCATGGTCTCGGGCGTGCCCGCGTTGAGCATCGGCTCGACCGCGAACACGTTGCCGACCTCGATCTTGAGCCCCTTGCCGGGCGACCCGTAGTTGGGGACGTCGGGACGCTCGTGCATGGCCCGCCCGATGCCGTGCCCCACGTACTCGCGCACCACCGAGAACCCCGCCGATTCGATCACCTGCTGCACCGCGTGGCCGAGATCGCCCAGGCGACGGCCCGCGTGGAGCTCGGCGATGCCGGCTCGCAACGACGCCTCGGCGGTCTCGATGAGTCGCACGGCCTCCGGCGAGATGTCACCGATGCCGGCGGTGAACGCGGCGTCGCCGTGCCAGCCGTCGACCACGGCGCCGCAGTCGATCGACACGATGTCGCCCTCGTCGAGCACCCTGGGGCCGGGGATCCCGTGGACGAGCACCTCGTTGGGCGACGCGCAGACCACCCCCGGGAACGGTGGGTGTCCGTACCCGAGGAAGTTGGAGGTGGCCCCTCGCCGTTCGAGCACGTCGCGCCCGACGAGGTCGAGCTCGGCGGTGGTGATGCCTGGTCGGAGCGCGTCGCGGATGCGCTCGTGCATCTCGGCCACGACACGGCCGGCGCGCCGCATGGCGGCGATCTCCGCAGGCGAGCGGCGGGCGGCGCCGCCTCGGATCAGGACCGCTCCCGCACCGCGTCGATGGCCTCGACCAGGCGGGAGAACACCTCGTCCATCGTGCCGAACCCGTCGACGTGGACCATCAACCCACGCTCTTCGTAGAAGGCGATGAGCGGCTGGGTCTCGCGCTCGTAGAGCTCGAGGCGGCGATCGATGGCCTCGTCGGTGTCGTCGTCGCGCCCACGGGCCTTCATGCGGGCTCTGACCTCGTCGAGCGGCACGTCGATGTTGACGACGGCGTCGAGGCCTTCGGGCTCGGTCAGCTCGGCCAGCGCCTCGGCCTGGGCCACGGTGCGGGGGAACCCGTCGAGCAGGAACCCGCTGGTGCGGGCATCGTCTTTGGCGAGTCGCTCCTCGACGACGCCGACGATGACGTCGTCGGGGACCAGGTCGCCGCGGTCCATGATCTCCTTGGCCTTTCGGCCGAACTCGGTGCCCTCGGCCACCGCAGCCCGCAGCATGTCGCCGGTGGAGATGTGGGGTGCCCCGTAGTGATCGGCGAGCCGGACCGCCTGGGTCCCCTTGCCGGCACCCTGACGACCCAACAGGACGAGTCGAACTCCGCTCACTTCAAGAACCCTTCGTAGTTGCGCATCATCAGCTGGCTGTCGATCTGTTTCATGGTCTCGAGCGAGACGCCGACCGCGATCAGCAGCGAGATGCCACCGAAGGCGAACTGGGCCTCGTCGCCAGGCAGGATGTTGGCCAGCAGGATGTCGGGCACCAGGGCCACGATGGCGATGAAGATGGCACCCGGCAGCACGATCCGCGACAGGATCTTGCCGAGGTGGCGCTCGGTCTGGGGGCCGGGCCGGATGCCGGGGATGAACCCGCCCTGCTTGCGCAGCGTATCGGCCTGCTTGGCCGGGTCGAAGGTGATCGAGGTGTAGAAGTAGGCGAAGCCGATGATCATCAGACCGAAGATGACCACATAGAAGATGTTGTCGGGCTGGATGAGGTTGTTCTCGACCCAGCGCTGCACCGAGGCACCCCACCCCGACGAGGGCAAGACCTGCGCACCCATGATCGGCAGGTACAGCACCGAGCTGGCGAAGATGACGGGGATGACACCGGACTGGTTCAGCTTGAGCGGGATGTAGGTGTTCTGGCCGCCGTATTGGCGCCGGCCGACCACCCGCTTGGCGAACTGGACGGGGATGCGGCGCTGTCCCTGCTCGACGAAGACGATCGCGGACAGGATCAGGATGAGGATGCCGATGACCAGCAGCAACATGGCGTTGCCGGCCTCGGCACGGATCTGCTCACCCTGGGCGGGGAAGCTGCTGACCACCGAGGCGAAGATGATCAGCGACATGCCGTTGCCGATGCCGCGCTGGCTGATCAGCTCGCCCATCCACATGATGAGCGCGGTGCCCGCGGTCATGGTGAACACGATGAGCATGACCCGCGGGATGCTCCAGTTGGGCAACAGGTTGAGCTCGTCGCCGGGCAGGAACCCACCGCCGCCGCTGGAGAAGATGAAGGTGAAGCTCGTGGACTGCAGGACCGCGATGCCGATGGTCAGATAGCGGGTCCACTGGGTGATCTTTCGTTGGCCGATCGCTCCCTGCTGCTGCCACTGCTCGAGGCGGGGGATCACCACGGTGAGCACCTGCATGATGATCGACGCCGTGATGTAGGGCATGATCCCCAGCGCGAACACCGCAAAGTTGGTGAGCGCGCCCCCGGAGAAGAGCCCGAGCAGCGCCAGCACGCCGCCACCGCTGCTGGCCTGGTCGCGCAGGAGCTGGAGCTGTCCGAGATCGATGCCGGGCACCGGGACGAACGCACCGAAGCGGTAGATGGCGATGATCGCGAGCGTGAAGAGGATCTTGTTGCGAAGGTCGGGGACCTTGAACATGTTCCTCATGGTGGAGAGCACGGGCGGTTCCTCGGCGTTGGCTCAGCAGGCGGCGGATCGTTGTCGGCGACAGCGGGGACGTCAGCGGTTGGTGAGGGCGTTGCCCTTCGCCGGAGGCCGACCGTTGCCGAACGGCAACGGCAGCAGCTCCACCGTACCCCCTGCCGCGGTGATGGCTTCCTCGGCCGACTTGGACACGGCGTGGGCCTTCACCGTGACCGCACGGGTCAGCTCACCGCGGCCGAGCACCTTGATGAGTGCCTTCTTGCCGGCCAGTCCCTTGGACCGCAGCGACTCGGGCGTGACCTCGTCGAGCCCCGAGTCCTCGATGGTGTCGAGGTTGACGGGGTGGTACTCGACCCGGAACGGGTTGTTGAAGCCCTTGAGCTTGGGCAGCCGCATGTGCAGGGGGTTCTGGCCGCCCTCGAACCCGGCGGGCATCGTGCCGCGTGCCTTCTGCCCCTTGGTGCCGCGGCCGGCGGTCTTGCCGCCCTTGCCGGCGATGCCGCGCCCGACGCGCTTGCGGCGCTGGTTGGAGCCCTCGGCAGGCTTGAGATCGTGGATCTTCATGGTGTTACTCAGTCTCCTCGACGGTGACGAGGTGTGGCACGCGATCGAGCATGCCGCGGATCTCTGGGCGATCGGGCAAGGTGTTGGACTTGCCGATGCGGCCGAGGCCGAGGGCCCGCAGCGTCCCGCGCTGCTTGGGCTTGGCCCCGATGGACGAACGGGTCTGGGTGACGACGAGCTCGGTCATCACGCCACCTCGTCGGGCTCGGGTGCCGGGCCGCGCTCGCTCTCGCGATAGGCCTGCAGCAGACCGGTCGGGGTGAACTCCTCGGGGTCGAGCCCACGGAGACGGGCGACCTCGTCGGGACGCTTGAGGTCGCGCAGCCCGGCGATGGTGGCCCGAGCCACGTTGATGTGGTTGGACGAGCCCAGCGACTTGCACAGCACGTCGTGGATGCCGGCCTCCTCCAGGATGGCGCGCGCGGCACCGCCGGCGATGACACCGGTACCGGGAGCCGCGGGCTTGAGCATCACCCGGCCGGCGCCGAGTCGGCCGACCACCGGATGGGTGATGGTCGAACCGGCGAGGGGCACGTGGAACAGGTTCTTGCGGGCCTCGTCGGTGCCCTTCTGGATGGCGAGGGGCACCTCCTTGGCCTTCCCGTAGCCGAGGCCGACCCGGCCGGCGCCGTCGCCGATCACCACCAGTGCGGTGAACGAGAACCGCCGACCACCCCGGACGACCTTGGCCACCCGGTTGATGTCGATGACTCGGGACTCTCGGAGCTGCGCGTCGCTCGTTGCCGTTCGGTTGGTGGCCATCAGAACTCCAGTCCGGCGTCACGTGCCGCGTCGGCGAGGGCGGCGATCCGCCCGTGGTACATGAATCCGCCTCGGTCGAACACGACCTGTTCCACTCCGGCGGACTTGGCTCGTTCGGCGACGAGGGCGCCCACCTTGGTGGCGGCCTCGACGGTGCCGGTGGACCCCGACCGAAGGTCGGGTTCGTGGGTGGAGGCGGCGGCCAGGGTCCGGCCCGACCGGTCGTCGATGACCTGGGCCACGACGTGACGGTTGGATCGGAACACGGCCAGGCGAGGACGCTCGGGGGTGCCAAGGACCTTCTTGCGGACCCGGCGGTGACGCCGGACCCGTGCTGCTCGCTTCTGCTTGGCGCTGTCGCTCATCTCGTTCTTCTCAGTTCTTCCGAGGCGCTACTTGGCGGTCTTGCCGGCCTTGCGCAACACCCGCTCGCCGGCGTAGCGAACACCCTTGCCCTTGTAGGGCTCGGGCTTGCGCACGGCGCGGATGTTGGCGGCGACCTGGCCGACGACCTGCTTGTCGATGCCGATGACGCCGATGTTGGTCGGGGTGGGGACGTCGAAGGTGATCCCGTCGGGCGCCTCGATGGTGACCGCGTGGCTGTAGCCGAGGGCCAGCTCGAGGGCGTCGGACCCCTTGGCCGTGGCACGGTACCCGACGCCGACGATCTCGAGATCCTTGCGGAACCCCTCGGTGACCCCGGTGACCATGTTGGCCACCAGCGCCCGGCTGAGCCCGTGCAGGCCACGGGTGCGACGCTCTTCGTCGGTCCGCTCGACCAGGAGGGCGTCGTCCTCGAGGCGCAGGGTGATCGACTCGGGCAGCTCGTGGGACAGGGTGCCCTTCGGTCCGGTGACGGTGACCGAGGGGCCGTCGATGGTGATGTCGACGCCGCTGGGCACCGGGATGGGGAATGTTCCTACTCGGGACATGGGAGGCTCCGTTACCAGACGAAGCAGAGGATCTCGCCGCCCATGCGACGCTTGCGCGCCTCACGGTCGGTCATGAGCCCCTGGCTCGTGGAGACGACGGCGACACCGAGGCCGCCGAGGACACGGGGGATGCTGTCGGACTTGGTGTAGACCCGCAGCCCCGGCTTGGACACCCGCTTGATGCCGGAGATGGTCCGGGCCCGTTCGGGTGAGTACTTCATCTTCACGGTGAGGATGCGGCCGGGCCGGTCGGGGTTGTCGGCGGTCGAGAAGTTCTCGATGTAGCCCTCCTTCTGGAGGAGCTCGGCGAGGGCTTCCTTCACCTTGGACGATGGCATGGACACGTCGTCGTGCATCGCCGTGTTGGCGTTGCGCAGACGGGTGAGCATGTCGGCGATGGGGTCGGTCATGGTCATCGGACGTCCCTCCTCACCAGCTGGCCTTCTTGAGCCCGGGGATCTCCCCGGCGTGTGCGAGCTCGCGCAGACACACCCGGCAGAGGCCGAACTTGCGGTACACCGAGTGCGGACGGCCGCACCGGCGGCAGCGCGTGTAGCCGCGCACCTTGAACTTGGGCGTGCGCTGCGACTTGTTGATGAGCGCCTTCTTGGCCATTACTGCTGCCCTTCGGATCGGAACGGGAAGCCGAGAGCAGCGAGCAGGGCGCGCCCGTCGGCATCGGTGGTGGCGGTGGTGACGATGGTGATGTCCATGCCCCGGGTGACGTCGACCTTGTCGTAGTCGATCTCGGGGAAGATGAGCTGCTCGGTGACACCGAAGGTGTAGTTGCCCCGGCCGTCGAAGGACATGGGCGACAACCCGCGGAAGTCGCGGATGCGGGGGATCGAGATGCTGATGAGGCGATCGAGGAACTCCCACATGCGGTCTCCCCGGAGGGTGACCTTGGCGCCGATGGCGTTGCCCTCTCGCAGCTTGAACCCGGCGATGGACTTCTTGGCCCTGGTGACCACCGGCTTCTGGCCGGCGATGATGGTGAGATCCTCGACCGCACCGTCGAGGAGACGGGCCTGGTTCACCGCATCGCCGACGCCCATGTTGATCGAGATCTTGTCGACCTTGGGGACCTGCATGACGTTGCCGAGACCGAGGTCGGCCTTGAGCTGGTCGCGGATGGTCTCGTAGTACCTCGCCTTGAGACGGGGCATCTGGGTGGTCGCAGTGGCCATCACAGCTCGGCTCCGGTGCGCTTGCAGATACGGACCTTGTTGCCCTTGGCGTCGAAGGTGTACCCGACGCGGGTGGCCTTGCCGTCCTTGGGGCTGATCACCGCGACGTTGGACACCGAGATCGGCATGTCCTTGTCGATGATCCCGCCCTGCATGGTGGAACGGGTCGGCTTCTGGTGCTTCTTGGCGACGTTGACGCCGTCGACGATGACCTTGCCCTCGTTCGGCAGCGCCCGGGAGACCACGCCTTCCTTGCCGCGGTCCTTGCCCGACAGCACGACGACGCGATCGCCCTTGCGGACCTTCATGCCTGCCATGGTCAGATCACCTCCGGCGCGAGCGAGACGATCCGCATGAATCGCTTCTCGCGCAGCTCGCGGCCCACGGGGCCGAAGATGCGGGTGCCACGCGGCTGCTGCGCATCGTTGATGAGCACGGCCGCGTTCTCGTCGAATCGGATGTAGGAGCCGTCGGGACGACGGCGCTCCTTCTTGGTGCGCACGACGACGCACTTGACGACATCGCCGCTCTTGACCGCGGCGCCGGGAAGGGCGTCCTTCACCGTGGCGACGAACACGTCGCCGATGCCGGCATAGCGCCGGCGGGAGCCGCCGAGCACCTTGATGCACAGCACCTCCCTGGCGCCGCTGTTGTCGGCCACCCGCAGGCGGCTCTCTTGCTGGATCACTTGGCACGCTCCAGGACTTCGACGACCCGCCAGCGCTTGGACTTCGACAGCGGGCGGGTCTCCTGCACACGGACGCGGTCGCCGACGTTGAGGTCGTTGGTCTCGTCGTGGACGTAGAGCTTGGTGTTCTGCTGGACGGTCTTGCCGTAGCGGGGGTGGCGGACCCGGTCGACGACCGAGACCACCGCGGTCTTGTCCATCGCGTTGGAGGTGACCAGACCGTCGCGCACCTTGCGGCGGTTGGGACGGCTGGGGGCCTCCGGGGTGGGGGTGGTGTCGGCCATCAGGCCATCTCCTCCTGGGCGAGCGCCTCGGCGGCGGCGATCTCACGGGCACGCAGTTCGGTGTTGACCCGAGCGATGTCGCGCTTGACCTGGCGAAGGCGGGCGTAGTTGTCGAGCTGCCCGGTGACGTTCTGGAAGCGCAGGTTGAACAGCTCCTGCTTGTGCTCTCCCAGCCGTTCGAGCAGGTCGCGGTCGGACAGGTCGGCCAGTGCGGACTTCTTGGCCATCAGAACCCCTCCTGACGCTCGACGAAGCGGGCCTTGATCGGCAGCTTCTGGATGGCGCGCTCGATGGCGGCGCGGGCGACCTGAGGATCGTGGTAGGACAGCTCGAACATGATGCGTCCGGGCTTGACCACAGCGACCCATCGTTCCGGGTTGCCCTTGCCCGACCCCATGCGGGTCTCGGCCGGCTTCTCGGTGACCGGCTTGTCGGGGAAGATGTTGATCCAGACCTTGCCACCTCGCTTGATGTGGCGGGTCATGGCGATACGGGCGGCCTCGATCTGGCGGGCGGTGATCCACCCCGGCTCGAGGGCCTGGACGCCGTAGTCGCCGAAGGAGACCGAGGTGGCGCCCTTGGCGGTGCCGGTCATCCGACCCCGGTGGTGCTTGCGGTGCTTGACCTTTTTCGGCATCAACATGTCAGTCACCATCTCCGGGACGGAAGTGGGGGGTCTCGTGGTGCTCGCGCACCGAGCGCTCGATCTCTTCCTCTTCGGCCAGCAGGCGTTCGAAGTCGGGATCGGCCTCTTTGACCAACGGCGCCGGTTCTTCGGCCTCGGTGGGTTCCTCGGCGACCGCCGGCGCCTCGTCGGCGCCCTTGCGGCGGGCCGCGGCCGAGGACACCACCTTGCGGGGCCGGGCGTCGCCGGCGGTGTCGCCGACGGCCATGGCAGCTTCCTTGGCGATCTTGTCCTCGGCGGTCATCTTGTAGGGCAGGATGTCGCCCTTGTAGATCCAGACCTTGACGCCGATGCGACCGTAGGTGGTCTTGGCCTCGCGAAAGCCGTAGTCGATGTCGGCACGCAGGGTGTGCAACGGGACCCGGCCTTCGCGGTACCACTCGGTGCGGGCCATCTCGGAACCGCCGAGGCGGCCCGAGCACTGCACCCGGATGCCGAGGGCGCCCGCCTTCTGGGCGTTCTGGACCGCACGCTTCATGGCCCGGCGGAACGCCACCCGGCCGGCGAGCTGGTCGGCGACACCCTGGGCGATCAGGGCGGCGTCGAGCTCGGGCTGCTTGATCTCTTGGATGTTGAGCTGGATCTTGTTGTTGCCGGTGATCTTGGCCAGGCCCGCGCGGAGCCGGTCGGCCTCGCTGCCGCGGCGACCGATGACGATGCCGGGACGAGCGGTGTGGACATCGACGCGGAGCTTGTCGCGGGTGCGCTCGATCTCGATCCGGCTGATGGCCGCGTGGGGAAGCTCGGTCATCAGGTAGTCGCGGATGTTCCAGTCCTCGATGATGAAGTCGGAGTACTCGTCGCGGTTGGCGAACCAGCGGGACTTCCAGTCGGTGGTGACACCGAGGCGGAAGCCGTAGGGATTGACCTTGTGGCCCATTACTTGTCCTTCTCCTCGGCCTCGTCGGCATCGGCCTCGTTCTCGGCGGGGTCGGCCTCGGCCTCGTCGTCGGTCTCGGCGGCACCGGTCTCGTCGACCAGCTCGGCGGTCTCGGCAGCATCGACCTCGGCCTCGCCGGACACGGGGGCCTCGGCATCGGCTGCGGCCTCGGCCTCGATCGCCAGCTCGTCCTCGGCGTCGAGCCCGGCGTCGTCGTGATCGTGATCGTGATCGTGGTCGTGCTCGGCGGCCGACTCGGCCTTGGCCTGGCGGCTCTTGGCCACCCGGCGACGGCGGGCCTCGGCCGCGTCCTGGGCGGCGCCCTGGGCGCGGGCGGCACCCTGGCCGCTGCGAGCTTCGCGTGCAGCCTCTTCGCGGGCCCGGATGCGGGCCAGCTCGTCGGCAGGAAGGCGGCTCACGATGACGGTGATGTGACAGGTGCGCTTGTTGATGCGCGTGGCCCGACCCCGAGCACGCGGCCTCCAGCGCTTGAGGGTCGGGCCCTCGTCGGCATAGCAGGCCGAGACGAACAGCTCGTCGGCGGGGATGTCGTCGTTGTGCTCGGCGTTGGCGATCGCCGAGTCGAGCACCTTGCGGATGACCGCCGCGGCTTCGCGCTCGGTGAAGGCGAGGATCTCGTCGGCCTCGCCGATGGTCTTGTTGCGGATGTGGTCGAGGACCACGCGGGCCTTGGAGGCCGACATGCGGGCGTAGCGGTGCTGTGCCCGGGTGCCGGAACGCTCGTTGGTCTTTCGACCCGCATCGCGGGCGAGGGTGGTGGGGCTCATCGACGACCACCTCGCTCCTGGCCGGCGTGGAAGCGGAAGCTGCGACTCGGGGCGAACTCGCCGAGCTTGTGACCGACCATCGACTCGGTGACATAGACCGGCACGTGCTTGCGGCCGTCGTGCACCGCGATCGTGTGGCCCACCATGTCGGGCAGGATCGTGGAACGGCGCGACCAGGTCTTGATGACCTTCTTCTCGCCCTTCTCGTTGAGGTCGTCGACCTTCTTCAACAGATGGTCGTCGACGAAGGGGCCCTTCTTCAGGCTGCGCGGCATGTCCTGCTACCTCCGGGAGCCGCGGGTGCGCCGGCGGCGAACGATGAGCTTCTGGGATGGCTTGTTGGTGTCACGGGTGCGACCTTCGGGCTTGCCCCACGGCGACACGGGATGGCGTCCACCGGAGGTCTTGCCCTCGCCGCCACCGTGGGGATGGTCGACCGGGTTCATGACCACACCGCGGGTCTGGGGGCGAACACCCTTCCAGCGGTTGCGTCCGGCCTTGCCGATCTTGATCAGCTCGTGCTCGGCGTTGCCGACCTCGCCGATGGTGGCCCGACAGTCGATCGGGACCCGACGCATCTCGCTGCTCGGCAGGCGCAGGGTGGCGAAGTCGCCCTCCTTGGCCACGAGCTGCACGCTCGAACCGGCGCTGCGGGACAAGCGGCCGCCCTGGCCGGGCTTGATCTCGACGTTGTGGACGGTGGTGCCGACCGGGATGTAGCGCATCGGGAGGGCGTTGCCGGCCTTGAGCTCGGAGCCCTGGCCGTTCTGGAGCATCTCACCGACGCGGATGCCCTTGGGAGCCAGGATGTAGCGCTTGTCGCCGTCGAGGTAGTGCAACAGCGCGATGCGACAGGTGCGGTTGGGGTCGTACTCGATCGACGCGACCTTGGCCGGGACACCGTCCTTGTTCCGCTTGAAGTCGATGGCGCGGTACTGCTGCTTGTGGCCACCGCCGCGGTGACGGGCGGTCTTGCGGCCGTAGCTGTTGCGACCACCGGTGCGGGGCTTGGGGTTGACGAGCGACTTCTCGGGCTCGGACCTGGTGAGCTCGGAGAAGTCCGAGCCGGTCTGGAACCGACGGCCCGGGCTCGTGGGCTTGCGCTTGCGGAGTGCCATGGGTGCTTCCTACGTCTCGAACAGGTCGATGACGTCGCCCTCGGCGAGGGAGACGATCGCCCGCTTGGTGTCGGCCTTGGAACCAAAGGTGAGGGCGCGTCGGTTGCGCTGACGCTTGCCCTTGCGGTTGAGGGTGTTCACCCGGGTGACCTTCACGTCGAAGAGCGCTTCGACCGCGTCACGGATCTCGGGCTTGGAGGCGCCAGGGTGGACCTTGAACGTGTAGACGTTCTGCTCGAGCAGCGAGTAGGACTTCTCGCTGACGATCGGTTCGATGACGACGTCGCGGGGGTCTTTCACTGGTCGTCCTCGCTCGGGGTCGCGGTGGTGGTCGTGGGCAGCGTGTCGGTGGTGAAGACCACCCAGTCGCTGCACAGCACGTCGTAGGCGTTGAGCTCGGCGGCCTCGAGCAGGTGGACGTGTCCGAGGTTGCGGAAGCTCCTCCAGACGATCTCGTCGTCGGGGCCGAGGACCACGAGGACCCGGCCGTCGACACCGATGGCGTCGAGAGCAGCCTTGGCACCCTTGGTGCTCGGCGCGTCGAGGCCCCAGTCGTCGACCACCACGACCCTGTCGTCGGCAGCCCGATCCGACAGCGCCGACCGGAGAGCCAGCTTGATCATCTTCTTGGGGGTGCGCTGGGCGTAGCTGCGGGGCTTGGGGCCCAGCGCCACACCGCCGCCACGCCACTGCGGCGACCGGGTGGAGCCCTGGCGGGCCCGGCCCGTTCCCTTCTGGCGCCACGGCTTGGCGCCACCGCCGCGGACCTCGGCGCGGGTCTTGGTGCTCTGGGTTCCTGCCCGGCGGGCGGCGAGCTGGGCCGTGACGACCTGGTGCATGACCGGGACGTTGGGTTCGATCCCGAACACGTCGTCGGCCAGGTCGACCTTGGTGGTGCTCTTCTTGCCGCTCGGGCTCTTGACGGTGACCGTTGCCATCAGGTGCCAGCCTTCACTGCGTCGCGGATGAGGACGAGGCCGCCGCGGGGACCGGGGACCGATCCCCGGACGAGCAGGAGACCCCGCTCGGCGTCGGCGTCGACCACGGTGAGGTTGAGGGTGGTGACCTTCTCGGCGCCCATGCGACCGGCCATCTTCTTGCCCTTGAACACCCGGGCGGGCGTGGCACAGGCACCGACGGCTCCGGGCATGCGGTGCACGCGGTGGGCACCGTGGGAGGCCCGCTGGCCCGAGAAGTTGTGGCGCTTCATGACCCCGGCGAAGCCCTTGCCCTTGCTGACGGCGGTGACGTCGATGAGCTCGCCCTTGGCGATCACGTCGACTGCGATCTCCTGGCCGACCTCGTACTCGCTGACGTCGTCGAGGCGAAGCTCGATGAGGCGCTCGCCGGGGTCGACGCCGGCCTTGTCGTAGTGGCCGGCGGTGGGTGAGTTGACCTTCCGGGCGTCGCGGTGTCCGAAGGTGACCTGCAACGCGCTGTAGCCGTCGGTGTCGGGGCGCTTGATCTGCACCACCCGGCAGGGCGCGACCTTGACCACGGTGACCGGGACGACGCGGTTCTCGTCATCCCAGACCTGGGTCATGCCGACCTTTTCGCCGACGATTGCCTTGTTCGCCATTGCGGCTGTGTCCTTCTCTGTGGTTGTCCCGACGGATGCCTCGCAGGCAGCGCCGTCGGCTCTTCACGCGAACGCTCCGCCCGGGCGGACCCGGCGGAGCGCCAGTTGGGTTGTGCCGTGCGGTACCCGCGACGGGCCTTCACGGACGTCGATTGGTTGGGAGTTCCGGACTCGTGCCAGGTGCTGGTCAACAGGCCCCGGCACACGGATCCGCCATCATAGCGAGCCGCTGCGCGTGTGCCAAGCCCGGCTGCGCCCGCGCGTCGGGGTCAGCCGATGACCAGGCCCATCGCCCCGGCCAGCAGATGGAGCTGGCGCTCATCGATCCGGACCCCGCGCAGGTCGAGCGTGTGCAGGTCGGTCCCGTCGATCAGGGCTCCCCGCAGGTCGGCTCCACTCACCGAGGCCCGACTCAGCACCGCCCCGGTGAGCCGGGCGTGGCGGAGGTCGGCGCCCCGGAGGTCGGAGTTGGCCAGGTAGGCCCCTTCGAGCTTCACCTCGCGCAGGTCCATGCCCGCCAGTGGGGCGGCCGGGAAGTTCACCCACGACCAGTCGCCGCCGGCGATCTGGAGTCCCTCGAGGCTGGCACCGAGGAAGTCGGTGCCGGCCAGGCGGCACTGCCAGAACGCGGCCGAGCGGAGGTCGGCGGCGCGCAGGCTGCAGGACACGAACGACGTCTCGTCGTGGCGTGAACCCGCCAGGTCGGCGCCCGAGAGATCGCAGTCGATGAACGAGCATCGCCGGGTGCGCAGGCCACCGAGGTCGGCGTGGACGAACCGGCAGCGCTCGAAGGTGCAGTCCACCCACTCCAGGGAGTCGGGCTCGGCGATGTCCGCCTCGGTGAAGACCTCGTGGGACCAGGCGGACATGGGGCCATCGTAGGAAAATACCTGTGTCGGTGACGCCGCCCGGGCCATCATGCCCGCATGGAGCACCTCACCACCTCACAGCTCGGCGCCGCCCTCGACCACGTTCGAGCTGCGCCGGCCTCGGTCGGCACCCTCGAGATGATCGCCTGTCGCCCCGGGGTGGACCAGCGCAGGGTGCTCGACTCTGCCGTGCTCGACCCCGACGTGGGCTTGGTCGGCGACAGCTGGCTCCACCGCGGCAGCCGCCACACCGACGACGGCTCGGCCGAGCCCGACAAGCAGCTCAACGTCATGGGCTTCCGGATCGCCGAGCTCGTCGCCCGGTCCCGTGACCGGATCCCCCTCGCCGGCGACCAGCTCTACCTCGACCTCGACCTCAGCGTGGCCAACCTCCCCGCCGGATCACGGCTCGCCATCGGTGACACCGCGGCGATCGAGGTGACCCCGGCGCCCCACAACGGCTGTGCCAAGTTCACCGAGCGCTTCGGACTCGACGCCATGCGGTTCGTCAACTCGCCGGTCGGCAAGGACCTGCGGCTGCGTGGGCTCTGCGCACGGGTCGTGGTGCCGGGCACGATCTCCGTCGGGGACGAGGTGGCCGTCACCCGGCCCGGTCGGGCCGCGACCTAGCCGGCGGCGGCCCCAGTACCCGTCGCGTCGGGCGCGACGTGATGCGCACGAACGACCCGATCCTCTGCCGGCGGTGGCGGTAGGGTCATCGGCGTGCCAGACGGACGGTCCGTGGACATGGACCCGCCGGGACGGTGGTCGGCGCTCGGCCGCCTCGCCATGGCCAAGGTCCTCGCCATGACGACGTGGTTCTCGGCGTCTGCGGTCCTGCCGCAGCTGCAGGACGAGTGGAGGTTCTCGACCACCGCTGGCGCCTGGCTCACCATCGCCGTCCAGCTCGGCTTCGTCGCCGGGGCGCTGTTGTCCGCATCGCTCAACCTGGCCGACGTGATCCCCCCTCGACGCCTGATGCTGCTCGGCGCCACCGGCGCCGCCGGGGCCAACGCCCTGCTGCTCGTCACCCCCGGAGTCAACACGGCCATCGCGTTGCGCTTGGTCACCGGTGCCTTCCTCGCCGGCGTCTACCCGCCCGCCCTCAAGGCCATGGCCACCTGGTTCCGCCGGGGCCGAGGCACCGCCCTCGGTGTGATGTCGGCGCGTTGACGCTCGGATCGGCGATGCCGCACCTGGTCAACGGGCTCGGAGGGGTCGAGTGGCAGTACGTCATCATCGCCACCTCGCTCATGACACTCGCCGGTGGGCTCATGGCCGAACTGTCCGGTCGCGATGGCCCCTTCCCCTTCCCGCCCAGCGTCTTCGATCCCCATCAGGCCATCAGAGCCCTGGGCGACCGGGGTGTGCGGCTGGCCACGCTCGGCTACTTCGGACACATGTGGGAGCTGTACGCGATGTGGGCCTGGTTCGCGGTGTTCTACACCGACCTCCTCGACGGTCAGGGGTTCACCGACCCCGCCCGCACCGCCGGCTACGCCACGTTCGCGGTGATCGGGGTCGGCGCCCTCGGGTGCTGGGTCAGTGGCCAGCTCGGAGACCGATGGGGTCGCACCCGTTCTGCTGGGCTCGCCATGGCGCTGTCCGGATCGTGTGCTTTGCTCATCGGTGCGGCCAGCAGCTGGGGGCCGTGGATGGTGCTTGGCGTCGGCCTGGTCTGGGGGTTCTGGGTCGTCGCCGATTCGGCCCAGTTCTCGACCATGGTCACCGAACTGGCCGACCAGCGCTACGTGGGAACCGCCGTGACCCTTCAGCTCGGGATCGGGTTCACCCTCACCGTCGTGACCATCTGGCTCGTGCCGGTGGTGCGAGACGCGAGCAGCTGGGGCTGGGCCTTTGCCATGCTCGCGCTCGGCCCGCTCATCGGTCTGTTCGCCATGGACAGGCTCCGTCGCTCGCCCCGGGCGACCCAACTCGCAGGAGGAATCGGATGACCGCACCACCCACCGTCGGCGCGACCGCCCGGCGGACCCGTACCGTCACCACTCGCGACATCGAGCTGTTCACCGAGATGACCGGCGATCGCAACCCGCTTCACTACGACGAGGGCCTCGCCGAGCGGTCCCGATTCGGCCGGCTCATCGTCCAGGGCGGCGTCACCTCCGGCCTGCTCAACGCGGTGGTCGCCGAAGACCTCCCCGGACCCGGGAGTGTGTTCCTCCACACTGACTGGTCCTACCAGGCTCCCGTTGGTCCCGGGGACGAGATCACCGCCGAGGTCGAGGTGATCGAGGCCCGCTCGGACAAGCCGATCACCACCCTCCGCACCACGATCACCGACCAGGACGGCACCCTCGTGCTCGACGGCAGAGCCCTCGTCTGGACCGAGCCACTCGACTGGGTCGACACCGCCCGAACGCGACGAGGCCCGGGGCGAACCCCGGGCCTCGTCCCACTGCGCTCGATCGAGCGGCGCTAGGCCTGCTGGATCTTGATCTCGATGTCGACGCCGGCCGGGAGCTCGAGGCGCTGCAGCGAGTCGACGGTCTTGGGCGATGGCTCGATGATGTCGAGCAGGCGCTTGTGGATCCGCATCTCGAAGTGCTCGCGCGAATCCTTGTCCTTGTGCGGCGAACGGATCACCGTGTAGCGGTGCTTCTCGGTGGGGAGCGGGATCGGGCCCCGGATGGTGGCCTGGGTACGGAGCACCGTCTCGACGATCTTGCGCGTCGATTGGTCGATGATCTCGTGGTCGTAGGCCTTGAGCCTGATGCGGATCTTCTGGTCGTTCGCCATCGTCAGCCTCTACTTGATGATCTTGGTGACGCGGCCGGCGCCCACGGTACGTCCACCCTCACGG
>JBKGZW010000065.1:0-14725 GCA_046543225.1 Acidimicrobiales bacterium
GAGTGCTTGGCCTTCTCGTAGAGCTTGTTCAGCGCGGGTCGGGCGCCCTTGCTGTAGTCCCAGGTGAAGATGGCATCGGCGTTGTCGGCCACCGCATGGAGCGCTTCGTCGCGCTCGGTGTTGGTGACCGCCAGGATCGAGTCGAGGTCGTCGCTGGCGGTGGTGCTGGTGCGCTCCGGTGAAGTCACATGTCCCCCTGGATCTGGACTGAACAGGATTGACTATACAGCGTATAGGGCCGCTCGGCACATCATCTCCCCCACTTCTCCCCCACTACGGCCCAGGCGATAGGGTCGCGCCCGAACCGGGAGGGGGAACACGACATGGGGCCGATCTTCGGGGTCCACACGGGCTTGCAGAACACCACCTTCGACGAGTTGCGCTCGCTGTGGCGACGCATCGAGGAGGGCCCGTTCGACTGGATCTCGATCTGGGACCACTTCTACTCCGCCGACTTCACCGGTGCCCACTGCTTCGAAGCGGTCGCCGCCCACACCGCCCTCGCCGCGGAGACCACCCGGGTGCGATGCGGATCGCTGGTGTACTGCGCCGGCTATCGCCACCCCGCCGTGCTCGCCAACGCCATCGCCACCATCGACCATGTCTCGGGGGGTCGGGCCGACATCGGGCTCGGCGCAGGGTGGGCCCACAACGAGTACGCGGCCTACGGCATCGCGTTCCCGGCGGCAGGCGAACGCCTCGACATCCTCGAGGAGTCGGCCCAGTGCGTCCGCGGCCTGCTGCGCGACGAGACCACCGACTTCGCCGGCACCCACTTCACCCTGACCAACGCCCGCTGCGAACCAAAACCGGTGCAGGCCGAGCTTCCGATCTGGATCGGGGGCGGGGGCGAGAAGCGCACGCTGAAGATCGCCGGCCGCTACGCCGACGGATGGAACGTGCCGTTCGTGGCCCCCGAGACCTTCGCCCACAAGCGCGACGTACTGGCCTCCCACGCGGCCGACGCCGGTCGTTCCATCGACGACATCCAATGCGCGGTCAACGTGGGCCTCTGCCCCACCGAGGCCGACCTGCGCGAACAGTTCGGCGGCCTGGCCGACGCGGTGCGTTCGGGCGTGCTGATGGGCTCGGAGCAGGAGATGGTCGACCGTCTCGGCCAGTACATCGAGGTCGGGGTCCACCAGATCAACCTGGCCATGCGCGCGCCCTGGCAGCTCGACCACCTCGAGCTGATGGCCACCACCATCGAATCGCTGCGCGCCGGCTGATCGACCCTCAGGCCGGAACCTCGGGCGCAGGGAGCTGCTCGAGGATGGCCTCCATGAACTTGGGGAGGTCGTCGGGCTTGCGACTGGTGATGAGGTTGCCGTCGTAGACGACGTCCTGGTCCATCCAGGCCGCTCCCGCGTTCTGCAGGTCGGTGCGGATCGAGGGCCACGACGTGACCGTGCGACGCTTCACCAGATCGGCCTCGATCAGCAGGCTCCCGGCGTGGCAGATGGCCGCCACCGGCATCCCCTTGTCGGAGCAGTCCTTCACGAACCGGACGATCTTGTCGTCCATGCGCAGACGGTCGGGCGAATAGCCACCAGGGATGACGAGAGCATCGAAGTCGCCGGCGTTCACCTGGTCGACCGAGCAATCGATCGTGTAGGTGACCCGACCCTGCTTGCCGGTGACCTCCTTCGCCTCGTCGGTGCCGACCACCGTCACCTCGTGGCCGTGCTCGAGCAACGTGGTGCGAGGGGTCTCGAACTCGACGTCCTCGAAGCCGTCGGCGAGGACGATCGCAACCTTGGCCATGGTGCCTCCTGGAGGATTCAGCTCACCGGGGTCCTACCCACCGTGGTCGCACAGAAACCGCAGGTCAACCGGCGCGTCCGGCACGATAGACCCGGTGCACGAGCTCGCTGATCTCGGGCTCCTCGACCGACAGGTCTCGGATCGGCGCCTCGGCGACGATGGCGGCGACCACCTCCGCCGCGGTGCGCTCGCGGCGGTCGAAGCTCAGCCACTGGCGGGGCCCGTCGACCTTGGCCACCCGGGTTCCGTCGATGCGCAGTGGGTCCGCCGGCTCGACCAGGTCGACCACCACCGTTCGCTCGGTGCCGTACCGCTCCTTGAAGTCGGCGACCCCACCGTCGTAGATCACCAGACCGCGATCGATGATCATCATTCGCTCGCACAGCCGCTCCACGTCATCGAGGTCGTGCGTGGTCAGCAGCACCGTCGTCCCATGCTCGCGGTTGCGGGTCACGAGGAACTCTCGCACCGCCTCCTTCGACACCACGTCCAGCCCGATCGTCGGTTCGTCGAGCACGACCAGCTCCGGGTCGTGCAACAGCGCCGCAGTGAGCTCACCCCGCATGCGCTGGCCGAGCGAGAGCTGGCGGACCGGGGTGGTGAGCAGGAGGCCGAGATCGAGCTGGTCGACCAGGATCGCCAGGTTGGTCCGATGCCTCCCCAGGTCGGTCCGGTACACGTGGTGCAACAGGTCGAACGAGTCGCCGAGGGGCAGATCCCACCACAGCTGGGTGCGCTGGCCGAACACGACGCCGATGTCACGGGCGAGCTCGGCGCGCCGGCGCACCGGGACCAGCCCGAGGGTCTCGATACGACCCGAGCTGGGACTCAACACCCCGGTCGCCATCTTGATCGTCGTCGACTTCCCGGCGCCGTTGGGGCCGAGGTAGCCGACCATCTCCCCGGCCGCGATCTCGAAGGACACGCCGTCGACGGCAACGACCTCGCGACGATGCCGGCGGAGCGCCCCGGCACGTTCCCGGACCACGAAGGACTTGCGCAGGTCCTCACAGACGATGGCGGGTGGGGTCATCGAACCTCCTCAGCTCCCGGTGCTCTGATAGTTGCGGATGCCCGCGCCCCACGCGGCCCTGGCCACCAGGGCCGCCACCAACGCCACGCCGGGCCCGCACCAGGCCAACCACGACGGAAGGCCGAGCGGGTTGGCCGCATCGAGCAGGTAGATGGCGGGGACGTAGGCGACGAAGGCAAGGGGCAGGATCCATCCGACGAAGGCACGGATCCACTCGGCGAAGACGTGCAGTGGGTACTGGTGGGCGTAGCTGCCGCCGTAGGTGAACGCGTTGGCCACCTCCTGCACCCCGACCACCCACAACGACACCGACGAGGTCAGCACCCACACCGAACCGAACAGCACCACTCCGGTGGCGACCGACAGGACGAGCACGACCACCCGGTCGGGGGTCCAGGCCACCTCGGCGGCGGCCAGGGCCACCACCAGGGTGACCAGACCGGGCACGGTCTTGCCCGCTCTCCGCAGGGCGAACTCCTGGGCCGACACCTGGACCAACACGGGCATGGGTCGTAGCAGGAACCGGTCGAAGCTGCCTTCGCGCACGTGGCGGGCGACGGTCTCGACCGGTGAGACGAACAGGTCGCCGAGCCCGAAGGCCAGGATCGTGAGCCCGTAGAGGACCGCCACCTCGGCCACCGACCACCCGCCGAGGCTGGGGACCAGCTCGAAGAGGATCAGGATGGCGGCCAGGTCGAGGAACATCACGAGCGCCTGGGAGAACGCCAGCAGTACGAACGAGGTCCGGTACTGCCAGTCCGAGCGGACGCGGGCCACCAGCAGCCGGCGATAGGCGCGGGCCTGAGTCCCGAGATCTCGCGGAATCATCGCGCTGAGCGCGACAGATCCGCGCGATCTCGGCACTCGGGGCAGCTCGCGGTCGTCAGCCACCCTGGAGCTCCACCTTGCGGGCCGCGGCACCGAGCACCACCCGGCCAGCGACGATCAGGGCTGCGAACCAGACCGACTGGAGGGTGAGGACTCCGAGCACTCCGACACCGGAGTGGAGTCCGAGGAACACCTCGGCGGGATACTGGATCATGGCGGCGAACGGCGTGACCCGAGCGACCGGCTCGAGCCACGCGGGGAACAGGGAGAGGGGGACCAGCAAGCCACCGAAGAAGGTCAGGGTGAGGGTGACGAGCTGATCGAGCCCCTGGTTCTGCACCAGCCAGAAGGCTGTGAGGTTGGTCAGGAACCGCAGGGCGAAGCCGATGAAGCTCGCCAGCACGAAGGCGGCCACGACGGCGAGCCACGTGACCGGCGACGCGGGGAGGCGCAGGTCGAAGACCACCCCACCGAGCAACAACGGGGGGACGCCCCGGGCGAGGAGCAGGAAGCCCGCTCGACCGCACCACGACGAGAACCACCAGGACTGCAGGTCGATCGGCCGGTAGAGGTCGACCACGACATCGCCGGAGCGGACCCGTTCGGCCAGCTCTGGCTCGCCGAACGCGCCGGTCCCGGCGAGCAGGGCCTGGGTGACGAAGGCGAAGGTGACGAGGGTCGCTTCGTCCCATTCCCCCACCACCCCGCCGGCGGCGACCACCGCGACCAGCACATAGGCGCGCAGGTACCCGAACACCGTGTTGGTGAACACTCCGGCAACCGTCGCCGCCCGGTAGGTCGACCACCTCCGAAAGCTGCGACGCGCCACCTCGACGTGGACGCGCACCTGACGACTCCTCTCCCGACCACCCCCGTGCGGGCAGGGTCGACGACGCTACCAGCGCCACGCCACCAGTGCTGGTGGCTACATGCGCCCGAGGAGCTCGGTCTTCTTGCGGGTGAACTCCTCCTCGGAGATCACCCCACGCTTGCGGAGCGCGTCGAGCTGGTCGATCTGGTCGGGGATCGAGGCTTCGGGGTTGGGTGCCGCCGTCTGGGGCTCAGCATGGCCCGCGGCCGACTGGGCGATGCGGTCATAGCGCCGGTTCTCGAGGTCTTCCTTGGCGACGTAGATCTCGTTCTGGACCTTGGTGGGCTTGCGGATGTCGTGGAACTCCTGGCGGCCTTCGGCCCCGGCCGATTCGATGGTGAGATCGCCGGCGCCGATGACCCGCTCGAACACCGACTGGGCCGTGAAGACCGTGTTGATCCGGTCGAGGGGGATCTCGACCCCCGATCGGCTGACGACCCCCTCACGGTGGATGAGGCGGTCGGAGGTGACCACGAAGTGCGTGGCGTTCCAGGTGGCGTAGGTGGCGCCGAACCATGCGAGCACCGCGAGGATGAGCACACCGACGAGGATGCTCACCACCTGGTTGTCGACGTTGACCAGGACGATGATCCCGATGAGCAGCGCCGCCGCCAGCGAGCCGGCGGAGGGCACCAGCCGGAACCAGTGCGGCTTGAGATCGAGGATCAGCTCTTCGTTCGGATGGAGATAGTCCTGGGGAAACGCCACGCCCGCAGTGTAGATCGCCGACGCCCCACCGATCCGGTGGCCGCCGATCTCGATCTTGGCCATGATGTCGGTCGGACAGGAAGCCAACGCCGAGCAGGAGGTCTCAGATGTCGGACCAGCCGCTGGGGCGATCCGCCTGGCAGGGCGAGGAGTACGAGCCCTCGGCGGCCCACCATCGCCTGGCCGACGACTGGTTCCTGGCCCGGCACCCTCCCGGACCGAGCGAGGTGGTCATCGACGGGGGCTGCGGCACCGGCGAGTTCACGGCGCGCCTCGCCGAGCTGGTGCCCGATGGTTCGGTCATCGGTGTCGAGCCGGACCGGTCGATGCTCGAGCAGGCGATGACGCGCTCGGGGCCGAACCTGTCGTTCCGCGAGGGTCGGCTCCAGGAGCTCGACGCGGTGTGCGAGGCGGCATCGGCGGACCTCGTGGTCAGCCGGGCGGTGTTCCACTGGATCGCCCTCGCCGACTACCTGCCCAGCTACCTGGCGGTGCGCCGGGTGCTGCGGCGTGGAGGATGGTTCCACGCCGAGTCCGGCGGTGCGGGCAACGTCGCCCGGGTCACGGCGCTGCTCGACGACATCGCTGCCGGTCACGGCCTCGGACCGGCATCGGTGACCTTCCCCGACGCCGGCACGGTCATGGAGGTGCTCGAGCAGGCAGATCTGTCGATCCCCGAGGGCGGTGTGACCACGGTGGCCCAGCGCCGCGGCTTCGACCACGACCAGCTCCTCGCCTTCGTCCGCACCCAGGCCTCGGTCGCCTACGTGCCCGACGCCGAGCCGCCGATCCGCGACGCCTTCCTCGGCGAGGTGGCAGAGCGGATCGACGAGCTCCGCCACCACGACGGCAGCTTCGATCAGACCTTCGTACGCCTCCACGTGCTCGCCCAGAGGCCGGACCGACCCTGATCGTCCTCGCCCCGGCCCCTTGTGTGTTCAGCGGTAGACCTTGCGCTGGAAGACCCGGTCGTGGGCCACGACGCGGTCGAGGAACACCTTGCCGTCGAGGTGGTCGAGCTCGTGCTGCACGGCACGGGCCTCGAAGGCGTCGCACTCCAAGATCCGTTCGGTGCCCGCAGGGTCGAATCCCCGCACCACCACGGTGGTGTGGCGGGCGACGTCGCCGGTGAGGTCCGGCACGCTCATGCACCCTTCGCGCCCCACCTCCCGGCCACGGGCGTTCACGATCTCGGGGTTGAACAGCACCAGCTCGCCGTGGCAGGACCGGGCCTTCTTGTGGCCGGTGATGTCGAGCGCGAATGCCCGCACACCGACGCCGATCTGTGGCGCGGCGATGCCGACGCTGTGCGAGCTGGCCCGCATGGTGTCGAGCAGGTCGTCGGCCAGCGAGCGGGTGTCCGCGCCGAAGCTGGTGACCGGCACGGCCGGTGTGGTGAGCACGGCATCGGGGACGACGACGACGGGACGGATCATCGAGGCGATCAGAGGATGTCGGCGTCGGCGGCGTGCATCGAGCACTCGACCCCCAGCTCCTGGGCCACGGCGCCCAGCGCCGCCTGCACGCCGTCGGGGCTGGCATCGGGGGGCAGGGTCACATCGAGGAGCATGGCGTACACGGGACGGTCGGCCTCACCGATGACCCTGGTGGTGAGATCGGTGATGTTGACCCCGTGCTCGGCCAGCACCAGGGCGAACCGGTGCACGATGCCAGGTCGGTCGGCCCCGTAGACCGACACGCTCCACGGATCGCCGGCGACGGCATCGCTGGACGCGTCGCTGGGATGGACCGACACGTCGAGGCCCAGCTCGTCGGCGGGCCCCGACAACGCGTCGAGCACTGCTTCGGCGCCCACCTCATCGGGTACGGCGACGATGAGCACCATGGCGAAGCGCCCCCCGAGGATCGTCATCGACGTGTCCTCGAGGTTGGCGTCGAGTCCGGCGAGGACGCCGGTGACGGCCGCGACCACTCCCGGGCGGTCAGCGCCGATGGCGGTGATGGCCAGCTCGTGCATGTCTCCTCCTCCGATCAGGCCCAGCCCAGCTCGTGCAGACGCTCGTCGTCGATGCCGAAGTGGTGGGCGATCTCGTGCACGACGGTGACGAGCACCTCCTCGACGATCTGGTCCTCCGAGGAGGCGACCTCGCACAGCGCCAAGCGGTAGATCGTGATGCGATCGGGCAGCTCGAAGCCGCCGTAGGCCTCGCGCTCGGTGAGGGGGACCCCCTCGTAGAGCCCGAGCAGCTCGGGTTCCTCGACCGAGCGGTCCTCGATCACCACGACCAGGTTGTCCATCAGAGCGGCCAAGCCTTCGGGGACCTGATCGAGCGCGTCGGCGACGAGGTCCTCGAAGCGTTCCTCGGTGAGCGGTGACATCGGCGCAACCATAGCCAGCAACCCTAGGTGGACGGCCGGCGGCGCCGGCGCCGGCGCCGAATCAGCGTCGCGAGGACCAGGGCACCTGGTCGGGGGCGAAGTGACGCATCGACGCGGTCTGGCTGGCGGTGGCGAGCCAACGGCCATCGGGGCTCCACACGTGGCCGATCCCGTGCCCGTAGTCGCCGACGGCACCGTGGGCACGCAGGTCGAGCAGCACCCACTCACAGGGTTCGAACCGGCCGATGCGGATCGTGTTGTCGAGGCTCGTACCCCCGCCGAACACGCCGAACCCGTGGGCGACCGACATCGGCACCATGTCGGCGATGAACGCGGCGACGGCAGGGGTGATGGGCTCGGTGTCGCGCCGGCGGGCCCACACGCACACCCGGCCCGGGCCGGGATCCGGGTGGTCTTCGATGGTGGCGCCGCGCAGCTCGATGAGCCTGGTGAAGCCGATGTTCTCCGGCAGCGAGGGGGCGACGTCGGCCTGTTCGGCGAAGGCCGAGAAGGGACTGGTCCAGCTCGTGGAGTCGTCGGGTGGACTCACCGTGGGCATGTGTTCGAACGCGCCGGTGAGGCCGTCGTCTCGGGGGTGTCCGGTGGCACCGAGCGAGGCGAAGATGGTGGTGCCGTCGGGTCCGCTGCCGGTGACCCGGACCTGGTTGGTGCGCCGGCCGGGAGCGAGCACTTCTGCGTGCACCTCGACCGTCTCGTCCTGAGCGATGGTGGAGACGAACTGGGTGGTCATCCACAGCGCTTGGCGCTCCGAGACGAGCTGGGCGGCGGTGACCGACACGGCGATGGCGGTTCCGCCGTAGAGGCGGGCGTCCATGCGCGACAGGTGCTCTTCCACCACGAAGCGGTAGCGCCCGTCGCCCTCGCCGGGTCGCAGGCCGAGGAGATCGGCGTCGGACTGCACGGCTGGTGTCAGTCGCCGATGAGTGCGTCGAGCTCGTCGCTCACCGTGTCGAGTGCCTGCTCGGCCTCGTCGCTCGACTGGAACCGGGCGATCCGGACCCGGCCGCGGTCCTTGATGATCTCGCTGGCTCGCTTCTGGTCGGAGGACTCGTTGCGGGCGCTCCACAGCTTGGGGTGCTGGGCCGCGAGCCGGCGCTGCAGCGGGGCGCCTGGCTGGTTCGTGACCCGCCGGACGCGGCCGGCCACGCCGCTGCCGCGGCCGTAGTAGACGAGGTTGTCGCCGATCCAGAGGGTGAACATGCCGGGCTGGTCGTCGGTGCCGGCCTCGAGGTCGGTGACCGCCTCGGTGCGCCCGGATGTCAGCGCAGCGAGCAACGCTGGGTCGGAGGGCGACATGGTCGGCGTGGCCGAGCCCGATTCGGGGCGCGGCGTGGGCCGGAACCGAGTCCAGATGATCCACAACACGAGCGCAACGACGGCTGCACCGATCGCCGCCTGGGGTTGCCTCTTCGTCGACACCACGCACTGACCTCCCTAGCCGCTTCCGGGCCCCATGTCACCACACCTGGGCACCGCTGGCGCGCCGACGTTGCTTCGGAGGGTACCTCACTCCGCCGTGAACCCTCGTTTGGCAGGGACCACCGGTGCCGCCGATCCGAACGACGCGCGCGGACGAGTCCAGCTACGGTCGCCGGCCATGTCCCTTCCCGCCCCCCTCATGATGTATCTGTTCGGCGACGAGGCTCTCCCGTCGACGGCCGACCACCAGGGATGGATGGACGAGCGGGTGCGCATCCGCATCCCGTGCTCCACCCGCGAGGTGTCGTGGCCGAAGCTGGCCGCCCACATCCTGGCCGCCGCCATGTGGCAGGCCCGACGTGACGGGCTCCTGATGATCCACATCGAGGAGACCAAACGTCGCTTCTTCGGCACCAAGCGCACCACGACCCTGCTCCCCGGGACCACCCCGAGCGAACCCGACCGGTGGCAGCTGGTCATCTGGAAGGCGATCAACAGCACCACCTCGCGGCCCTCGCTGAAGGGCATCGCCAACGCACTCGACCTGTGGGATCCCGATCGACTCACCTCGTCGAGCGGTCACACGTTGCGCCGGGTGCAGTGGGAGGCGCACGAGCGAGGCTTCCTGCGCGAGGCCCCTCCCACCGAGGAGGTCGGCCATCCGATCAACGACCCGACCGCCGACTGCGCCGCCATCGACGCGCACCGCGACGAGGGGCGGCGCTTCGCACAGGAGTGGGCCTACTTCCGTGACGTCGAATCGATGTTGCACGACGCGTTGCTCGACGCCGCCTCCTTCGCCACCTCCACCCGTTGAACGCGGTCCACCAGCACACACACCTCCGCCCGTGAACGCGGGTCGGCCGGCGGCAGCTGCCGCCGGCCGACCCAACTCGGAGGGCAGTGAACGAGCTACTCCTCGGGAACGGGCGTGGCCCCCTCGTAGCTCAGGACCTCACCGATCAGCTCCCAGCTGCCGTCGTTGAACTGCTGGAGCTGCATCGACTCGATCGGGAAGTAGTCGCCGTCGCTCTCGCTGGTCTGGAGGCGAACACCCGGCAGGGCCAACGCCAGATCGGTGTCGAGGTTGCGGGAGGCGTCCATGAAGGCTTGCCGGGTCGGCTCCTCCATGGCCTCGAGGACCATCACGGTGGTGTCACAGACCGCGAAGCCGTAGACGCCGAAGGGATCGTCGGGGTTGAAGTCGCCGAACTCCTCGGCGAGCTCCTTGTACTCGACCATCGCCTCGTCGTCGGCGAACTGCTCGTCGGCCGGATCCTTGAGGTACGCCGAGCTGTAGACACCCTCGGCGTTCTCGATGCCAGCCGGCTCGAGCACCGACGCCGTCGAGTTCGACACGCTGTTGAGCAGGTGCAGCGGATCCCACGACGACTCGCCCACCGCCTCGATGGCCATCGCAGCGAATCGCGGCGTGGTGACGTTGAAGAACACGTCGGCCTCGGAACCGGCCAGGTTGGTCACCTGCGAGTCGATCGTCGGATCGGTCACCTCGTAGGTCTCGTGGGCGATGATCTCGATGTTGCTGCCCTCGATCGACTCCTCGAAGCCGGTCACGTAGTCCTCGCCGTAGTCGTCGTTCTGGCTCAAGATCGCGACCGTCGCCCCGTCGGAGAACTCCTCCTGGAGGAACTCACCGTAGATGGCGGCCTCGGTCGGGTAGGCAGGCTGCCAGCCGATGGTCCACGGGAACTCCTCGTGCAACGCGCCCCAGGTCGACGCGCCCGTCGCCACGAAGGCCTGCGGGACCTCCTGCTCGTTCATGTACTCGCGGATCGCCGTGTTGTTCGGCGTGCCGAGCGGGTTGATGATGGCGAACACCTCTTCCTGCTCGACCAGGCGCTGAGCGTTCTGCGTGGCACGAGCCGGGTCGTAGGCATCGTCGAGGATCTCGTACTCGATGGTGCGGGTGACCCCGTCGCCCATCTCGACACCGCCCGCGTCGTTGATCGCCTCGAAGCAGGCCTCGGCCCCGTTGCTGATCACCGAGTAGGCCGACGCGTTGCCCGACAGCGGGTAGCTGGCGCCGAGCTTCACCGAATCGTCGGTGATGCCGGGATCGGGATCGACCGAACCCCCACCGTCGCCGTCTCCACCGTCGCCACCATCGTCGCCGTTGTCATCGCCGTTGTCGCCGGCAGCGACATCGTCGCCGTTGTCGCCACCACCGTCGCCGTTGTCATCGTCACGCCCGCAGGCACTCAGCAACAGCAGCAGCGCTGCGAACAGCGCACACCACCGAAGTTGTCGTCTGGTCATCAGGTTGTCCCCCTTGTTGGTTCGGTTGTCTGTGAAACCGACTCCGGTGCTGGGTCCGGGATCGGCGGATCGTCGAGACGGGAACCGTCAGGACGGGAATCGGCGGCGCCGGACGGTCCCGCCGGAGGCCGCGGTGAGCGGTCGATCAGCTTGTCGCGCAGCTTGGTGATGAGCCCCACGACACCTTGTGGCATGAGGATGATCACCAGGATCAGTGCGGCGCCGTAGAGGACGTTGGGGGCGGACCGGTGGATGTCGGCGGCCATCTCCGGGACGAACTGGTTGAACAGCCCGCCGAACAGCGGACCGATCACGGTGGCCAACCCGCCGACGACCGCGCCCGCCAGGTACAGGACCGAGTGCGACACCAGGAACGACTCGGGCGACACGAACCCGATCGTCCAGGTGTAGAGCGCCCCCGCCACCCCCGCGTAGGCCGCGCTCAGGGCGAAGGTCAGGGTCTTGAACACCCTCGGGTCGACACCCATCACCTCCGCCGCGATGTGGTTGTCGCGGATGGCGATCAACGCCTTTCCGACCCGGCCCCGCACCAGATTGCGAGCCAGCGTGATGAGCAGGACCGCCACCGCCACGATGATGAGGTAGCGCCACTGGTCGTCGGCCAGACCGCTCCATCCCGGGGCCTCGGGCTTGCCCACCACGATGCCCTGGGAGCCGCCGGTGAGGTCGCCGAACCGCTTGATGAACGGGGGCGCCACCACCGCGAGCGCCAGGGTCACCAGCGCCAGGTACAGCCCTTCGAGGCGCAGGGCGGGGATGCCGAACAAGAACCCCATCACGAAGGTGATGGCGAAGGCCGGGAACAACGTGAGCAGGTAGGGCCACGAGTGGTCGACCATGAGGATCGCGGCCGTGTAGGCCCCGATGGCGACGAAGAAGCTGTGTCCGAGCGAGATCTGACCGTTGAATCCGGTGAGGAGGTTGAGCCCCATCATCACCGTGGCCAGCACCGCCACCATCGTGAACTGACTCACCCGGTAGGGGGACGTGCTGAACGGGATCGCCACGAGCACCACGAGGCCGCCCAGAGTGAGCGACCACCGGAGGATGCGGTCGGCGCGGGACCCGACAGGGATCGAGAACTTCGCCATCGTCAGACCCTCGCCGCCACGTGCCGACCGAACAGGCCTGCGGGCTTGACCATGAGCACCGCGAAGATGATCACCAGCGGCACCGCGATCTTGAGGTCTGAGCCGATGAATCCGACGTAGGTGCCGGCCAGGTTCTCGGCGACCCCGACGATGATGCCGCCCACCACCGCGCCGACCGGGCTGTCGAACCCGCCGAGGGTGGCCGACGCAAAGGCGTAGATCTGCACGGCGAGCATCATGTTGGGCTCGAGAAACAACTTGGGGGCCACCAGCACGCCCGCCAGGGTGCCCAGCACGGCGGCCAGGCCCCAGCCGAGCATGAGCATGCGACCCACGTTGATGCCGACCAGACGGCTCGACTCGGGGTTGGAGGCCGCGGCCCGCATGGCCAGGCCCACGGTGGTGTGCTGGAACAGCAGATAGAGCAGGGTCACGGTGACGGCCAGGACCATCACGATGCCCAGGTCGGCATAGGAGACCCGCACGTCGCCGAGGAACACCGCGCCAGCAGGGAACGGGTTGGGGAAGCTCTTGATCACCGAGCTCCAGATCCAGCTCGCCGCCTGGTTGAACACCAACAGCATGCCGAGCGTGACGATCACCACCGACAGGATCGATGACCCCTCGATCGGCCGGATCACCACCCGCTCGATGGCGAGACCGCCGAGGAACGACAGCCCGAGCGCCAGGAAGATCCCACCCCACACCGGCACGCCCCACGCGGTGAACTGCCAGGCGACGAAGGTCGAGAACATCGCCATCTCACCCTGGGCGAAGTTCACGATGTGGGTCGAGCGGTAGATGAGGACCAACGCCAGGGCCAGCGAGGCGTAGATGGCCCCCGTTGCGATGCCTCCGGCGAGCTGTTGGAACAGAAGCGTCATTCAATACCCCAGGTAGGCGCGACGGATTCCCTCGTCGGCGCGGATGTCGGCGGCCGAGCCGCTGCTGACGATCTCGCCGGCCTCGAGGACATAGGCGTGGTCGGCGATGTCGAGCGCCAGGTTGGCGTTCTGCTCGACGAGCAGCACGGTGGAGCCGCTCACCTCCTTGAGCTCGACGAGCGTGCGGAACAGGTCCTGGGTGATGATGGGCGCCAGGCCCAGCGACGGCTCGTCGAGGAGCAGGAGGCGAGGCCGCAGCATCATCGCCCGGCCGATGGCGAGCATCTGCTGCTCACCACCGGAGAGGCTCCCCGCCATCTGGTCGCGGCGTTCGCGCAGGCGGGGAAAGAGGTCATAGACCGCGTCGATGTCGGTCCGGACCTCGGGGCGGTCGCGGCGAGTGAAGGCGCCGAGGCGCAGGTTGTCGTTCACCGTCTGCTCGGCGAAGGTGCCCCGACCCTGGGGTACGTGGGCGACACCCATCCGCACGATGGCATCGGTGTCGGCCGCAGTGATGTCGCGACCGTCGAAGGTGATGCGTCCGCCGTTCTTGGTCATCCCCGACAGGGCCCGCAGCGTGGTGGTCTTGCCCGCGCCGTTGGCGCCGAGGATGACCGCGGTCTTGCCCTCGGGTACCTCGAAGCTGATGCCGTGCAGCACCCGCACCGGCCCATAGCCCGCGACCAGGTTCTCGACCGTGAGGAAGCTCATGCACTGCTCCCCAGGTAGGCCTCGATGACCGCGGGGTGGTTGGCCACCTCCGACGGTCGCCCCTCGGCGAGCTTGGTGCCGAGGTCGAGCGCCACCACGTGATCCGACACCCGCATCACGAGTGACATGTGGTGCTCGACGAGCAGGATGCTCACGTCGAAGGTGTCGCGCAGGTCGATGATGACGTCGCCCAGCTCGTCGACCTCGGCATGGTTGAGGCCGCTGGCCGGCTCGTCGAGCAACAGCAGTTGGGGTTCGCCGGCGAGGGCCCGGGCGATCTCGACCCGCTTGAGGGTGCCATAGGGCAGGCCGGCGGCGGGATGGTGGGCGAACTCGGCGAGATCGAGCAGGTCGAGCAGCTCGAGCGAGCGCTCGCGCACTCGGCGCTCCTCCGCGAGAACCCGAGGCAGCCGCAGCGCCCCGGTGATGAAGTTCGCTCGCGTGGTGTGATGAGCGCCGACCATGACGTTGTCGAGCACCGACAGTGCGGGGAACAGCGCCAGGTTCTGAAAGGACCGGGCGATTCCGATGCTGGCGATGCGGTGTGCGGGCAGCGACAACAGGTCGATGCCGTCGAAGGTGACGGTGCCCCAGTTCGGCTCATAGAGCCGGCTCACCACGTTGAACAAGGTGGTCTTGCCGGCACCGTTCGGCCCGATGAGCCCACAGATCTGACCGCGCTGGATCGAGAACGTGGCGCCGTCGAGCGCGACGACACCACCGAACCGCACCACCAGATCCTGGACGTCCAGGATCG
>JBKGZW010000273.1:0-3091 GCA_046543225.1 Acidimicrobiales bacterium
TCGATCGGTCGCCGTCACAGCCGGGTGAAGGGATACCCGGAGGTCAAGGGCGAGCTGCCGGTCGCCACGTTGGCCGACGAGATCGAGACCCCTGGCGAGGGCCAGGTGAGAGCCCTGTTCGTCGTGGCCGGCAACCCGGCACGGTCGGCGCCGGACAGCGAGCGGATGGAGCGGGCCGTCTCCGGGCTCGACCTGGTGGTGGCGGTCGACATGTACCGCAACGAGACCTCCCGGCTGGCTCATGTGATCCTGCCCCCACCATCGCCGCTGGAGCGCAGTCACTACGACCTGGCCTTCTACACCCTGTCGGTCCGCAACATCGCCCACTGGTCACCACCGCTCCATGACCGCGGCGACCGTCCCGATGAGGCCACCATCCTGGCCCGGCTCTCCCTCATCGCCTCGGGGGCCGGAGTCGATGCCGACCCCGCGACCATCGACGATCTCATCCTCGACGGGGTGCTCGGCCGGGCGGTGAAGCCGGGCGGGATCCACGAGGGCCGCGACGTCTCCGAGCTCGAAGCGATGCTCGAAGCCACCTCGTCGACCGATCGGGTGCTCGAAGCGATGGTCCGCCTCGGTGCCTATGGCGACGGCTTCGGGATCGACCCCGACGGACTCACCTTCGCCCGCTTGCGCGATGCGCCCCACGGCATCGACCTCGGGCCGCTCGAGCCCCGGGTTCCCGATGTGATCACCACGCCGAGCGGCCGGATCGAGCTCGCCGCCGAACCGATCGTCGCCGACCTGCCCCGCCTCGCGGCCTCGCTCGACGCCGGTGTCGACGAGCATGAGTTGGTGCTGATCGGTCGGCGTCATGTCCGGTCCAACAACTCGTGGATGCACAACGTCGAGGTGCTGGTGAAGGGTCGCGATCGCTGCACGCTGCAGATGCATCCAGACGATGCCGCCCGCGTCGGGGTGGCCGACGGCGACCGGGCCGAGGTCACCTCCAAGGCAGGCTCGCTGGTCGCAGCGGTTGAGGTCACAGACGGCATCCGGCCAGGGGTGCTGTCGCTGCCGCATGGCTGGGGACACGACGCTCCCGGCGCCGCGCTGAGCGTCGCCGCCACCCGCCCCGGCGTGAACTCCAACGTGCTCACCGATGCCACCCGCATCGACCCGCTGTCGGGCAACGCCGTGCTCAACGCGATCCCGGTGACGGTCACCGCCGTCGCTGGTTGACCAACCTCAGAGCTCGGCGATGCCGGCCTTGAGCGCGGCGAGACCAGCGGGGTTCGCGCAGTAGCGGGTGCGGGGCCCTTCGATCTCGCCCCGGATCAACCCGGCCTCGCGAAGGATGCGGAGATGCTCCGACACCGTCGACTGGGCGAGGGGAAGCTCATCGACGACGTCGCCGGTGGTGCAGGCGTCGTGCTCGGAGAGCAGACCCAAGATGGCCAACCGCGCCGGATGGGCGATCGCCTTGGCCATGGCGGCGAGTGTCTCGTGTTCGGGGGGCGACACCGGCCCGACCGCGGGCGGCTGCTCGCAGCACTCGTCGCCGTCGGTGCGCAGGTCCGGAACCTGAGGGGTGATCGCCATTCGACAATGCACGGTACAACCCGCCACGCGGAGCGGCAACCGCTCGATCGGCCGGGGACGGCTGACCCGACCCCAGCGCCGCACGGGCTACCGTCGCCGTGATGCGTCGCACCGAGAAAGCGGAACGGATCGGCCAGATCCTCGACGAGCTGTACCCGGAACCACCGATCCCGCTCGATCACACCGACCCCTACACGCTGCTCGTGGCGGTGGCCCTCTCGGCACAGACCACCGACAAGAAGGTCAACCAGGTGACACCTGCGTTGTTCGCCGTCGCGTCCACCCCCGAGGAGATGGTCGAGCTCGGCCCCGAGAAGATCCTGGAGCTGATCCGCGAGATCGGCCTGGCCCCCACCAAAGCCAGGAACCTCTGGACCGCCGCCACCCAGATCCTCGAAGCCGGGGGCGAACTGCTGGCTGACTGGGACTTCCTCGAGTCCCTGGCGGGGGTGGGCCACAAGACGGCCAGCGTGGTGATGGCCCAGGCCTTCGGGGTGCCCGCCTTCCCGATCGACACCCACATCCACCGGCTGGCGTGGCGGTGGGGCCTGTCCGACGGCAGCTCGGTCGAGCGCACCGAGCGTGACCTCAAGGCCGCGTTCCCGATCGAGACGTGGAACCGACGCCACCTGCAGATCATCTACTTCGGGCGGGAGTACTGTCCCGCCCGACGCCACGTCTTCGAGACCTGCCCGATCTGCTCGTTCGCTGCGACCAAGACGCGGATGGCCGAGGAACGCAAGCGGGCCGGCAAGGGGCGGCCGCGCCGGACCAACGCGTGAACCGGCCCGACGGCGCCCCGTCGGCGGCCGCGAGGCTGGCGTGGGTGAGCCTCGGGCTCACCTGTGTGGGGCTGGGCGGGATCGGCATCGTGGTTCCGGGGCTGCCGACCACGGTGTTCTTCATCGCCGCCGCGGGCTGCTTCACCCGATCGAGTCCGCGCCTCGAGGCCTGGGTGCTGGGTCTGCCCCGCATCGGCCCTGCGGTGCGCGACTACCGAGCGGGCCTGGGGATGCCCCGGCGGGCCAAGGTCCTCGCGCTGACGATGCTGACGGTGTTCGTCAGCCTGAGCGCATGGATGCTCGGTTCATGGACAGTCAGTACCGCGGTCGTCCTCGCCGGCATCGTCGGGGCCATCTGGATCCTGCGGACCCCGACCCGTGAGGACGACCGCTGATCGGACCCCACCAGCGGTGCCGCCGCGACGGGACCGGCGCCGCGCCGCGAGGACGACGCCGGGAACGATGGCCACCAACCCCACTGCGCCGAACGCGACCACGCCGAGGACGCCGATGGTGCCGGTGGCGACGACCAGCCACAGCACCGGCGCTGCACAACACGCGACGCACGCCGCGACCCCGACGCCCACCAGGTTCGGCCCATCGTCGTGCGCACTCACGAGGCCGCACCGAAGGCAGCGACGAGGACGTCCTGGCCGTCTTCGGGTGCGGTCACCTCGAGCGCCACTCCACGGCGGTCGACGGTGAGCGCGAAGTCGAAGAACGGGCAGCACTCGTGTTCGGCCGCCGCCAGCCGAGCGATGTCT
>JBKGZW010000066.1:0-14703 GCA_046543225.1 Acidimicrobiales bacterium
GGTCCTGGGTGTGCTCGTCCTTCCAGAACTGGTAGCCCTGGGTCTTGCGGTTGATGATGTGCTCGACGCCCATCTCCCGCAGCACGTCCGCCTTCTCGTCGGAGGACACGACCGCGACCGGCGTGGCCCCGCCGTTGAGGCAGTACTGCACCGCATAGCCACCGAGGCCACCGGACGCGCCCCAGATGAGCACCGCTTCGCCCTGCTTGATCTGGTACGAGTTCGGCGACAGCAACATGCGGTAGCTGGTGGAGTTGACCAGCGCGTTGCAGGCCGCCTCCTCCCACGACAGGTGGGCCGGCTTGGGCATCAGCTGGTTGGCGCGCACCACCGACAGGTCGGCCAGCCCGCCGAAGTTGGTCTCGTACCCCCAGATCATCTCGTTGGAGGCCAGCATGGCGTCGTCGTGGCTGAGTGGATCCTGGTCGTCGACGTAGTTGCAGTGGACCACGACCCGGTCGCCCGGCTTCCAGGCCCGCACCGCCGAGCCGACCTTGACGACCACCCCGGAGGCGTCGGAGCCGATCGCGTGGAAGTCCTGGGCATGTCGGGCCGACCACTCGCTCTGGCGGGCCAGGCGGTCGAGCGCCCCGAAGGTCGAGACGGGCTCGTAGGTGGCCGACCACACGGTGTTGAAGTTGATGGCGCTGGCCATCACCGCCACGTAGACCTCGTCGGGTGCCAGCTCGGGCGTCGGCACCTCCCCCACGTGGATCGCCTGGCGAGGATCCTTCTGCGACGACTCCATGCCGGCGAACATCTCCTGTTCGCTTCGCAGCAGGTGCGCGGCACGGTAGGACTCCGGAACGGGCAACGCAGCGAGGTCCTCGCCCGACGCTCCCCCATTGATGGCCTCGAGAATCTGCTCCATGGGCCGCAACCTAGTGGGGGGCCCGACTCCGGCTCCAATGGCTACCGCCCGGTACCCCGTCTGGCCGACGCGGTGGGGACATCCCTATGCTGGGATTCCCACACCTGCCACATCAAGGGGAGGACCTCATGGCTGGTTCCGTCATCCTTCACGGCGCTCGCACGCCGATCGGCAAGCTGTCCGGCTCGCTGTCGTCGTTCGCCGCCACCGATCTCGGCGGCTTCGCCATCAAGGCCGCGCTCGAGCGTGCCGGGGTGAGCCCCGAGAAGGTCGACTACGTGGTCATGGGGCAGGTGCTGCAGGCCGGCGCCGGCCAGATCACCGCTCGCCAGGCGGCGGTGAACGCCGGCATCGCCATGGACGTGCCCGCCACCACGGTCAACAAGGTGTGCCTGTCGGGCCTCAACTCGATCCATCTGGCCGACCTCATGATCCAGGCCGGCGAGGCCGACATCGTCGTCGCCGGTGGCATGGAGTCGATGACCAAGGCCCCCTACCTCCTTCCTGGTGCCCGTGAGGGCTACCGGATCGGCGACCAGTCGGTCATCGACTCGATGATGTACGACGGCCTGTTCTGCGCCTTCGACCAGTGCGCGATGGGCGCCGGCACCGAGAAGTACGCGGCGTCGGCAGGGCTCGACCGGGCCAGCCAGGACGATCTGGCCGCCAAGTCACACGAGCGCGCCGCGGCTGCACAAAAGGACGGTCGGTTCGAGAACGAGATCGTGCCGGTCGAGGTGCCACAGCGACGGGGCGACCCCATCCTGGTCGAGACCGACGAGGGCGTTCGGGCCGAGACCACCCTCGAGTCGCTCGGCAAGCTGCGTCCCGCCTTCGACTCGTCGGGCAACATCACCGCGGGCAACGCCTCGCAGATCTCCGACGGGGCCGCAGCGGTGATCGTCACCTCCAAGGCGGTGGCCGACCAGCTCGGCGTCGCCCCCCTCGGCGAGATCGTGAGCTACGGGCAGGTCGCAGGGCCCGATGCCTCGCTGCTCACCCAGCCGTCGCGGGCGATCAAGCAGGCGGCCGAGCGCGTGGGCATGTCGGTCGGCGACATCGACCTGTTCGAGCTGAACGAGGCCTTCGCCGCGGTGGGAGTGGCGGCCATGGCCGACCTCGGCATCACCGACGAGGTCGCCAACGTGAACGGCGGAGCGATCGCGCTGGGCCACCCGGTCGGCATGTCCGGTACCCGCCTGGCGCTGCACACGCTCCTCGAGCTGGGTCGCCGTGGTGGCGGCACCGGCGCGGCCGCCCTCTGCGGCGGTGGCGGCCAGGGTGACGGCATGATCCTGCGCACCGTGTCGTAGTCCTCGCACCCACCGATCGATCGACAGGGCCCCGGGTCAGTGCCCGGGGCCCCGTCGCGCCCGCCCGGAATCGGGTTCGGAACCCGATTCCAACTATTACGATCGGTCGAGGGGTTGTCATCGGTTCGTCATTGTTGTAATGTGATCGCAACAACAGATCGACCGGGTGAGCCACCCTCCACATGCTCCGACTCCCCCACGGACACCGATCGGCGCACAACGACGTGCCCACCGATCGTTCGCTCACCCAGGTCACTCGGGGTACCGCTCCGGCGGGTCGGACTTACCGCCCGCGCCCGACTCGTACGGAGCGGTATCCCGAGGAACTCGAACCACCACGGACCAGGGATGCCACGATGTCCTCGTGACCCCCGCGCCACCCGATCAGCGGCCGAGATCGTGGCTGCGCCCATCGACGTGGTCCCTCCGACGACGAGCCCTCGCCGCACCACTCATCGGTCTGGCCATCGTGTTCGCCGCGTCGACCTACCGCCTCTTCGTCGCCCCACCAACCGATGTCGTCGACCAGGTCGATGCCGTCGTCATGTTCGTCGGTGGCCGCGGCGAGCGCCTCACCACCGCCGAAGCGCTGATGGACGACGGCGCGGCCACGATCCTGGTGATCCCCAACGGCGAGATCTCGGGCTGGGAGGCCGGCAACCGGGCCTGTCGCGAGGAGCGCAGCTACCAGGTGCTGTGTCCGTTCCCCGATCCGGACACCACCAGGGGCGAGGCCCGCCTGATCGCCGAGCTGGCACGACGAGAGGGCTGGAACGAGCTCGCCGTCGTCACCTCCACCTACCACCTGGCCCGAGCGACACTGCTGCTCAGCCGTTGCTTCGACGGCACCATCGTCGCGGTCGACGCCCCGACCGATCTGGGACCGTGGTCATGGGCGATCCGTGTCGGACACGAGTGGATCGGCTGGAGCGCCGCCAACACGCTCCAGCGGAGCTGCTGACCCCGACACTACCCTTGGACCGATCTGCGTCCCTCGAGGGCACGACCCAACGTGAGCTCGTCGGCGTACTCCAGATCGCCGCCCACCGGCAGGCCGCTGGCGATCCTGGTGACGGTGATCCCGAGCGGAGTGAGCAGCCGCGCCAGGTACATGGCGGTGGCCTCTCCCTCGATGTTGGGGTTGGTGCACAAGATGACCTCGGTGACGCCCTCGGGTTCGAGACGCGCCAGCAGCTCCTTCACCCGCAGCTGATCAGGGCCGATGCCCTCGATCGGGCTGATCGCCCCCTGCAGGACGTGGTAGCGACCCCGGAACTCCTGGGTGCGCTCCACCGCCACCAGGTCCCTCGACTCCTCGACCACACAGAGCAGGTGTTGGTCGCGGCGCTCGTCGGCACAGATCCCACACAGCTCGCCCTCGGCGATGTTGAAGCACCGGACGCAGAACGACACCCGCTTGCGGGCCTCGACGATGGCGGTGGCCAGGCGCACCGCGTCCTGCTCTGGCACCTTCAACAGGTGGAACGCGACCCGCTGCGCCGACTTCGGACCGATCCCGGGAAGCCGGCCCAGCTCGTCGATGAGGTCCTGGACCGCAGCGGCATAGACCCCCACCGCTGATCAGTCGTCTTGCTCGGTGGAGGACCCGGGACCGAGCAGCCCCCCGAGGCCGCCCATCGTCTCGTCCATCTCGGGGCCCCCGAAGGCCTCCGCGATGCCGCCGAGGTCGACCCCGCCCATGGCGCCCTCCTGCATCTCGTTGATGCGGGCGACCGCGTCGTGGAGCGCCGCGAGGACCAGGTCCTCGAGCAGGCTGGGGTCCTCGGGGTCGACGACGCTGGGGTCGATCCGCACCGAGCGGAAGTCGAGACCACCCGTGACCTCGATGGTGACCGAACCGCCTCCTGCGCTGCCCTCGACCACCGCCGAGGCCGCTTCGGCCTGAGCGTCGATGAGCTGCTGCTGCATCTGTTGGGCCTGGGCCAGCAGACCTCCGAGATCGGGAAACGCCTGCTGGCCGCCAGGATCTGTTGGTTCGCTCATCGCAGACTCCTCTGCTTGGTGGGGATCATCGCTGCTCCTCGACCACCTCGGCGCCGGGGAACAGCTCGGTGATGCGCTCGACCGAGCTCGGGGCGCTCACTTCAGCGTCGCTGAGCTCGGAGACGTCGCCGATGTCATCGGTGTGATCGGTGTCGTCGGCCTCGTGGGGGTGGGTGTCGCCGTCGCCCGCGCCCGTCGGGGGCGCACCGGTCGGTCCGGTGCCACGAGCGCCGGCAGGGGCCGCGTCGGAGCCCGGCACCGGCTCGCCGTCGACCACGAGCCGCAGCGGGACCGCGACGCCGAAGTGATCGGCGAGCGCGGTCTCGACCTCGGGGCGGAGATCCTCGCATCGATCGCGGTGGATGGGGTTGGGGAGCGCGAACACCGCGTGGGTGTCGACCGCCACGAACCGACCCGCCCCATAGCGCGCTCGCGCCCGGTTGGAGAGTCGACCCATGACCTGGGACTGCCATGCACCGGCCAACGCGTCGAGGCTCGGCAGCTCGCCTCCCGACGATGGCGGGCCCGCCTCGGCCCGTTCCGGGGAGACCGGTTCGACGGGGGCCGGCGGCGGACCAGCAGGAGGCGGACCAGCTTGGGGAGCGTCGGTCTTGGGTCGGGAACCGGCTCGCGGCGGCATCGGCGGCGGTGGCGCGGGTGGTGGTGCGCTCGCAGCAGCCGGTGCGGCACGCGTCGCGGGGGCAGGATCCGGCGAAGCGGTCGGCGCCGGAGCCCCACCATCCTCGAGCTGACGTTCGAGCCGCGACACCCGTTCGACGAGCGCCTCGAGCGAGGTGTCGACCTCGGGGTTGGCGAGGCGAACCAACGCCACCTCGAGCGGGATCCGGGTGTCGCCGACGTGGCGCATGTCGGCGATCGCCTCGCCCACCAGCTCCAGGGCGCGGGTGATCGACGCGCGACCCATGCGATGGGCACGGTCGCGGGCCTGTTCGCGGGTGGTGTCGGTGAGGTGCTCGAGCGGTCCGCCGACCGAGGCGAGGAAGACGTCGCGCAGCGCCCCCAGCAGGTCTTCGGCCAGCGGACGCGGCTCACGCCCGACCGCCATCGCGGAGGCCACCGCGGCCATGGCGGCACCGCTGTCGCGCTCGCACAGGGCATCGATGATCTCGTCGCTCGAGCCGCCTTCGGTGGGCACACCGCCGGCCGAGACGATCTGCTCCAACGCCGACAACGTGTCCCGTGCCGATCCACCGCCCTGACGGAGGGCATAGCCGATGCCCTCCTCGTCGACGTCGAGCCCGGCGTCGGCGATCACCCAGCGGACGTGCTCGGCGAGCACATCGGCGGCGATGAGCCCGAACTCGAGGTGCTGGGTGCGGCTGCGGATGGTCGGCAGCACCTTGTGGGGGTCGGTGGTGGCCAGCACGAACACCACGTGGGGTGGCGGGTCCTCGAGCGTCTTGAGCAGGGCGTTGGAGGCACCCGCCGACAGCATGTGGACCTCGTCGAGGATGTAGACCTTGGTGCGGCCGGGGGACCCGATGCCGGTGCGGCTGATGAGGTCGCGGATCGCCTCGACCCCGTTGTTGGACGCGGCATCGAGCTCGTGCAGGTCGAACGAGGCCCCGGACTCGATGGAGCGGCAGCTCTCACAGGTGCCGCAGGGGTCGCCCCCGTCGAGGTGGTCGCAGTTGAGCGCCTTGGCCAGGATGCGGGCGGTGGAGGTCTTGCCGGTGCCACGCGGACCGCTGAACAGGTAGGCGTGCCCGACCCGCTCGTCGCGCACTGCACTGCGCAGGGCGCGCACGACGTGGTCTTGGCCGACCAGGTCGCTGAAGCGCTGCGAGCGGTAGCGCCGGTAGAGGGTCTGGTATGCCATCGACGCCGACTCTACCGGCGCAGAGCGACGCCCATCAGCGGGGACCGGATCCGGACGGATCGTCGGCGTCGAGGCGGTCCATGAGCTCGCCCAGATCGAGGATGGACTCCTGGGACACCAGGCCGTACAGCTGCCCGGCGGGGTCGACGACCGCGAGGTGATCGGCGGGCGACTTCGACAGGGCGGTGAGCGCGGCAGCGACCGTGGTGTCGGGATCGAGCACGGCGAGGTCGGTGCGCATGACCTCGCTGACCGATGTCTCCATCCAACGCTCGCTCTCCACGGCAAGGACGTCATCGAGCAGCACCATCCCGCGGTAGGCGCGCTCACCCTCGACGACGGGGATGGCGCGACGGCGGGCGAGCGCGACGTGCTCGGTGAACAGCTCGGCCAGCGAGTCGTCGGGATCGGTGGTGGCCACCTCGGTGATGAGGGCGGTGGAGATGGGAAGGCCGGCACGGCGCTCGAGGTGGCCGAGTCGCTCGTCGCGCTGGTAGGCGGTGACCGAGCTGTTTCCCGCCAGGATCTGGCCGAACACCGCGGCGACCAGCCCCGGGACCACGAACCCCGGACGGCCGGTCGCCTCGGCCACGAACATCACCGCAGCCAGCGGCACGCGGTAGCCGGCGCCCAGGAACGCGGCGATGCCCAGCACCGGGTAGAGGGTGGGGTTGTGGCTTCCGATGAGCACCCCGATGGCCTGGCCGGTGATGGCACCTTGCACGACCAATGGCACGAAGAGCCCGCCGGTTCCCGATCCCGCCACGGTCGCCGCGGTGGCGACGACGCGCATGCTTCCCAACAACACGAGCAACCAGATCGTCGCCTCGATCTCGAACACCCACTCGATCGCCGGCAGCCCGGGACCGAGGGTGAGCGCCTGCCCGTCGAAGGCCGCGTGACTGGCAACGACGAGACCACCGAGCAGCACGGCCGCGACCGGGGTGACCACGAGTGCTCGGGAACGGTCGGCCACACTCTTCGCCCACCGGATCAACATGCCGAACATGCGTGCCCCCGCCCCACAGGTGATGCCCACCAGCGCGGCACCGACGAGGTCGCGCCCGTCGATCAGTGTCGCCCCGGCAACCGGGAACAACGGCTCGGTGCCGTTGATGGCGACGAAGGCGAGATAGCCCGACGCCGCACCGACGAGCGCGGGCAGCAGGCTGCGGCGGGCCAGCTCGTTGCGGAACGGGACCTCGATGGCGAACACCGCGCCGGTGGCCGGCGCCCGAAAGATCGCCCCCACCCCGGCCGCGGCGCCGGCCACCAGCAGGAGACGGACGTCGTCGCGGGCCAGCAGGGCCCGCACCCTGGTGCCGAACGCATGACCGATCCCGGTTCCGAAGTAGACCGAAGGTCCCTCGAAGCCGAGGGCACCACCCGAACCGAGGGTGGCGGCGCTGGCCACCATCCGGGCGAAGAACGCCCGGCCGTCGAAGCGGGCTTCGAGACCGTGGAACGCGCGCAGGTACTCGTCGGTGGTGGCCGGGCTGGCCCCGGCCCCGATCCATCGCAACGCCAGCACCGACACCACGAGCCCGAGCCCGGGCAACACCATCTGCACCCCGACCGGGGCCTCGAGCAACTGCTCGAGCAGCTCGCGGTCGACCACCCGGTCGAAGACACCGACGACCACACCGACGACCACGCCGGTGATCGCCGCCGCGAACACGACGCGGCGGGCCATCGACATCAGCTCGCGCAGCTCGTTGCGCGCGGCCACCGTGGATGCGGCACTCCACGGAGATCGGCCACGCGAGGTCATCGCTGCTCATGGTGGCACGCGGAAGCGCCCGCCCTCGCAAGTGGCGGCCAGGCGATCTGCGGCACACTGCAGGATCCGCTGAGAGCTGCTGCCTTCCGGCCCTGACTCGGTTCACGGGCTGCGGTTGCACAGGACCCGACCGCCACATGCGAAGGCGGGCGTTCCCCCACGATAGCCTGTCGGTTCGGTACCAACACCCGGAGGGGTGCGAGAGCGGCCGAATCGGCACGCTTGGAAAGCGTGTGTGGGGCAACCCACCGTGGGTTCGAATCCCACCCCCTCCGCCACAGCGACCAGCACGACCCACACCCAACACACGTCCACGGAGCCCCGGTGCCACACCAGGATCTGATGCAGGTGGCCCTCGACGAGGCCCGGCGGGCGCCCGCCCACGGCGACGCCCCCATCGGTGCGGTCGTGGCCCACCAGGGGCGGGTCGTCGCCCGGCGCCACAACGAGCGCGAACTGCTCGGCGACCCCACCGCGCACGCCGAGATCCTGGCGCTGCGCGACGCCGCGACCGAACTCGCCAGCGGGTGGCGTCTCGACGACACCACCCTGGTCGTGACCCTCGAACCGTGTCCCATGTGCGCCGGAGCAGCCGTCGCGGCCCGGGTGGGCACCGTCGTCTACGGCGCCTCCGACCCCAAGGCCGGTGCCTGCGGATCGCTCTACAACCTGTGTGGCGATCCCCGCCTCAACCACGAGGCCGACGTGGTGCACGGCGTGCTCGCCGAGGAGTGCGGCGAACTGTTGCGCTCCTTCTTCGCAGCGCGCCGCAGCTGACCGCTAGCATCGCAGGCGGAAGGTTGCCAGAGCGGACGAATGGGGCGGCCTCGAAAGCCGTTGTGGCCTCCGGGTCACCGTGGGTTCGAATCCCACACCTTCCGCCAGCGGGCCGGGGCGCACCACGGTGCGCCCCGGCCCTCTTCGTTCGACACAGGGGGGGGAACACATGAAACACGATCCAGACGCCGCTGGCCTCGAGCCACGCCAGCTCGAGCGGCTCAGCCGACACCTGCGCTCCCGCTACATCGAGCCCGGCAAGCTCGCCGGGTGCCAGACCGTCATCGCCCGGGGCGGCACCGTCGGCTACGCGGAGGCCTTGGGGGTCGCCGACCGCGAACGTGGCACCGGGATCGCCGACGACACCATCTGGCGCATCTACTCGATGACCAAGCCCATCACCGGTGTCGCCCTCATGCAGCTCCATGAGCAGGGGCACTTCCAGCTCACCGACCCCGTCCACCGATTCATCCCCGCCTTCGGCGACCTGAGAGTCCGCCAGCGCGACGCCGACGGCGAGACGCACCTCGTCGAGCCCATCCGCCCCATGAACGTGCGCGACGTGCTCATGCACATGTCCGGCTTCGGCATGGGGGCCATGACCCTGCGCAACCCCGACGGCGAGTCAGCAGGCGCCGGCAACTTCCTCGACGGCGACCGCGACCTCGCCGCCATGTGCGACGCCCTCGCCCAACGGCCCCTCGACTTCCATCCCGGCACCCAGTGGGCCTACGGCGTGTCCACCGACATCTGCGCCCGGCTGGTCGAGATCATCTCCGGTCAGCGCTTCGACGACTACCTCCAGACCAACGTCTTCGATCCGCTCGGCATGGTCGACACCGGCTTCCGCGTGACCGACGACGCGCTTGCTCGCTTCGCCGCCTGCTACCGCAGGGCCAGCGACAAGTCGCTCAAGCTGCAGGACGACCCCGAGACCAGCCCCTACCGCCGTCAGCGCGCCATGCTGTCGGGCGGCGGCGGTCTGGTGTCCACGATGGCCGACTACGTGCGGTTCGCCCAGATGATGCTCAACGGCGGCGAGCTCGACGGGGTTCGGGTCCTCGGACCCAAGACCGTCGAGCTCATGACGCTGAACCACCTGCCCGGTGGGGCCGACATGACCGAGTACGCCCTCCCTGGAGGCTACGGCGAGGTCGGCTTCGAGGGCATGGGCTTCGGCCTCACCATGGCGGTCGGCCTCGGCCCGGTCCGCACCGCCCAGATCGGATCCGCCGGCGACTTCATGTGGGGCGGCATGGCCTCCACCACGTTCTGGTGCGATCCGGCCGAAGAGCTGCTGGTGGTCTTCATGACCCAGCTCATCCCGTCGGGCACCTACAACTTCCGCGGACAGCTCAAGTCGCTGATCTACCCGGCACTCGTCTAGCCCGACCGGTTCGTGGCCGGGTGCGCTGTCGAGGTGGCCACCGCGGCCACGAAGTGCTCGGGACACCCCAACAGGTAGCCCTGGCCCTGGTCGCAGCCGAGGTCGATGGCGGCGGCGAGTTGGGCCTCGGTCTCGATGCCCTCGGCCACCACCTCGATCCCGAGCGAATGGGCCAGGTTGACCGAGGCGGCCACGATGGCGTGCTCCTGTGACAGCGGATCGCCGAGCCCGGCCACGAACCGTTGGTCGATCTTGAGCTCGTCGGCCATGGTGAAGCGTCGCAGGTAGTCGAGGGTGGCGTAGCCGGTGCCGAAGTCGTCGATCGAGATGCACACCCCCAGCCCCTTCAGACGGTTCAAGGTGGCGATGGCCAGGTCCTCGTCGCGAGCGAGCGCGAGCTCGGTGACCTCGAAGCAGATGCGCCCCGGGTCGATACCGGTCCGGTCGAACAGGCGGGTGACCCGATCGACCAGCCCCGGGGTCGAGAGCTGCCGCGGCGACAGGTTGACCGCGACCCGCATGTGGGTCCCCCGGTCGAGCTCGGGCCAGGCGACTGCGGAGCGGAACGCCTCCTCGATGACCCACGCACCGAGCGGCACGATCAACCCGGTGTCCTCGGCGATGGAGATGAACTCGTTCGGACCGACGATCCCGGCGCCCGGCCGTTCCCATCGCACGAGTGCCTCGACACTGGTCTGACGGTGGTCGGCCAGCTGCAGCACGGGCTGGAAGTGCAACACCAGCTCGCCGCGGTCGTGGGCGCCGTGAAGACCCCGTTCGATGTCGACCCGGCTCACCACTCGCTCGTGGTCGTCACGGTCGAACAGCGCGACCCCGTTGCGGCCGTTCTCCTTCGCCCGATACATGGCGTGATCGGCGTCGCGGATCACCTCGTCGGCGGTGGTCTCGGGTCCCTCGGCGATGGCGACACCGACGCTGGCTCGCATGGGCAGGTCGTGGCCCTGGAACGAGACCGGCGCCTGGAGCACGTCCCACACGCGGTCGGCGACGGTGAGAGCGTCGGTGACGTCGGCGATCTCGGAGCAGACCATGAGGAACTCGTCGCCACCGAGGCGTCCGACGGTGTCGCCCGCCCTGAGCACCCCTTGGAGCCGGCCGGCCACCTCGCAGAGCACGGCGTCGCCGGCCGCGTGCCCCAGGGTGTCGTTGATGTGCTTGAAGCGGTCGAGGTCGACGAAGAGCACCGCGACGCCCGAGCGATCGCGCGACGCCCGGTTCAGCGCCTGTTCGACCCGGTCGAGCAACAAGGTGCGGTTGGGGAGTCCCGTGAGGTCGTCGTGCAGGGCCCGGTGCTCGAGCGCCTCGGTCGCCAGCTGACGCTCGACGGCGATGGCGGCGAGGTGCGACGACTGCTCGATGAGGTCGAGCTCGCCCTCGTCGAGCACACGGTGGTCGGTGCGGACGACCACGATGGCGCCGACCGGCTCGCTGCGGCCGAGGACGTGGAAGGGACGCACCCACAGCGACTCGACACCGGCCGACCGACACGCGGTCCGCATCGGGAACCAGTTCGGGTCCATGGCCGACACCACCGTGGTGCAGTCGGGCAACCGCCCGATCGCCTTGCCGACCGGCGAGCTCGGGGACGCTCGGTCGAGCACCTCGACGACGGTCTCGGGAACCGAAGGCGCGGCGACAACCTGCCAGATGCCCCCGACGTCGGTGAGCAGGACCGCCGCCACCGCGTCGGGCAGCCAGTGCTCGATGCGCTCGACCAGACGGTCGGCGACCCGATCGACCGACACGCCGCGGGCGATGGACTCGAGCAGGGATCGTTGCTCGGCCATGGCCGCGTCGAGCATCCGTCGCTCGGTGAGATCGACCGCGGTGACCACGACCGAACCTTCGCCATCGGGTCCGAGCTGGTTGTCGATCATCGCTTCGACGGTGCGGGAGCGCCCATCCGCGGTCATGGCCGACAGGGTGATCGGCCCGTGCGCCCCCGGTTCGAGGAAGATGCGGTCGAGCACCTCGGCGGGTACGTCGTCGGGATCGGCCACGAAGAGCGACGAGACGGGCGACCCGACGAGACCACCCCTGCGGTGGCCGAGCCGCTGCTCGACCGAGGCGCTGACCGCGAGCAGGGTTCCGTCGGATCCAACGACCGCGACCAGGTCCGAGACGTGGGCGAGGACCGCGTCGGCGCGCAGGTCGATGACCACCTCGGGGCCCATGTCGGGGAACGGGAGCGCCGCGTCGGGGCGGGGGCTACGGGGTGGCATCGACCGCCATGACCCCGCCGGTCGTGGACCGGCGGCAGGTGTCGTTAGTGTCACTGCGGTGGAGACGCACACCCACAGTGTCGCCGAGCTGAACGCACGGATCTCGGATGCTCTGCGCGACGCCTTCGGCGACCAGGTCTGGGTCCAAGGCGAGATCCACAACTGGAAGACCTCGGCGCGGGGCCATGCCTACTTCACCCTGGTGGAGCCGGGCACCCTGGGCCAACCCAGCGAAGCCACGCTGTCGGTGGTGTGCTTCGCGGGAAACCGGCGCGGGGTCGACCACGTGCTGGCCAAGGCGGGCGGGTTGACCCTCGGCGACGGTCTCGAGGTGCGCATCCGGGGCGAGGTCGTGTTCTACCCGCCACAGGGGCGCATCCAGCTGCGCATGACCGCCATCGATCCCCGTCACACCCTCGGGCGCATGGCCGCCGACCGTGAGCGGCTCCTGCGGACCCTGGCCACCGAGGGTCTCCTCGACCGCAACCGGCAGATCCGGCTCACCCCGGTGCCCCTGCGGGTGGGCGTGATCACCAGCGAGGGCAGCGCTGCCGCCCACGACCTGCTCGAGGAGCTGGCGGCCAGCACCTACGGGTGGCAGGTGTCGCTCATCGACACCCGGGTGCAGGGCGCCTCCGCGGTCGATGAGATCGTGGCCGCTCTGCGAACCGCGGCCCGCATGGATCTCGACGTCGTGGCGCTCGTCCGCGGCGGCGGCTCGCGATCGGATCTGGTCGCCTTCGACCACGAAGCGGTGGCACGGACCATCGCCACCATGCCGGTCCCGGTGCTCACCGGCATCGGCCACGAGGTGGACGAGAGCGTGGCCGACCGCGTCGCCCACCGGTCGTTCAAGACCCCCACCGCCTGTGCTGCCCATCTCTGCGACACCGTCACCGCCTATCTCGACCGATGCGACGACGCCTGGCGGTCGATGGCGGCGCGGAGCCTCGACGTGCTCGACCGCCACGAGGCCTTGGTCCGCAGCGCCGCCGCGCGAGTCGCATCCGGTGCGCGGACCACCCTCGAGCTCGGGGCGGCACGCCTGGTCGAGCTGCAGGCCGGCATGGCCCGCGAACCCGAGCGTGCCCTCGAACGGGCCGAGCGCCACGTCGAGTCGCTCCATCGCCACGTCGGGGCACTCGACCCCGCCCGGGTGCTGGCACGGGGCTGGTCGATCACCCGCGATGCCGACGGGACCCTCGTGCGCAGCGCCACCTCGATCGAACCGGGCACCGCATTGTCCACCCGCGTCTCCGACGGCACCATCCTGAGCACGACCACCAGCACGGAGCTGACCGACGATGACCGATCCTGATCCCGACCCCTCCGCCGAGCTGGGCTACGCCGAGGCGCTCCGCGAGCTCGAGGGCATCGTCGCCGAGCTGGAGGGCGAGGCCGTCGATGTCGACCGCCTCTCCCAGCGGGTCCGCCGGGCAGCCGAGCTGGTCCGGATGCTGCGTGGCCGCATCGGCGACGCCCGCATGGAGGTCACCCGCGTGCTCGCCGACCTCGACGCCGCCACCGACGGGGCCACCCCCGAGCCCGACCCCGGGGCTCCCCGGTAGGCTCTCCGGATGACCACCGGGGCCACACCGACCGGCGCCACCGACGCTGACGCCCAGGTGCCTCCGGCCCTGATCGAGGTGGCCGAGCGGGTCGGCGACCGCCTCGCCGACGTGCTCGGCGACGAGCGCCAGAGGTGGCAGGAGCTGGATCCCGCACTCGAGGCGCCCATCGTCGCGCTGGCCAGGCTGGTCCTCTCCGGAGGCAAGCGGCTGCGGGCGGCGTTCTGCCACTGGAGCTTCGTCGGAGCCGGCGGCGACCCCGACGATCCGATGATCCTCGACGCCGGGGCGGCGTTCGAGTTCCTCCAGGCCTTCGCACTGATACACGACGACGTGATGGACGGATCACCCACCCGCCGGGGCGTTCCCGCCATCCATGCCGAGTTCGCCGACACCCACCGCCGTTCGGGCTGGCGGGGTGAAGCCCGACGTTTCGGTGAGGGGGTCGCCATCCTGGCCGGCGACGTCGCCCACGTGTACGCCGATCGGCTCATGACCCACGCGCCCGAGGCCGCGCTCGCGGTGTGGCACGAGCTGCGCATCGAGCTCAACGTCGGGCAGTACCTCGACATCGAGGGCACGGCCAGAGCCGCGACCGACCTGAGCACCGCGCGCCGCATCTCGCGCTACAAGTCGGGCAAGTACACGATCGAGCGCCCGCTGCACCTCGGGGCCGCCCTGCGGGAGCGCCTCACCGACCTCGAGCCTGCCCTCTCCGCCTACGGGCTACCCCTCGGCGAGGCGTTCCAGCTCCGCGACGACCTCCTCGGAGTGTACGGAGAAGCACAGCGCACGGGAAAGCCGGTCGGCGACGACCTGCGGGAAGGCAAGCCGACACCGCTGCTGGCGATCGCCACCGAGCGGGCCGACGCCGATCAGCGAGCGGTGCTGGCCACCATCGGTTCACCCGACCTCACCTC
>JBKGZW010000067.1:0-14617 GCA_046543225.1 Acidimicrobiales bacterium
TCGGCGAGGTGATCCGCGCCAACGCCGCCTAGATCCTCGTACGGGGGCCGTAGGCGCGCCCGGCCCTGGAGCCGAGCCCGAAGACCTTCGCGAAGAACCCCTTCTTCTTGGGCTTCACGAAGTGGATCGGCTTGGGTTGCTTGACCTCGTAGCCGGCCTCCTCGATCGCCGCCCACACCGTTTTGGTGAGCTCGGGGCCTTCGGGGGTGGCCTCGGTGGAGAGCTCGGCGTAGGCGTGGGAGACCATGGTGGCGAACGAGTCGCCGCAGGCTTCGCGCAGTGCCTCGTTCGCCGTCCACACCTCGTCGAGCACCTGCCAGTCCGAGAGCGGGCGGCCGGGCTTGTCGAACTCGGGCCGGAGGCCCTGTGGGCTGTCGTACTGATAGGTCATGGTGTGCTCCCCGCGCTCGACTGCTGGTGTGCTCGACGGTTCCCTTCGACCATGGCACACCGCTGCGGCCAGGCGCGCGATCGTCGCCGAACCAGCCACCCGACATGAGTTCAGGTCCCGGTTCCCGTCCGGCAACCCATGGCTCACGTCACTGGGGCACGATGTCACGGTGACTGCCACGACGACCATCGTCCAGCTGACCGATACCCACATCGGCCCCCCAGGTTCTCTGCCCTACGGGGTCGACACCGCCGCGAACCTGCGGCGGGTGATGCACAGCGTCGCCCAGATGTCACCCGCCCCCGACGTCGTGCTGCTGACCGGCGACCTGTCCGATTCGGGGGAGCCGGAGAGCTATGACCACCTCAGGCAGCTGATCGACGAGGGATTGGAACCGTTGGGTTGTCCCGTGCTCTCGGTGATCGGCAATCACGACCTCCGCCCCTCGTTCCGCCGGCACTTCCTCGGCGAGCGCGATCTGGGCCACGACCTCCCGTACTACTACGTGCACGATCTCGACTCGGTGCGGATCGTGATGTGTGACTCCCACGTCGAAGGCGAGGTGACCGGCTGGCTGGGACCGGACCAGCTCGCGTGGTTGGACGAGCAGCTGGCCACGGCCGGCGACCGCAGCGTCGTCGTGGCCATGCACCACCCCTCGGTGCCTCGCGGTGTCCCGAAGGCCCACGACCACCTGCTGGTCGACCGGGACGCGTTGGCGGCGGTGATCTCCCTCCACGATGTCGAGGTGGTGCTGTGCGGTCACTCGCACGTGTCGACGGCGGCGTCGTTCGCCGGGACCCTCCATGTGGCGGCGCCCTCGACGGCGTTCCTCATGGACCCGTTCAGCTACCGGGGCAGCGCTCGCCTCGACACCATCGGATACTCGATCTGCACCGTTCGCGACGGCCGGGCGATCGTCAACCCGTTCGTCCTCGAACCCGAAGGCGCAGCTCCCCGATAGACCGCCGTTGGGTCCCGCGGGTGCCGCAGCCGGTCGCACAGGTCGTCGTCCACTGTTCGAAGTCGCGAAACCGGGGCTTCAGCTGGTGGCCACCTCGGGATGGTTCGCTGCCAGCATGGCTCTCGGCTCGGTCACTCATCGCCTCACCCCTCGACTGGCCACGATCGAGGATCGCGAAGCGATCGTGTCGCTCCTCGAGTCGATGGGTGGTCACGACGATCTGGGCTCGCGGCCCGATCTCGCATGGGTCTTGGGTTCGGTGCTGGAGGGAAGCGAGACCCGGGCGGTCGTGGCGTACCTGGGGTCGCATCTCGTCGGCTACGTCGAGATCCACGCCAGACCGTCCACCCTCCATGCCGTTCGCGAAGCGTGGGTCGGTGCCCTCGTCGTCGATCCCGACCATCGGGGTGAGGGGATCGGCGAGGCGTTGCTGGTCGCGGTGGACCGCGAAGCGGCTCGTCTGGGCTGTGACCGTCTGGTCCTCGAGTCGTCGACCTGGCGGGCCGACGCGCAGCGCTTCTATGCCGCCCAGGGGTTCGTCGAGGGCTCGCCGCCTGCAGTACGCCTGGCGCGACCCGTGCAGGAGCCGTTGCACGACGGGTTGGTGACTCGCTTCCTGGGCGCGGCGGCCAGGGCGGGTTCGGCCGCCAGAGGCGCGATCGCCGGACTTCGCGCGAACCCCGATCGGGGAGTCGGGGCCGATGGCGCCACGACACTCGCCGCGGACCGTGCAGCCGAGGATGCGGTCGTCGAACAGCTCGAACCGCTCGGCCTGGCGGTGATCAGCGAGGAGAGCGGGAGCCTCGTGCGGACCTGGTCGCCCGAGGAGCCATGGATCTGTCTCGACCCCCTCGACGGCAGCCGCAACTACCGCCACGGCAACCCGCCGTGGGCGACCTCGATCGGGCTGGTCCTGGGAGGACAGCCCATCGCGGGTCTGGTGGTCGACCACACGAGCGGGCGTCGCTGGTGGGCGTCGACGGGGAGTGGAGCCTGGGTCGACGGTCGTCGGGCTCACCCATCGCCGGGTGGGTTGCTCGCGGTGCCGAGCGCCGGTGCCCTCGAAGCGCGACGCCTGAGGGTCCCGCAGGGATTCGAACGGGTCAGGATGTCGGGCTCGACCTCGATCGACCTCTGCCGGGTGGCGGACGGATCGCTCGGAGGGTTCGTCGATCTCCATCGGGGGGTCACCCACCCCCACGACCTGGCGGCAGCCCTGGTCATCTTGCACGAGGCAGGCGCAGCGATCGTCCGCCTCGATGCGGAACCGCTCACGATCGAACCCGACCCGACGGTGACGATGCATCTCGTCGTCGCCGCCGACGAGGCGACCCTCGGTGTGTTGCTCGGTGAAGCCTGAACGGGGACACCCGTTGGTGACTCCTCGTTCACGCAAGGTTCGGGAACCGTTTGGTTGTCATGACAACTAGGGGATGGTGTCATCCGGATGTGAACACCACGACCACACCCCGACGGCCCGGTGCGCCCCCGACCGGACCGACCTACCAGACGGTGGCCGACGAGCTCGAGGCCCAGATCGCGTCGCTCGAACCAGGAAGCCGCTTGCCCTCCGAGCACGACCTGGTCGCCTCACACGGAGTGAGCCGACTCACCGCCCGTGCGGCACTGCAGGAGTTGGAGTCGCGGCTGCTGGTTCGTCGCGTCCGCGGCGCCGGCACCTTCGTCGCCAGCCGCATCGACTACCCGATCGGCCCGTCGATGCCCCCGAGCGCGAGCGAGATGGTGCGTCGGGCGGGAGCGTTGCCGACGAGCCAGCTGGTGGCGGTGCGAGTTCGCAAGCCCGATCCGGCGAGCCGTCGAGCCCTCGAGCTCGAAGCCGACGATCGGGTCGTCGCGGTGACCAGGGTCGGTCAGGTCGACGGGCTCCCGGCATGGTTCGGCACGTCGCGCCTGCCTCTCGACCTGGTCGACGGGATCTCCTCGCACCTGGGCGACGGCGTGTCGATTTACCAGACGCTCCGCACCCACTTCGAGCTCGAGCCGGTGCGTCGGTGGGCCCGCGCCGAGCTGGTGGCCGTGCCTGCCGAGGTGGCCCCCCACCTGGGGGTCGAGGGTCGGCCGCTGGTGTGGCGGCTGGAGAGCTGCAATGGCGCACGCGGGCTCTCGCGCCCCATCGAGTTGTCCGAGAGCTGGCTGCGGGCGGACACCTACCGTGTGCGCTTCGAACTGGGAGGTGCGGACTGATGCCGGTCGCGGGCGAGGCGGACGTGACGGCGAGTCCCGAGCGACGGGCCGAACTGCTGTCGGTCGCCCCCGCCGATCTGGTGGTGGCGCTGGCCGAGCGGTGTGTCGCCGACGACCGCGAGCTGGTCGTCGTGTCGCCTCCCGAGGTCGGCATGGTCATGCTCACCATCCGCGAACCGATCGCTCAGGAGCGGTTCCACCTCGCCGAGGTGCTGGTGACCCGCGCCGAGGTCGAGCTGGACGCGGGTCGCGGGTGGTCGATGCGCCTGGGTGACGACCGACTGGCCGCGTTGGCCTCTGCCGTGCTCGACGCCGAGGTCGACTGCGGAGGGCCGCTGGCCGCAGCGGTGATCGAGCTGTGTGGTCGTGCCGAGCGCGAGGCGACGAACGAGAAGCGACGCGAGTGGGACGAACTGCTGCCGACGGAGGTGCGATTCGATGAACTGGACTGAGGGTGCTTCCACGGTGGTCGACGGGGGACGGTTCGTCCATCGTGCCCGCCTCGACGGTCGGCGCTCCCAGGTTGCGTTCGGCCTGCTGCTCGACACGCTCGCCCGACCTGGCGAGATTCGCGATCTGGCCCGGGTCGACCTGCCGGCGGGGTTGCCCACTCCGCTGATCCTGCACTTGGCGCTGGCCGACGTGGAGGTCCCGCTGGCGGTCGTCACCGGCGACCCGGACAGCCCATGGCCCGACCTGATGGTCGACGCCACCGGGGCGTCGTTGACGACACCGGATGCGGCCGCTCAGGTCGTGATGCTCGATGGTTTCGGACCCGACGACGTGCTCGGGCTCGCCCGCGGCACGACCGAGGCTCCCGAGAACGGCGCACGCGTCGCGATCTCGTGCCGTCAGCTCCACGATCTCGGACCGGGGGTCGGCCCGCTGCCGGCGGGGCTCCCCGCAACCGCTGCCGACGCCGATGTCGTGGTGGCCCTGAGCGGTCCGGGTGTCGACGGGTGGCGGGTCCTTGGCATCGACGGACTGGCTCCGAGCCTGCTCCTCGCTCTCGCCGATGCCAACCGGTCCTACCCGGCAGGGATCGACTGTTGGTTCGTGACCCCCACCGGAGAGATCGCGGCCGTTCCGCGCAGTTCGCGCATCGAGGTGCTCGGGCCGGCCTCCGACGACGGGAAGGTGATCTGATGGGCTATGTCGCCGCGAAGGGCGGCCTCGAGGCCATCCGCGCTGCGGAGGAGCTGGTGCGACGCCAGCGCAACGGTGGTGCCAGCCCCTGGCTCGAGACGGGTCAGCTGACTGGTCGGCTCCGCTTGGCCGTCGACCGGGTGATGGGAGAGGGAGGCCTGTGGGCTCCCGAGCTCGCCGCGCGAGCGTTCCGGCAGGCCGAGGGCGACGTGATCGAAGCGTCGCATCTGGTGCGCAGCTACCGGTCGACCTTGCCGCGCCTGGCCTACACACCGGCAGTGCCGACCGACGATGCCGAGGTGCTGCGTCGCATCGTTCCGGCGTTCCGGAACCCCCCGGGACCGCAGCTGCTCGGCCGAACCCTCGACTACACGGGACGGCTCATCGATTTCACCCCCGACGACGAGGCTCGCGCCGATGCCGCCGAGCAGGAGGCCGCCCGGCGCGAGGCCCCCTCGACCGTCGATGGCGATGCGAGCCGAGCGGGGGACGACACCGGGGATCGTCGTCCTGGCCGCCTCTACGAGCTGCTGCGGGAGATGGACCTGATCGTCGACCGGACCAACCGCGACGACCCCGAACCGTTCGACATCACCCGGCAACCGGCCCGACCCGGAGCCCCCCGCTCGGCCCGACTGTCGACGATGGCCCGGGCCGAGACGGGAGCGCTCGTCCAACTCTGGTACCGCAACATCCTCGGACCGGACAACCACCTGCACGAGGTGACGCTGGGAGAGGTCCGCCACGCCCGGCTGCCGGTGCCTGTTCGCCATCCGCGGAGTGGTCGCCCCGTCACCATCGGCCACGTCCGGGTCACCGAGGTCGAGGCGATCGAAGACCTGAACGGGATCGATGAGGACGGCTCGCGCTTCGATGTCGGCTACGGCCTCTGCCTCGGCCACAACGAGCGCAAGGCCATCGCCATGGCCAACCTCGACATCTCGGTGCACCGCGACCGGGGCCGATCAGCGCTCGAGCAGTCGGTGCTGCAGACCACCGACGGTCTCGACGCGTCCGGCTTCCTCGAACATCTCAAGCTGCCGCACTACGTCACCTTCCGATCGATGGTCGAGCGCAAGATGGCCCGGCGCAGCGACGCCGCCGAGGCGAGGGCCACCGCGGTCCACGGACTCGGAGGAGACGACGACGTCCCCCTGCACAACGAGGAGCTGTGCGAATGACCAGCCTTGCCGACCTGCACGACGGCGCATCCACGCCAAGATCAGAGGGTCGCCTGAGCGAGCTCGTCGATGCCCGCGAGCCCTACGAGTTCGGCTTTCTCGACGAGCTCTCCAAGCGCGAGATACGCCGTGCGGTGCTCACCGCCGTCGCCGTTCCCGGCTACCAGGTCCCGTTCGGCTCCCGGGAGATGCCGGTGGCACGGGGATGGGGTTCGGGCGGTCTGCAGATCACCCTGGGCATCGTCGGGAGCGCCGACGTCGTCAAGGTGATCGACCAGGGCGAGGACGCCGGGGTCAACGCGGCGAACCTCCGGCGCCTGATACAGGACGTCACCGACGTCGAGGTCACCACCGATGCGCGTGACGCCACGATCATCCAGACCCGTCACCGGGTACCCGAGGAACCGCTCACCGGCGACCAGACCCTCGTCTTGCAGGTCCCGGTCCCCGAGCCGCTCCGGGGCATCGAGAAGGACCAGCGCGAGCTGCGCCGCATGCACGCCGAGGCCGACTACGCCCGCATGTGGGTCAGCCTCTACGAGGACTACGTGCGCAACGGGGTCATCACCCGCACCACCGGCTACCCGTGCCTGGTGGGGGGACGCTACGTCACGGCCACCACGCTGATCCCGCGCTGGGACATCCCCAAGCTGCACGACGCCGAGTTCCTGTCGCTGTTCGGCGCCGGTCGCGAGAAGCGGATCTATGCCATCCCCCCGCACACCGACGTCGAGCCGCTCACCTTCGACGACGTTCCCTTCGAGGTCGAGCGAACCGAGGGGGCGTCCTGCGCGCTCTGTGGCGCTGGGGGACTGAACAGCGACGCCGAGTCGTTCCTGATCGAGGTTCCCTCGTCGGCCGACGGTGGCCACTGGGTGTGCTCCGACACCGACTGGTGCTCGCGCCGTCGGGGCGGCGACGCCATCACCCACACCGATCTGGCCGAACCCGGGATGGGCGACGACCCCGAGGAGGACGACCAGTGAGCGACAACTGGGCCATCAAGGTCGAACAGCTGGGGAAGATCTACGGGCCGGGCGGTGCCGAGGCTGTGGAGGGCACCGGCCCAGACGTCGGCCGAACGATCAGCCCGCTCACCGGCGCGGTCGTCGCCGCCTGGGACGTCAGCTTCGAGGTGGCGCCCGGCGAGGCGCTCGGTGTCATCGGCGAGTCGGGCTCGGGCAAGTCCTCGGTCATGCGCTGCATCGCCGGCGACACCCGCTCCACCGCCGGCGCGGCCTACCTCCGCAGCTATCAGGGTGGCGAGACCGACGTGTTGGGTCTCTCGGCAGGCGAGCGGCGGGCGTTGCGCATCGACCAGCTGTCGGTGGTCTACCAGGACCCCGCCGAGGGGCTCGACCTCGACATCACCGCTGGTGGCAACGTCGCCGACCGGCTCGTGGCGGCGGGAGTTCGCAACTTCGGACAGATCCGCGAGCGTGCCGCCGAGCTGTTGAGCCGGACCGACGTTCCGCTCGAACGCATGGACGATCTGGTGCGGACGTTCTCGGGCGGCATGCGCCAGCGGGTGCAGCTGGCCAAGGCGCTGGCCAACAACCCCCCGGTGTTGCTTCTCGACGAGCCGACCACCGGGCTCGACGCGTCGGTGGCGGCGGGGGTGCTCGACCTGATCCGCGACCTGCTCGACGAGCTCGGGGTGGCCGCGGTGGTGGTGTCCCACGACTTCTCGGTGATCGAGATGCTCACGCGTCGGGTCGTGGTCATGAACCACGGTCGCATCGTCGAGGCCGGCCTCACCGATCAGCTGCTCGAAGATCCCCAGCACCCCTACAGCCAGCGCCTGGTGGCGGCGGCGAGAGGATGACCGAGACGATGACCGACCAGACCGATCCGACCGAGTCCCCGATCCTGAGGGTGGTCGATCTCCACAAGTCGTTCACCCTCCACGCCATCGACGGCAGAGATGTCGTGGCTCTCGACGGCGTGAGCATCGACGTGTCGCCCGGCGAGCACGTGGCGCTCGCCGGCACCAGTGGCGCAGGCAAGTCGTCGCTGCTCAAGTGCGTCTTCCGGACCTACCTGCCGAGTGCGGGTCGGGTCTGGTTCCAACCCGACGACGGCGGCGCCGTCGACCTGGTGCGGCTCCCCGATGCCGAACTGGCCAGTCTCCGTGAACACCAGATCGGTTACGTGTCGCAGTTCCTCCGAGCCGAGCCACGGCGAGGCGTGCTCGACGTGGTCGCCCGCGCCGGACTGCGCCGCGGCATGGGACTCGATGCTGCTCGCGACGCGGCGGCTGATGCCCTGCGACGGGTGAACATCGCCGAGTCGCTGTGGCAGACCTACCCGACCCTGCTCTCTGGTGGCGAGAAGCAGCGGGTGAACCTCGCCGCAGGGACCATTCAGCCACCTCGCCTGCTGTTGCTCGACGAACCGGTGTCGGCGCTCGACCCCGAGAACCGCGAGTCCGTGCTCGACCTGATCGCCGACCTGACCACCAAGGGAGTTGCCGTGCTCGCTGTGTTCCACGATCTCGATGCCATGCTTCGCCTGGCCTCCCGGGTGGTGCTGATGCGCCAGGGTCGGGTTGCCGACATGGGCGACCCGGCCGCAGTGCTGGGTGCCGCGCCGGCGGTGGCGTCGTGACCGCCATCGTCAGCGATCACGAACTGGCCGATGCGACCTCGTCGGAGCAGCGGATCGTGCTCCGCAACGTTCGTGCCGTGCTGCTCGACCGCATCGTCGACGACGCCACCATCGTGTGCGAGCAGGGCGTGATCGTGTCGGTCGAGGAGCGCGGGGCGGCCACCCCCGGCGCGGTCGACGGTCGGGGAGCGTTCTGCCTTCCCGGGCTCATCGACACCCACAGCGATGGCCTCGAGAAGGAGGTGCGTCCCCGCCCGACCTCACGGTTCGCCGAGGACTTCGCCCTCCGCAACTTCGAGGGGCGGCTCCGAGCTGCTGGCATCACCACCGTGTTCCACGGGATCGGCTTCGAGGAACGACCGGATCACACCCGCACGATCGAACAGGCGGAGAAGTCGTGCGCCGTCATCGCCGAGCGGGACGAGTCGCCGATGGTCCCGGTCGACCACCGGGTCCTGTATCGCATGGAGGCCCGGTCCGAGCGCGGACTGGCCGAGGCCGAGGCCCACTTCGCCCGTCCCGAGCACGCCCACGACGGGGGAGCGGTCCTGCCGCTGGTGTCCTTCGAGGACCACAGCCCCGGACAAGGCCAATATCGCGACATCGCCAAGTTCGCGGCGTCGATCCCCGAGGATGCCATCCCCGCCGGCAAGACCCGCGAGGAGGTGGTCCGCGAGCGGATCGACGAGGCCGAGGCGGCCAGGGCCCATCGCGACCAGAAGCTCGCCGGGCTGATCGACCATGCCCGCATGGGCCGGATCCGCCTGCTCGCCCACGATTGCGAGGATTCCGGTCAGGTCCTCGACGCCCACGGCCACTGGGGCGCGTCGGTCGCCGAGTTCCCGTTGACCCTCGAGGCGGCGCGCGCCGCGATCGGCCTCGGTATGGCCACCGTGATGGGGGCACCGAACGTGCTGCTCGGCGGCTCGCATTCGGGCAACGTCTCAGCGGAGGCGACGGTTCGCGAGGGATTGTGCACCGGGCTCGCATCGGACTACCTGCCGGCCACGTTGCTGGCTGGAGCGTTCGAGCTCGCCGAACGGGGAGCCATCGGCCTACCCGGTGCGGTGAGTCTCGTGACCGCAGGACCAGCCGAGATCGCCGGCTTGCGCGACCGCGGCCGGCTCGAGCCGGGGATGCGCGCCGATCTGGCGCTGGTCGAGCTCGACGGTCGTTGGCCGACGGTCCGGGCCGTCTGGCGAGCTCACCAGCCGACAATCTGAGGAGTGCCCATGAGCACCCGACAGCCACCGGTGGCCCTTCCCCTCACTTCGGTCGAGGAGCTGTTCGACCTGCTCGCTCGGGCGGCGCACACGGCCGACTCGCGGACCGATGCGGGCGACCGGGTCGGAATCCTCGATCACGGCCTGCAGTGCGCCGACGTCCTGCGGCGACACTCACCCGACGACGTCGAGCTGCAGATCGCGGGCCTGGTGCACGATCTGGGTCACGTGGCCGTGCCGAACGATGCCGACAATCATGGCCGTCACGGTCGGGTGTTGTTCGCCGATCTGCTCGGCGAGCGGGTCGCCGGACTGGTGGAGTTGCACGTGCCCGCCAAGCGGTACCTGGTCACGGTCGAGATGCAGTACTTCGGCGGTCTGAGTCCCAGGAGCATCCAGACCTTGGACGAACAGGGCGGTCCGATGTCGCCCGACGAGGTCGCCGCGTTCGAATCCGAGCCCCGCTATCAGGAGGCGATCGTGCTCCGCCGCGCCGACGAGGCCGCCAAGGTCCCGGGCCGGGCGGTCCCCGGCCTGGACACGTGGCGACCGGTCGTCGAGTCCTTCGTCGCCACCCGCTGAGCCCAGGCTCACCGCAGGTCGGTGGCCGCTCCCCGGGCGACGCCCACCGATCGCTCGTTCGCACACCGGCACCCACCGGAGCGTGAGCGCGTTCCAGACCCAGGGTTGTCGTGAGGGTCGAGCAGCTCCAAGTCCAACGCCGATTCTGGGTAGCTCAGCGGCCACCGCGCGGCCGCTGAGCTCCCCAGAATCCGGTAGGTTTCCCGGGTCACCCGGATCTGGGCCAGGTCGACGAAGCACACCCGCTTGCTTCCACCTCGGGACCCTCGGGTTCGGCCTTGTCGCTGCAGGCCGCAGTCGTCATGGCGAGCGCGGGCGAAGTTGTCTGAGCGCCTCGTCGCCTGGGGCGCGCATGGGGCCCGGCCCCCCAACGCGACCGGGCCCCACGAACTGGTGCTGTGGTTGGTCAGATGAGCTGCTTGCGGATCCAGCCCGAGAGCCGCTCGATGGCGTAGACCACGACGAAGGTCATGGCGATGATGCCGCCGACCGTCTCCCACTGGAGGGTGCGTGTGGCCTGGATGAGATAGAAGCCGATGCCACCGGCACCGACGATCCCGAGGATGGTCGAGGACCTCACATTGATGTCGAGGATGTACAAGGCGGTCCCCAACAGGGCGGGCATCACCTGGGGGGTGACGCCGGTGCCGGCCTCCTGGAGCCGGGTCGCGCCGGTCGACACGATGGCGTCACGCTGGCCCTGCTTCACCTCCTCGATCGAATCGGCGAACAGCTTCGTGCCGAATCCGATGGTGCCGATGGACAGGGCGATCACCCCGGGGAACGGTCCGAGCCCGAGTGCCGCGACGAACAGCACGGCAAGGATCAGCTCCGGAACGGCCCGGACGACGACCACGATCGTCCGGGCGATGTAGTAGATCAGCCGTGCCGGTGCCACGTTGCGGGCCGCGAGGAACGCCAGTGGCAGCGCCAAGGTCAACCCGATGACCGTGGACGCGAAGGCCATGGCGATCGTCTCGAGCATCGCGCTGCGCAGATCGGGCGTCAGCCAGTCGAGATCGCCGGGGATCAACCGCGTCCCGACCACGAGGATGTCCCAGGTGGATTCCACCAGGTCGAGCGGGGTGACCCCGGTGTAGACGAAGCTCACCAGCACGGTGATCACGCTCACGGCGGTGAACGCGGTCATCCGGCGACGTTCGGGCGTCCACGGCGGGGTCAACCGCTCCGGATCGAACCTCAGCTCCGCGGTGCGGGGTTCGGACGGATCGGTCGGGTCGACCTTGCGGCGGCGCTTCATCACACGGCCGAGGCGGACCGTGAGCCGCCGGTCGTGGTACGGGTCGACACCGCCGAGCACCGCCTTGCGCACCGAGGCGCTCAAGAACTCGACGGCGAGCACCAGCACGATGATGACGACGGTGACGCCCAACGCCCGGTCGTAGCGCAGACCGCTCAGGTAGAGCTGCAGCAGCTGTCCGATGCCACCGGCGCCCACGTAGCCGAGGATCGTGGAGGTTCGGAAGTTGATGTCGAGGCGATACAGCGCCACACCGATCCAGGCCGGAAGCACCTGGGGGAACACGCCGGTGAGGAGGGACTGCTTCTTCGTCGCCCCGGTGGCGAGGATGGCTTCGCGGGGTCCCTCGTCGATCTGCTCGACGGCGTCGCCGTAGAGCTTGGCGACCATGCCGACAGCATGGAGACCGATGGCCAGGATGCCGGCGATGATCCCGCCCACGCCGCCGATCCCGATGGCGCGGACGAAGATGAGGGCGAAGACCAGGTCGGGGATCGACCGCATGGCGACGATGACAGCTCGGGCCAGGCCGTAGACCACTTGGTTCGGGGTCGTGTTGCGGGCTGCCATGAACGCGAGTGGGACCGAGACCCCGACCGCCAGGGCCGTGCCGAGGAAGGCGATGAAGAACGTCTCGACCGCCAGATCGACCGTCTGGCTCAGGTTGTCGAAGCGGATCGGAAGCATGCGCTCGATCAGGTTCTGCATGTCCTGCCAACCCTGGGTGATGGTGGCAGGGGCGATCCCGGTCCGGCTGAAGCTCCACCAGACGACGGCGGCACCGATCACCACCAGCGCGCCCATGACCCGCTGCCGCCACGGCCACGGGGGCCGCAACGGCAGCTGGTCGAGAGGTGTCGGATCGGGTGGACCGACGTCGGTCCGATCCGGCGTCTCGGTCATGGTCATCAGGCCATGGCCTCCACGGGAACGCGGGTGTACTCGGCCCGCTTCTCGCCGCTGGGATCGAGACGCGTGTACACCGCCATCGCCTCCTCGGTGGTGAGACCCCGCGCCGGCTTGTCGAGGACGAGCTTGCCGTCTCGCAGCCCGATCAGGCGATCGGCCCAACCGAGGGCCAGATCGACCTGGTGCAGGCTGCAGAGCACCGACAGCTTCTCCTCGCTGCACACCCGGAACAGCACGTCCATCACCTGGCCCGAGATCTCCGGGTCGAGCGATGCGACGGGCTCATCGGCGAGCACCAACTTCGGCCTCTGCATGATGGTGCGAGCGATGGCGACCCGTTGCTGCTGGCCGCCGGACAGGGTGTCGGCTCGCTGGAACGCCCGGTCGGCGAGTCCGACCCGGTCGAGCTGTTCCAACGCCTCGCGACGCATGCGCTTGGAGTAGGTGAGCACGCCGTAGCGAGGTCCCCGCAGGCGCCCGAGCGCTCCCGAGAGCACGTTCTCGAGGCAGGAGAGGCGTCCGACGATGTTGAACTGTTGGAAGATGAAGCCGACGTCGCGACGCAACGCCCGCAGCTCCCCACCCCGCGTGTGAGCGACGTCGTGGCCGAGCACCTCGACCTCGCCGCTGGTGGGGACGTGGAGCTTGTTGAGGTGGCGCAGCAGGGTTGACTTGCCCGAACCCGACAGGCCGATCAGCACGGTGAGCTCTCCCGGCTGGATGTCGAGGGTGACGCCGTCGAGGGCGGCGACGCGACCGCCGTCGAACTCCTTGCGAACCTCACGGAGGCGGACGACCGGTGTGGAACCGGCCGGGGCCGGCGCCGAAGCGCCGGCCCCGTTGGGGTTCATCGTGATCGACATCAGCCGATCCCCTCGCACTGCGGGGCCCGCTCGGCGCCGAGCACGCTGCACACGGCGCGGACACCGTCATAGAAGCTGTCGTCGCGGTGGACGTAGCCCCAGACGTCCTCGTCGTTGAGGGAGCAGTCGTCGGCGGTGGCGCAGAAGCCGTTGTCGACGGCCCAATCGACGTTGACGTTCTCGTTGAGGACTCGCTTGATCTCGTCCTGGAGCGACTGCGGAAGGCCGGTGCGGACGGCGACGGGGGATCCTGCGATCACCTCGGACTCCCACACCACCTTCAGCTCGCCCTCTTCGATCTCCTCCCGCTCGATGAGGAGCGTCTCGACCATCGAGTCGAAGGCGAAGCCGGCGTCACAGTCGCCGGCAGCGACAGCGATGGCCGAGGCGTCGTGGCCACCCGACATGATCTGGGTGATGTCGTTGTCGATGTCGAACCCAGCGTCGATGACACCGGCCGAGGGGTACAAGAAGCCCGATGTGGAGGCGGGGTCGACGAAGCAGACCCGCTTGCCGCCGATGTCGTCGATCGAGTTGATCTCGTCGTTGTCGCTACGGGCGACCAGGAAGCTCTGGTAGCCGGGCTCCTCGTCGGGTGCGCCGACCATGACGCCGGCGGGCTCGGCCTCGGCCCCGTTGGCGCGGGCGATCACATAGGAGAACGGTCCGAACTGGGCCATGTCGACCCGGTCGGCGATCAGGGCTTCGATGACGCCCGCGTAGTCCGCGGCCTGGAAGAAGTCGACTCCGACGCCGAGCTCGGACTCGAGGATCTCGACGGTGACCCGGTAGCTCTCCTGGAGCTGGGCGTCCTGTTCGGCGGGAACGGCGGCGAAGACCACCTCGTCGGGCCAGTCGGAGCGATCGACGCCGTCTGCCTCGCTGTCTCCGTCGTCTTCGTCGTCGTCGCTGGCATCCGCGACGGGGGTCGCCGCTTCGGCGGTGGTGGTCGTGTTGTCAGCCGCCGCGTCGGCGACGGCTGCATCGTCGTCGTTGCCGCAGGCCGCGGCGACGAGCATGAGGACGGCAAGGGCGGCGATGAGCCGGCTGATGGTGGTTCGGGAACTCCGCATGCGGGATGCACACTCCTGGGTACGAAGGCGTGGCGGACCACGCGTGGTTGGGTTCCCGCGGACCGTACGGGTGCGGTCCTAATGCGCTGCGACGAGCGCGCGACGTCGAGTTGGCCCTTGCGTGAACAACTCCCGCGCGTCGCCTCGACAACCAGCCGCAACCGGTCTTTCACTCTCTGTCCGGTTCGAGGCCATCTCGTGTGCACGTTGAT
>JBKGZW010000274.1:0-3070 GCA_046543225.1 Acidimicrobiales bacterium
CTGATCGACGAGGCCGGTGGACCGGCGTGGACCGGCGAGGAGTTCGACCGCCTGGTCGAACATGTGCGGGACGGGATGAGCGACGCACTGCGCGACGCCTGGACCGGTGCCACCACCGTGCTCGAGCGCCACCAACGGATCGCCGCGACGCTCGACGGGCTCACCGGTCGCGGATTCGTCGAGGCGGTCGACGACGTGCGGTCCCAGCTCCGGCGCCTGGTCTACCCCGGCATGTGCACCGCCGTGGGCATCGACCAGCTCGCCCACGTCGCCCGCTACCTCCGGGCCATCGAGCGGCGACTCGACACCCTCGCCGACGACCCCCAGCGCGACCGCCGACGCATGACCATCTGCCGCCGCCTCGAGGCCGACTACGAGGCCGTGCGGGAGCGGGTGCCGTGGTCTCCGGAGCTGGAGGAGGTGGGCTGGCTCCTCGAGGAGATGCGGGTCGCGACCTTCGCCCAGCCGCTCGGCACGGCCCAGCCGGTCAGCGAGAAGCGCATCTGGACCGCGATGGCCGCGCTCGAACGGTCCTGAGGATCGGCGCCTCGAACCGATACGTTGCGGGGCGTGGAACCACGTGACCGCGGCCATCCGTCCCCCGACGACCTCGTCGCAGGGGTCTTCGCCAACCGGACCCTCAACCTCCGCTCGGTGGCCGCCATCGGCTACGACATGGACTACACCCTCATCCACTACCGCACCGACGAGTGGGAGGGCGCCGCCTTCGAGCACGCCGTCGACATCCTCGCCCAGCGGGGCTGGCCGGTCCAGGACATGGGCTTCGATCCCGACGAGTTCATCCAGGGCCTGGTGCTCGACCTCGACAAGGGGAACCTGGTCAAGGCCACCCGCTTCGGATACGTCATCCACGCCCACCACGGCACACGGGCCTTGTCGTTCGACGAGCTGCGCACCACCTACGCCGGCCACTTCGTCGACCTCGAAGAACCCCGCTGGAAGTTCCTCAACACCCTGTTCTCGTTGTCGGAGGCCGCGTTGTACGCCCAGCTCGTCGACCGCCTCGACGACGGGCGCCTGGGGTGGGCCATGGGCTATGACGAGCTCTACGCCGCGGTGTCGGCGGCGCTCGACGAGTCGCACATGCAAGGGGCGCTCAAGGACCGCATCGTGGCCGATCCCGCCCGCTACGTCGTGGTCGACGAGGGCCTGGCAACGACCCTTCTCGACCAGCGAGCCGCCGGCAAGCACCTGCTGCTGATCACCAACTCCGAGTGGGCCTACACACAGGCGATGATGAGCTGGTGCTTCGACCCGCACGTGCCGAGCGGATCGTGGCGCGAGCTCTTCGACCTGGTGGTGGTTGCTGCCGGCAAGCCCCGCTTCTTCGCCCAGGACGAGCCGTCGTTCGAGGTGGTCGACGAGCAGGCCGGGCTGCTCAGCCCCCACTGGGGCCCCCTCGAGCTCGGCCGGGTCTACTACGGCGGCAGCGCACGAGGGGTCGAAGCCAGTCTCGACCTCGAAGGCGACCAGATCCTCTATGTCGGCGACCACCTCTTCGGCGATGTGCACGTGTCGAAGGCGGTGCTGCGCTGGCGCACCGCGCTGATCCTGCGCGAGCTCGAGGCCGAGCTGATCGACGGCGCCCGCTTCGCGGCCGACGAGCAGCGGTTGGCGGCACTCATGGGCGACAAGATGGTGCTCGAGGACGACCTGGCGCGGGTCCGCCTCGACCGGATCCGCGCCCGCGACCGTGGCGATGCCGAGACCGCCAAGCGTCTCCAGCGCGACATCAGTCGCCTCGCGGCCAAGGTGCGCCGGCTCGACGACCGGATCGGGCCGCTGGCGCGAGCCGCGGGAGAGCTGGGCAACGCCGTCTGGGGTCCGCTGATGCGTGCCGGTAGTGACAAGAGCCTCTTCGCCCGCCAGGTCGAGCGCTACGCCGACGTCTACACGTCGCGGGTGTCGAACCTCGGCGCCCGCACCCCGTTCGCCTACCTCCGAGCGGCCCGGACCTCACTGCCCCACGACGCCACCTGAGGTGCAGTCGGACCGAAAAGCAGCTACACCGTAGGCATGAAGTTCAAGAGCGGACTCATCGCCGGTGTCGCCCTCGGGTACTACCTCGCCACACGCATCGACCCCGAGACACGACGACGCTTCGAATCGAAGGTCAACGAACGGGTGGCCCATCTCCGCGACGACCCACGGGTGCAGGACGTGGTCGACTCGGTGTCGTCGGTGGCTGGCGAGGTCATCGACAAGATCGACGACCGGGCGGCCACCTGAGCCATCACTGGCTCGTTCACGGGTCATTCGCCGGGATCACTCGCCGGGGTCGACCCGCCCACGCATGCGCTTGGTCTGTGACCGCTTCGACTTGGCGTCGAGCCGGCGCTTCACGGCGTTGCGACCCGGACGGGTGGGCACGCGTCTGGTCCTGACCGCAAGGGCGGCGGCGAGCCGCTGGGCGAGACGCTCGGCGGCGATCGCCCGGTTGCGCGCCTGGGACCGTTCGTCGGACGCGACGACCCGCACCTCGGAGCCGAGCGACCGGAGCAAGCGCTCGCGTTGGGTCTCGTCGAGCGACGGCGAGCCCGCGACGTCGAAGCGAACCTCGACCTTGGTGTTGGCCGTGTTGGCGTGCTGACCACCTGGCCCGCCCGACGCGGTGAAGTTCCAGGTCAACTCCGACATCGGAATGGTGAGCGAACGCGAGACCCGCAGCACGTCCCGGTCCTCTGTCGACTCCATCCGACCATGCTGGCACGTGCCGACTATGATCGCCGGTGTCGCCCCCGCGACGGGGACCGTTGCCGGAGCGACACGACACGGGGGTGGTTTGCTCCCCCACAGCCATGTGCTAGCAAGGAAAGGGCCTACTGGGTTGAGCATGCGCACATCGATCCAGGGGTGTCGCGGGCGAACCTACGCTGGCGGTGCACCCGGAAGGACCGGCCCGGAAGGTACACACCCGCTACTGAGAGGACCGTCTCGATGAACGGATCACGATCTCGAATGTCTCGCACTGCGCTGATGCGCCTCCTTGCCGTGCTGGCCGCCCTCGTCATGTTGATGGCTGCCTGCGGCAACGACGACGAGGACGACG
>JBKGZW010000068.1:0-14597 GCA_046543225.1 Acidimicrobiales bacterium
GCCAGGTCGTGGCCCAAGGGCCCCAGGGTCGTCGTTCGATCCCTGTCGCCGACTTCGTCGCCGGGCCGTTCCAGAACGTGCTCGCCCACGACGAGGTGGCGGTCGAAGCCATCGTCCCCGCCCCTGCCGGCACCCCGGCGGGTGGGTACCTCAAGCTCGAACGCCGCATCGGCGACTTCGCCACGGCTGGTGTCGCGGTCGCCCTCGACCTCGTGGGTGGGTCGGTGGCTCGGGCCGGTGTCGGACTCACCGGTGTGGGCAGCTCCACCATCGCTGCGACCGACGCCGCGCAGGCCCTGGTCGGCTCGCCACTGTCGGCCGACGCGATCGACCGTGCCGCCGATCTCGCGGCCGAGGCGGCCCAACCCCGCAGCGACCACCGCGGCAGCGCCTCCTACAAGCGACAGGTCGTGCGCACCTTCGTGGTGCGCATCCTCACCAACGTGCTCGAATCCGACGAGAGGGCAGCCTGATGACGAGTCTCTTCTCGGAGATCTCCCCCGAACCGGCCGCGGGTGTTGCGGTCCGGCGCATCACCGTCACGGTCAACGGACAACGCCGCAGCGCCGATGTCGAGCCACGCTTGCTGCTCGCCCACCTGCTGCGTCAGGCCTTCCGCCTCACCGGCACCCACACCGGCTGCGACACCACCAACTGCGGTGCGTGCACCGTGTTGTACGACGGTCAACCGGTCAAGAGCTGCACGATGCTGGCCGTTCAGGCCGACGGCCACGAGGTCACCACCGTCGAAGGGTTGGCCGGGGCCAGCGAGCTGCACCCGGTCCAGGAGGGCTTCCGCGACGAGCACGGCCTCCAGTGCGGGTTCTGCACCCCCGGGATGATGCTGGCCGCCAAGGCGTTGCTCGACCGGAACCCCGACCCCACCGAGGACGAGGTGCGTTGGGCGCTGTCGGGCAACCTCTGTCGTTGCACCGGCTACCAGAACATCGTGAAGTCGGTGCTGTGGGCGGCGGACAACATGCGTGGACCCGACACCGGCGGCCGACACGACGAGGAGCAACCATGACGCTCGACGAGGTCAAGATCGGCGGCTTGGGGGCCAGCCGGAAGCGGGTCGAGGACAACCGCTTCATCCGCGGCACGGGGAACTACGTCGACGACATCGTGCTGCCGGACATGCTCCACATGGAGATCCTCCGCAGCCCCCTCGCCCACGCCCGCATCACCTCGATCGACACCAGCGAGGCCTGGGAGATCCCCGGGGTCCACCTGGTGCTCACCGGCGAGATGATGGCGGCGCGCAACCTCGCCTGGATGCCCACCCTCTCCTATGACACCCAGGCGGTGCTGGCCACCGACAAGGTGCGGTTCCAGGGACAGGAGGTGGCCTGTGTCATCGCCGACGATCCCTACACCGCGAAGGACGCGTGCGAGGCCATCGTCGTCGACTACGAGCCTCTTCCCCCGATCGTCAACCCCGAACAGGCGCTGGCACCCGACGCCCCCCTGATCCGCGACGACAAGGAAGGCCAGGACGACAACGTCATCTTCGACTGGGAGGTCGGCGACCGCGAGGCCACCGAGCGGGCCTTCGCCGAGGCCGACCACGTGTCGACCCTCGACCTCCACTACCCCCGATCGCACCCGTCGCCGATCGAGGCCTGCGGGTCGATCGCCGACTTCGACCGGTCGACGTCCAAGCTCACCGTCTACATGACCACCCAGGCGCCCCACATCATCCGCGCCGCGGTGGCCCTGGTGGCCGAGCTGCCCGAGCACATGATCCGCATCATCTCGCCCGACCTGGGTGGCGGGTTCGGCAACAAGGTGCCGGTCTATCCGGGCTATGTGGCGTCGATCCTCGCCTCGATCCTGCTCGAACGGCCGGTCAAGTGGATCGAGGACAAGTCCGGCAACCTCATCTCCACCGGCTTCGGTCGCGACGTCTATCTCAAGGGCGAACTGGCCCTGCGCAAGGACGGGAAGATCCTCGGGGTGCGGATGCACACCGACTCCGACCACGGCGCCTTCTTCGCCGACGCCCAGCCCAGCAAGTTCAAGATCGGGCTCATGCACTCGACCTTCGCCTGCTACGACGTCGGTGCGGCCCACCTCACGGCCAGGGGTGTCTACACCAACAAGGCTCCCGGCGGGGTTGCCTACCGGTGCTCGTTCCGGGTGACCGAGGCCATGTTCTTCCAGGAACGCATGGTGCAGGCCGCCGCCGATGAGATGGGCATCGACCAGGCCGAGATCCGTCGCATGAACTTCGTGCGCGACGACGACTTCCCGCACCGCACACCGTTCGGGTTCCTCACCGACTCGGGTCAGTACGGCAAGTGCCTCGAGGTCGGGCTCGAAGCGGTGGGCTACGCCGACTTTCAGCGCCAGAAGGAGGAAGCCCGCCAGCGTGGCCGTCTCCTCGGCATCGGCATCTCCACCATGACCGAGCCGCTCGGGGCCGGCAACAGTCGCGAGTACGACATCCTCGGCATCAAGATGTTCGACTCGGCTGAGCTGCGGGTCCACATGAGCGGCAAGGCGATCCTCCGCACCGGCGCCAAGACCCAGGGCCAGGGACACGAGACCACCTGGGGCCAGATCGTCGCCCACGAGCTCGGCATCCCGGCCGAGGACATCATCGTCGAGGAGGGCGACACCGACACCGCTCCGTTCGGGATGGGCACCTACGCCTCACGAAGCACCCCGGTCGCCGGCGCCGCCGTGTCGATGGTGGCCCGCAAGATCCGGGCCAAGGCCCGCAAGCTGGCGGCCCATCTGCTCGAGGTGTCCGAGGAGGACATCGAGTGGGAGCTGGGTCGGTTCTACGTGCGCAGTGCACCCGACCGTGGCGTCACCATCCAGGAATGCGCCATGGCCGCCTACAGCAACGTGCCCGACGGCATGGAGCCCGGTCTCGAGAACACCGCCTACTACGACCCGCCCAACCTCACCTGGCCCTTCGCCTGCTACATCGCCACCGTCGAGGTCGACCCAGAGACGGGGGTGTGGGACGTGTTGAACATGGTCGCGGTCGACGACTGCGGCGTGCGCATCAACCCGATGATCGTCGAGGGCCAGATCATGGGTGGGCTCACCGAGGCCTTCGCCATGGCCAGCATGCAGTTCATCACCTTCGACGCCGACGGCAACTGCGTGGGCTCCAACTACATGGACTACCTGTTGCCCACCGCCTGGGAGACCCCCGGCTTCGAGCTGCACGAGGTGGTCACGCCGTGCCCGCACCATCCGATCGGAGCAAAGGGGGTCGGCGAGTGCGCCACCGTGGGCGGTCCGGCTGCGTTCGTGAACGCGGTGATGGACGCGATCGGCCACACGGGCGTGCGCAACATCGACATGCCGCTGCTGCCCGACCGTGTCTACGAGGCGCTCAGCACCGGCCGCGACGTCTCCGGGGCACCTCCAGTGAAGACGGACGAGTCGTGAACGAGCGGCGGTCCGACGGCTGGGCCATCGTCGAACGGGCGGTCGAGCTGGCGCGGGCCGGCGAGGAGTTCGCGCTGGCCACCGTCGTGTGGCGCCAGGCGCCGACGTCGGGACAGCACGGCTCGCGTGCCATCGTCACCCGCTCGGGCGAGCTCCACGGCTGGATCGGTGGGGCGTGCTCCGAGCCGGTTCTCATCCGCGAGGCCCAGCGGGCGCTGGCCGACCGCGAACCCCGGTTGCTGGTGCTCGGCGCCCAGGACCAGTTCGGCGACGTTCCCGAGGGGATGACGTCGATCGCCATGGCCTGTCAGAGCGAGGGAGCGATGCAGATCCACATCGAACCGGTGCAACCCGCACCCCACCTCGTGGTGGTGGGACGATCGCCGATGGCTCACACCCTGGCCGACATGGCCGGGGTGCTCGACTGGTCGGTCGAGGTCGTCGACGCCCCCGACTTCTCGTCCTCGACGGTCGATCAGCGCTCGATGGTGGTCGTCGCTTCCCAAGGCGATGGTGACGAAGAGGTGCTCGAACAGGTCGTCGCAGCCGATCCGGTCTATGTGGGACTGGTCGCTTCGCACCGGCGGGGCGAGGCCGTGCTCGGCTACCTCGCCGATCGCGGCGTTCCCCCCGAGGTGCTCGAACGGGTCCGGGTGCCGGTGGGCCTCGACCTGGGCCACACCAGTCACCGCGAGATGGCGGTCGCCGTGCTCGCCGAGCTCGTGCAGCTGCGAGCAGCCGGTGAGCTCACACCCGCCGACACCGGCGCCATCGCCGTGGTCCGCCCGGCCGAGGCCATCGATCCGGTGTGTGGCATGACCGTCACCGCCGACGCGAAGGGCCGCCCCTTCGAGTACCAGGGCACCACCTACTACTTCTGCTGTCCCGGCTGTCGGGCCTCGTTCGAGAAGGATCCCGAAGCCCACCTCACCCCGGGGGCCCGATGCTGATCACCAACGACTTCGAGGTCACCGAGCCCGCCGAGGACGTCTGGCGGTTCTTCGACGACATCCCCCAGGTGGCTGCATGCCTGCCCGGCGCCGAGCTCACCGACCAGACCAGCGAGAACAGCTTCGAGGGCGGGGTCGCCATCCGGCTCGGACCCGTCAGGCTCGAGTTCGGCGGCACCGCCACCATCACCGAGCGCGACGACGCCAACCGCCGCATCGTCGTCGACGCCTCCGGAGCCGACGTGAAGGGCAGGGGCCAGGCGGCGATGCTCTTGACCGCCACCGTCGCCAACACCGCGAGCGGTTCGCGGGTCGAGGTGAGCATCGACCTGACCCTCTCCGGTGCGGCCGCGCAGTACGGGCGGGGCATGGTCTCCGACGTCACCTCGGTGCTGATGGACGACTTCGCCACCAACATGACGAACCGTCTCGATGCCATCCGCCGCGGCGTCTCGCCCGACGAGGTCGACACGGTCAAGCCGGCCGGGGGTCTGGTGATCGCCTTCCGGGCGGCGCGCATGGCCCTGGCCCGGGTCCTGCGGCGGTTCTTCCTTCCCTACCGTCCACCCGCCGCCACCAATGCCTGACGAGGAGCTGCCATGACCCTGTGGGGACTCGGAAACCTGATCCTGCTCGTGGCGGTGGTGCCGGTGCTGGTGGCGCTGCTCAACCGGGTGCTGGCCGCGCTCGAACGGATCCGTGCCGCCTCCGACGACATCCTCGCTGGTGGGGTCGCCCTCATCGGCGAGCTCGACGAGACACCCGAGCTGCTGGCCACCACCGACGCCACCATCCACGACGTCTCGGTCGGCGCGGTTCGCTACGCCGGCTCGGTCGCCAAGCTCCTGCCACCGAAGGAGGACTGAATCGTGCCCGCTGCCGCCATCGTGACCCTGGTGCTCACGACCCTCATCATCGCCACCGCAGCGCTCGGTCTCATCCGGGTCATCTTCCACCTGCGGGCGATCCACGCCACCCTCGGCCAGGTCGTCGGGGGTGTGCAGGTGATCGCCGACAAGACCAGCACCGTGCCGACCGTGCTGGCCTCGGTCAACGAGAACCTGAAGCCGGTCCGCGACTTCGGCGAGTCGATCTGATGGGGGCCTCGATGTCGAGCCTGGTGCTGGCCTCGGAGTCGATCACCGGATGGGTGGTCGGCTATGTCATCGGTGGGGCTGTGGTGCTGGTCGTGGTGGCCCTGGTGGTGCCGATCCTGCTGCTGGCCCGGTCGATCGGCACCGACGCCACTCGCATCAACGACGGGTTGGGTCATGCGGTGCACAACACCGCGGCTCTCGCCCAGCTCGAGACGACGAACGAGTCCGCCGAGGCCATCGTCGCCGGCCTCCGGCGCGGACGCACCCGGTTGGGAGGCTGAGGATGGTCGTACTGGCACTGACGTCCACGCAGGAGAACCTGTGGTGGGGAGCGGTCATCGCCGGGTTCGTCGTGGTGCTCGCCGTCGCGGCGTTGCTGACGATCCTGGTGGTGCTCGTCCGCTCCATCGAGCAGCGGGTCGATCTCATCCGCTCCACGCTCGACCAGGCGGCCGAGAACACCGCCGACACGGCGCTCATCGCCGAGACCGCAGCACGGGTCGAGGCGGTGCTCAACGAAGGGCTCGAGCACCACCTGTTCCTCGGGCGGATCCTCGACAAGGTGCGCTCATGACCACCCTCGTCGTCCTCTCCGTCGTCGTCATCGTGGCGCTCGTCGCCGTGTTGGCGGCCTACCTCTTCATCGTCGGCTCCCAGCTCACCCGCGTCGCCGGCAAGCTCGAGGAGTGCGCCGAGACGGTGTGGACCATCAAGGCCAACGCCGAGCCGATCGCTCCCGGGGTCCAGCACATCAACCACACCGGCGGGGTCGTCGCCGGAGCGCTTCCCCTGCTGTTCAACATGGCCGAGGGGATCGTGACCGGCGCCACCTACGAACCGGCGGCCGAGTCGGCGGAGCGCCCCCCGGCCCGCCCCGCCATGGGCACGCGCCGGAGCCGCCTCACCGAGGCGGTCGGCTACCGCCCCGACGGCGCCTCATAGCGTCGGGGAGCGCTTGCCTCACAACCCCACACTCGACCGCAGGTGTCACACCCTGGTGATGTCGAGATCCTCGAGCTTGGGGAAGTCTTCGTCCTGGGTGCCACGGGGACGCCGAGCGACAGCGCCGTGGCTGCGATCCACGAGTCGTTGACGGGCATGCGCTGCCCGGTGTCGCGCAGCAGAACCAGGAGACGGGCCCACTCGGCGGCGACGGCCTCGTCCACCGGGACGGGGTCCAGCTGCAGAGCTGCGGTGAGCGTGGCCAGCTGGCGATCGCGCACTTCGACGGTGCTGGCGGCCAGAACACCAGACCGGAGCTCACCGATGGTGATGATCGACACGGCCAGTTCGTCGGGCAGCGGCCTCCACGACCAACGGGCGACCGCCCTCGCGTGCGATGAACACGGAGGTGTCGGCCAGACCGCGACTCACGACGAGGGGAGCTCGTCGGTCATCTCGCCCGCGAGCTCCTCGAGGTCCTCGGCGAGGCCGGGATCGGCTTGGTGCGCGAGCACGGCTGCGGTGAACAGACTCCGAGGGATCCAGCGGGGTCGACGTCCGATCGGGGCCAGCACCGCTGTTGGCCGACCGCTGACGGTGATGGTGAGGATCTCGCCCGACTCGACGCGGTCCAACAGCGATCGAGTCGAGTTGCGTAGCTCGCGAGCAGCGATCTCGGCCATGCGACACGTGTAGCAACTGTGCTACCTGAGGGGCACTCGTCGCCTCAGCCGCCGCCGTGTCCCGAGGGGTCGCGCCCGGTGGTGAGGGGTCCGGTGGTGGGGGCGGTGTAACCGCCGATCCACTCGTCCTTCCAGGCCGGGTCGTACTGCTCGGGGTTGCAGCTCGGCCGGTAGATGGCGATGAGCTCGCGGACGATCTGCTCGCGGTGCGCGGGCAGGCCGCCGGGCACCTCGTAGGTGCAGACGTGCAGGTTGAACCGGTCGCCGGCCCGCTTGGTCCAGCAGGAGGCCTGTGGGTGCTTGAACGGGAACCGCTCGCGTGAGAGGTCGTCGCCGTGACCGACATAGATCACCGCGAACTGCTGGGCCTTGGACTCGGGCTCGGGTCGGGTGAGGATCGCGTACACCCCAGGTGACGCTGGAGGTGTCCAGCCGGCGAGCACCCTGGGCCCTTCGAAGGGGTAGCCGGCGAGCGAGCCCAGCCGGATCATCCCGGCTCCTCGGGGTCGAACAGGTCGTCGAGCTCGCCGATGACCTCGGCCCTGGTGGCGGGCCAGTCCGGCAATCCGGCGTGCTCGGCCGCCCGGAGGAACGCGGGAACGGCGACCTCGACCGCCTCGTCGGCCGTCGGCGCCTCGACGATGACCTGTGCGCCGTAGCTCATGGTGCCGATGCCGCTGGCGATGCCGCCCATGGGGGCGACGGCGTCGGCCAGCGCCACGACCTCGTCGTGGGTCACCACCCGGTCGCCCTCGGCCACCACCGACACGCTCCACCTCATCGTCTCCATGGCGGGCTACCTCAGCTCGGGCAGCATCGTGGCGAACTCCTCGAGGCTGCGCAGGTTGTGGCCGGAGACGACGACATCGATGTGGGGAGCGGCGACCATCATCGCCAGCGAGGTGGGCCGGAACTCGGGATCGTCCCCCTTGTGGGGGTTCATCCACACGACCCGGTGGCTGAGCCGGTGGAGGCGCTCCATGGCCCCGGCCAGCACGGCGGGGTCGCCCCGGTCGAGCCCGTCAGAGCAGATGACGACGATCGCGCCCCGGCTGATCCCTCGCCGGCCCCACTGGCGCACGAACTCGTCGAGCGAGTCTCCGATGCGGGTGCCGCCGTCCCAGTCGAACACCTCGTCTGCCGCGCGGGCCATGGCGTCGTCGGTCCGCCGTCGGTCGAGCGCCTTGGTGATGCGGGTCAGTCGGGTGCCGAAGCAGAAGATCTCGACCCGGTTCGAGGCCCGTCTGGCCGAGTGGGCGAACTGCAACAGGTTGCGTGAGTAGTCCGACATCGATCCCGACACGTCGAGGATCAACACGACCGGGCGAATGCGGAGCTTGCGACGGAGCCACAGGAGGTCGCCCGGTTCGCCGTGCATCCGCATGGTCTCGCGGGCCATGCGGCGGGCGTCGAGACGCTGGCCCGACCGGGTGGGAGCGCTGCGTCGGGTTCTGCGCTGGGGTGGCCTGAGGCGGGTCCGGGCCATGATGCGTCGCAGGGCGGCCAGTTCCTCGGGGGTGCAGGCCGAGAAGGCCTTGTTCCGCCACACCTCGGAGCCGGACGCCACGAGCCCGAGCTGGGCCTCGTCCTCCTCGGAGGACTCGTCGCCTGGTTCGGAGTCGGGGATCTGCAGCACCGCCTCGCGTCCGCTCACGCTGTCCTTGGGGATCTGGAGCACCTCGGCGCCTCGGGCGTCCTCGCCGAGGAAGAAGTGGCGGAACACCCGGTCATAGACCGCGATGTGGTCGCGGCGGGTCACCAGGGTGGTGCGCCCCGCCCAGTAGAGATCCTCGAGATCGGTGGGGTCGAGGGCGGCGACCGCGGTGCAGTAGGTCACCACGTCGCCCGAACCGACCGCCATGCCGGCCTCGCGCAGCTCGTGGCCGAACTCGACGAGCAGGTCGGAGACGGCGAGGTCAACCATCGCCGATGACGTCGGCCAGGTCGTCGCGCACGAGGTCGAGGTCGTCGCGGTCCTTGATCACCGACCCGAGGGTGTCGTCCGCGCTCGTCGGGTCGAGGTCGGTCGCGCCGATCACGTCGAGCGATGCCACCCAGTCGAGGGTCTCGGCCACCCCTGGGGGCTTGGCCAGGTCGAGCTCGCGCAGGCGATGCACTGCGGCCACCACCTTCTGCGCCAACGCCTCGGGCACCCCGGGGGCGCGGACCTCGAGGATCTCGAGCTCGCGCTCGACGGTGGGGTAGCCGATCCAGTGATAGAGGCACCGTCGCTTGAGGGCGTCGTGCAGCTCGCGGGTGCGGTTGGAGGTGAGGATCACCACCGGGCGGGTCTCGGCGGTGATGGTGCCGATCTCGGGCACGGTGATCTGATAGTCGGACAGCAGCTCGAGGAGGAAGGCCTCGAACTCGTCGTCGGCCCGGTCGATCTCGTCGATGAGCAGCACGCAGTCGTCGCCGGCCCGCAAGGCGTCGAGCAGTGGCCGTTCGAGGAGAAACTTGGGGCTGAACAGCTTGTCGACCGCGTCGTCGTCGGCGACCTGGTGCTCGGACAGGGCCCGGATCGCCAGCATCTGGCGGGCGTAGTCCCACTCGTAGAGCGCCTGGTTCGTGTCGATCCCCTCGTAGCACTGCAGGCGCACGAGGCGACGTCCAGACACCGTGGCCAGCGCCTTGGCCAGCTCGGTCTTGCCGACGCCGACCTCTCCTTCGAGCAGCAGGGGTCGCCCGAGCTCGAGGGCGACGAACATCGCGGTGGCCAGACCGCGGTCGGCGAGGTAGCCGCCGCGCCGCAGGGTGTCGGTGAGCTCGGCGACGCTGCCGGGGGGCTCGCTGGTGAACGGGTTCGTCATCGACCGACCGGATGTCCCGTGCGCCGGTGTCAGCGGGGCTGGGACTGGCCGAACACCAGGTCGCCCACCGTGCCGCCGGCGGTGTTGAGCTTGCCTTCGCGCTGCAACCGGTCGCGCCAGGCCTCGCGTAGGTCGGTCCCGGGTTCGGCCAAGCCGTCGAAGGTGATCTCGCGGGTGTTCTTGCACTGCTTGGTGGGGCTGCAGTCCTCGTCGACCGGCAGGGAGACATCGCCCTGGGCCGCCCACACGGCGCGGAGCACGTCGCGGGCTTCGTCGGTCTCGTGGGTCATGGCGGCAGCTCCTTTCCCCATGGGTCCCGGTGGATCCACGCTACCAGTGGGCCGGAGTGGTTGCGCCTTGGACGATCAGGCCCCTGGCGGGGGCGTCGGTCGATCGAGCGCGGCGAGCGCCTCGGCCAGGACCGCGACCGCGACCTCGGGCGGGCCGTTGGCGCCGATGTCGAGCCCGGCCGGACCGTGGACCCGGTCGAGGTCGGTCACGCCCCGGTAGGCGAGCCAGTCGGCCCGGGCCTGTTGCATCGTGCGGGAGCCGAGGGCGCCGATGTAGCCGGCGTCGGTGTCGAGCGCCGCGGCCAGGGCAGCGCCGGCGACCTCGAGCTCGTGGTGTGCGACGACCACGCAGTCGCCCGCCGAGAGACCGGCGATCAGCCCGGTCGCGGTCGAGGCGTCGGCAGCGACCGCGGTCTGCCAGCCGAGCAGGGCGGCCGCAGCCACCAGCGCGTCGACCATCGGCCCACCACCGACGAGGACGAGCTTGGTGGTCGGGGCCAGCACCGTGACGAGGCTGTCGCCATCGATGCTCACGCTGGCCGCACCGGAACGGAACCGCTCGACCACCCGAGGGTCGGCGTCGTCGATCGTGGCCGCGGTGTAGAGCGTGGTGGAGGTGATCCGGTCGCCGTCGAGTCGGCTGACCAGACATGCCGGTTCACGGTCGATGAGCACCGGCCACAGCTCGTCGGGCAGCTCGGAGGCGGGTGTCAGCACGCAACGGGCCCGACCGCCGGCGGGAAGCCCGGCGACCGCGGCGTCGATCTCGCTGACCTCCAGGTCGTGGACGCGGCCGGTGCTGGGCTGGAGACCGGCGAGCTCGGCCAGCTGGCTGTCGAGCGCGCCGTCGAGCAGGGAGCCGATGCGGCCGCCGCCGGGGGTCAGGGCCAGGGCACCGGTGGGGTCGACGGCTCCCAGCTGCTCGGTCTCGACGATCCAGGCGACGTCGACGCGGGTGTCGGCCCGGCGGCAGGCAGCGACGCTCAGCGCGATGTCGTACACGGGGCCGAGCCTACCGAGACAGGCGACCGGTCTCCTCTAGCGGGTGGGGCTGGTGATCATCGACTCCCAGACCCCTCGCTCCTCCTCGAACGGTGCCGCCTGCACGCCCGACTCGCGGCCGAACACCATGGTCTGGCGGTCGTCGCGGTCATAGGCCGGCCACGAGCCGATGCTGCCGTGGGCGGGGTCGCCCGTGCGTGCGAAGGCGATCCAGGCGTCCATCATCTGGCCGGAGAGCCGGTCGGCCTCGGGCCCGGTTCCGCTCATGCGGTCGTCGCCGGTGCGCCCGATCGAGCCGAACACGAACGGGATCTCCAACCCGTGGCAGGCACCGAGGGCGCCGCGCCGCGCGGGTGACTCCCAGTCGAACTGGTACACGAAGGTGTTCGGCTGGTGGGCGCGCTGGGTCTCGGCGAGGCGCAGGCCGGGCATGCGAAAGCGCGACGCGGTGGCGACGGCGTCGACGATGTCGTGGTTGGTGGCGGGCAGGCCCCGATCTGCACGCGACCTCCGGTACACGTCGATGACCTCGGCCGCCTGATCGGCCGCCCGCCGCGGCAGGTAGGCGCGGACCTGGCGTTCGAGCTCGTGGTCGTCGATCGGCGCCCGGTCGGGGGCCACGTAGAGCTTCTGTTCGTCCCGTGCGGTGCCGACCATCAGCGGGACGTCGCCGACCAGCCCGTCTCGCACCGCGTCGAGCGGCTGGTCGGGGAGCGTGTCGCCGTCGACCAGGGGCCGCAGCGCGCCCCGGGGCCCCTTGCGCGTCGAGCATGTCGTCGACCGAGGCGGTGCGTACGGCGTCGGGATCGTCGGCCAGGCCCAGCCGCTCGAGGTAGGTGGTCGCGGTCGCGGCGGCCTCGTCGCGACCGCCGAGGCGGTTGGCGGTGCCGCTCTGGGCGATCGCCTTGGCGAAGAGTCCTCGGGCACCGGGCATGGCCAGCAGGGTGGCCACCGCCGCCCCACCGGCCGACTGCCCGAAGATGGTGACGTTGTCGGGGTCGCCCCCGAACGCGGCGATGTTGTCGTGCACCCACCGAAGCGCGGCGATCTGGTCGAGCTGGCCGGCATTGGCCGCCGCGCCCCACCGGTCGCCGCCGTGGGCGGCGAGGTAGAGGTATCCGAGCGCACCGACGCGGTAGTTGATCGTCACCACGACCACGTCGCCCCGTTCGGCGAGGGGTCCGCCGTCGTAGTGGCGCTGGGTCCCCGACCCGTGGCTGAAGCCTCCGCCGTGGATCCAGAACAGCACCGGCCGCTTCTCGCCGTCGGTCGCAGGCGTGAACACGTTGAGATAGAGGCAGTCCTCGCTCTCGGGGCCGTCGGCGCGGAAGCTGCGGGGCACGAGGCGGTCCTGGGGAGCCGAGGGGCCCGGCTCGAGCGCGTCGCGCACGCCGGTCCACGGCTCGAGTGGCTGGGGAGCCAGGAAGCGGCGCTCACCGTCGGGCGACTTGGCGAAGGGCACGCCACGAAACGCCAGGTGGCCCTCGCGTGGTGCGCCCCTCAGGGTTCCGTGGGTGGTCTCGACGTCAGCGTTCATGGTGGCGGGCTCCTCGAGCGTTGTGAGTGACGGGTGGTTGGTTCATCGGGCGATCAACTCGACGAGCCGATCGGCGCGGTCGAGGTGATCGAGGTTCCAGCAGGTCTCGACGATCTCGTCGACCCGGGCCGGGCCGAGGTGGGGGCCCATCAGCTCGCGGGCCTTGGTCTCGACCTCGATGCCGTCCAGGGGGTGGGAGGGAAACCCCCGCACGTGGGGGACGAACCGCTCGAGGTGCTCACCGGAGCGGAGCGTGACGGTCACCCGGGCGGACTCGGCCCGGTCGTGACCCGCGCCGGTCTCCTGGTCCGGGTCGTGGACGACCTCGACGGTCGTCATCCGGGCGCCCAGCTCGGCGTCGTGGTGCATCCGTTCGAGCGACTGGGCGGACTCGAAGTCGAGGCGGCCCTCGGTGAGGACGAGCGCGGTGAGATACCGGAGGTTGAGCGCGGGCATCGCCGCGTCGCGGAACGCCGCCGCCCGGCCGGGCATGGCGATGTCGACCCGAGCCACCTCGTCGGGGTCGATCTCGTCGACCAGCTCGAGCAGGGCCTGGATCGCGGGTTGGGCCGGACCGCCGACGGGGAAGCGCTTGTAGGCCGCGTCGTGGAGCGCGGCGGGGGAGCCGAGCCCCTCGGTGAGCGCGGCCAGGTCGCCGTCGCCGCCGTCGAAGGGGCGGGCCTGCCACCAGCCGCCCGGATGGTCGATGCTGTCGGGAACCCCGCGGTAGCCGGCTTCGACGAGCAGGACCGCCTGGAGCCCGTTGCGAGCCCCCATGCCCGCGAACACGAGCGACTTCTCGATGTGGGCGACGTCGAGCAACCACTGCCACGAGCCCGACGCCTGCTGGGCGCAGCAGGACACCACGTCGGCGACGCGTTCGGGGGAGAGGTCGGCGAGGCTGGCGGCGGCCGCCGCCGCACCGAACACCGGCCCGATCCCATGGTTGGCCAGCCCGGCCCGGCGCAGGTTGTCGGTGCCCAAGGCACGGGGCACGCGAGCCGACAGCTCATAGCCGGTCACCACGGCCCGCAGCACCTCGTCGCCGGTGTGGCCCCGGGCCTCAGCCAGGCCGAGCGCGGTGGACACCACCGCAGGGCCCGGCTGGACGAACACCGACGGCATGAAGTCGTTGATCTCGGCACCGTGGCCCGTCATGGCTCCGGCGAACACCGCGTCGAGGAGCGACACCCGATCGTGTGTGCCGAGCACCGACACGCCCGACGGGTCGGCGCTGTTGGCGAGGGCGAAGCGCCGAGCCACCCGGGACGGTTCGAGGTCGCGGCACGCCACCACCGAGCCGACGGTGTCGAGCACGTGGCGGCGAGCCAGCTCGCGTACCTCTGGGTCGATGGTGGCGGTTCGGGCGCCGGCGATGTACTCGCACACGGTTCGGGTCGTGGTCGTCACAGGCGCCCCAGCGACTCACTCAGGCGGGTGGCGGTGGAGACGAGGGTGGTCGCCACCTCGTCGCGCCGCTTCCGACCGAGGTGATCGGTCGGGGCCGACACCGCCAGCGCTGCCGCCGGCCGGTCGTCGCGGTCGATCACCGCCGCCGCGAGGCTGGTGACACCCCGGGTCTTGGAGCGGGCGATGGCATAGCCCCGTCGACGGGCCGCAGCCAGCTCCTTGATCACCTTGTCGACATCGATCATCGCCGCCAGCGCCGGCCGCTCGGCGACCCTGGCGACCACCTCGGGACCGTCGTCGGCGGCGGCGAGCAACGCCTTGCCGCCCGCGGGAAGCGGGAGCGGGACCCGGCTGCCGACCCGGGTGGTGAAGCGCATCGGTCGCGGCGAGACCAGCTTGTCGAGGTAGAGCGCGTCGTCGCCGGAGCGCACCACCATGCTGACGGTCTCACCCGTCGCGGCGTGCAGG
>JBKGZW010000069.1:0-14489 GCA_046543225.1 Acidimicrobiales bacterium
GTGTTCAGCGTCGAACCCCAGGCCCTGGCCTCGGCGGCCAACGCGGTGGTGGCCTGCCTCGCGTCGGACCCTTGAGCGCCTGAACCTCGCCTAGCTCCGACCGCGTTCGACCTGGTCGCGCAGGTCGGCCACCTCGCGCTCGAGCTGGTCGACCCGCTCGAGCAGGTGGCGCCACTCATCGAGTGTCTGGACGGCATTCGTCACCTTGGACTGGACCTTCTGGGCCACGGGCTCGGCGAGGTCACGGGCGGTGGACGCGACCGAACGGAGCTGGCCGGACAGGCCGGCTTCGGCTCCGCCGTCAGACTCGCCGTGTACCCCCAGCGCTTCGGCGAACTCGTCGAGGTCGGGCTTGTCCTGCTCGTCGTCAGGATGGTGGCCAGGCTGGTTCTCGGCGGGCACAGGACCGCTGCCGGGCTCGTCGCGGGGCGCCGTCGGCTGGGTCGACACCTCGGTCTGCATGTGATCGGGGTCGAGCGGGGTGTTGCCGCTGCGCTGCAGCTCAGGTTCTTGTGGACGTCCCATGGGCGACCATGTACCCGAACGGGTGGATCGGCAAACGGAGCGGTTCAGTCCTGTTTGGATCTGCCCTTGGCCTTCTGGGCCTTCTTCCACTCGCGCACCTTCTGCAGCGACTCGGCCGAGTCGACGTCGGCGACCGAGCGGGGTACGGCGTCGGAGAACGGGGCGGCCACCTCCTCCCATCCGGTCGGCGCCTTGCCCAACCGCTTGGCCAGCACCGCGATGAAGATCTTGGTCTTCTCCTCGCCGAAGCCGGGAAGCGCCGAGACCCTTTCGTAGAGCCCGGCGCCGGTGCGGGTGCGCGACCACACCTTGGCCGCGTCGCCGTCGTAGTGCTCGACCAGGTGGGCGCAGAGGTCCTGGATCCGTCCGGCCATCGACGCCGGGAACCGGTGGATCGCCGGCTTCTGTCGGCACACCGCCTCGAACTCCTCGGGATCCATGGAGGCGATGGCCTCGGCGGTGAACCGCTCGCCGAGACGGTCGTGCAGCTTGGCCGGCCCCGAGAAGGCCAACTCCATCGAGACCTGCTGGTCGAGCAGCATCCCGATGACCAGCGCGAGCGGATCGGTGACGAGCAGCGAGTCGGAGTCGGGATCACCGGTGATGGGGATGGTGGGTGTCGACATGGTGGGATCAGTCCTCGGGCCAGGTCACCTTGGGATCGGTGGTATCGGGATCGATGTCATAGCGGCGGATGGCATCGTCGACCAGACCAGCGTCGATGACACCATCGCGTGCGAGACCCCACAGTGTTGCCACCACGATGTGTCCGGTGTCGACCTCGAAGAACCGGCGCATGGCCTGGCGCGTGTCGCTGCGGCCGAACCCGTCGGTGCCGAGGGGCACGAAGGTGCGCGGTACCCAGCGACCGATCTGGTCGGGGACGAGGGTCATGTGGTCGGTGACCGCCACCACCGGACCCGATCCCTCGCCGAGCAGCTCGCTGACCCGGGGGGTGCGTCCCTGCTCGCCGGGATGGAGCCGGTTCCACCGCTCGGTGCTCAGCGCCTGGTCGCGGAGGCCCTTGTAGCTGGTCGCGCTCCACAGCTCGGCGCCCACTCCGTAGTGCTCGGCCAGCTCGGTCTGGGCGGCTCGCGCGCCACCTTGCATGCTGCCCGAGAACAGGATGGCGGCGCCATGCTCGGTGCCCTCGGGTGCCGGTGCCCACCGGTAGAGACCCTCGATGATGCCGTCGTCGACGCCGTCGGGCCGTTCGGGCATCGAGTAGTTCTCGTTGTAGAGGGTGAGGTAGTACATGACCTCCTCACCGTCGCCGTACATGCGGGCGATGCCCTCGCGGATGATGACCGCCATCTCGTAGGCGAACGCGGGGTCATAGGCCCGGATGGTGGGGACCGTCGCGGCCAGCACGTGGCTGTGGCCGTCCGTGTGCTGCAGGCCCTCGCCCAACAGCGTGGTGCGTCCGGCGGTCGCGCCGCAGAGGAAGCCCTTGGCCCGGGCGTCGGCTGCGGCCCAGATGAGGTCGCCGACCCGCTGGAACCCGAACATCGAGTAGAAGGTGAAGAACGGCACCATCGGGACGCCGTGCACCGAGTATGAGGTGCCGGCGGCGGTGAAGCTGGCCATCGACCCGGCTTCGGTGATGCCCTCTTCGAGGATCTGTCCGTCCTTGCCCTCGGTGTAGGACAACAGCAGCTGGGCGTCGACGGGTTCGTAGAGCTGGCCCTGGGAGGCGTAGATCTTGAACTCGCGGAACATGGCGTCCATGCCGAAGGTGCGGGCCTCGTCGGGGATGATCGGCACCACCCGGGGCCCGAACTCGCCGTCGCGCATGAGGTTGCGGAGCACGCGGGTGAACGCGGTGGTGGTGGACACCTCCTGGTCGCCGGATCCCGAGTAGAGCTCCTCGAACGGACCGTCGGTGGCCATGGTGAGGGCCCGACGCTGGCGCACCGCCCGCTGGGGCACGGGGCCGTCGAACGCCTTGCGACGGTCCATCAGATACTGGTACTCGACCGAGTCGGTGTCGAAGCGCACATAGGGCGGATCGGCGTCGTCGGCCAGTGCGTCCTCGGCGATGTCGTCGTGGAGGTGCAGCCGGTCGCGCAGGTTTCGCAACTGCTGCATCGTCATCTTCTTGATCTGGTGGGTGGCGTTGCGACCCTCGACGTCGGGACCGAGGGTCCAGCCCTTGACGGTCTTGGCGAGGATGACGGTGGGGGCACCCTCCTGCTCGGTCGCCATGCGGTAGGCCGCGTAGAGCTTGCGGTGGTCGTGGCCCCCGCGGGGCAGCGACCGCAGATCCTCGTCGGAGAGGTGGTCGACGAGCTGACGCAGCCGGGGATCGGGCCCGAAGAAGTGCTCGCGGATGTAGGCACCGGACTCGACGGCATAGCGCTGGAACTCGCCGTCGACGGTGTCGTTCATCTTGTTGAGCAGCACGCCGTCGACGTCGCGGGCGAGCAGCTCGTCCCAGCGTGAGCCCCACACGACCTTGATGACGTTCCAGCCCGCACCCCGGAAGATCGCTTCGAGCTCCTGGATGATCTTGCCGTTGCCCCGCACCGGACCGTCGAGGCGCTGGAGGTTGCAGTTGACGACCCACACCAGGTTGTCGAGGCGCTCACGCGCGGCGAGCGAGATCGATCCGAGGGTCTCGGGCTCGTCGACCTCTCCGTCGCCGAGGAAGCACCACACCCGGCTCTGGCTGGTGTCGTCGATGCGGCGGTGGTGAAGGTAGCGGTTGAACCGCGCCTGGTAGATCGAGTTGATGGGACCCAGCCCCATCGACACGGTGGGGAACTCCCAGAAGTTCGGCATCAGCCGGGGGTGGGGGTAGCTCGACAGGCCGCCGCCGCCGATCTCGCGGCGGAACCGGTCGAGCTCGGACTCGGTGAGGCGGCCCTCGAGGTACGCCCGCGCGTAGATGCCCGGGGCGGCGTGGCCCTGGATGTAAACCTGGTCGCCGGCGAGGCCGCTGTCCTTGCCCCGGAAGAAGTGGTTGAACCCCACCTCGTACAGCGAGGCCGACGAGGCGAAGGTGGACAGGTGGCCACCGATCCCGTCAGCGGCCTCGTTCGCCTTGATGACCATGACGGCAGCGTTCCATCGGATGAAGCGCCGGATGCGACGTTCGACGTCCTCGTCGCCGGGGAACCACGGCTCTTCCTCGCTGGGGATGGTGTTGACGTAGGGGGTCGAGACGCTGGCCGGGACCCCGACCTGCAGCTCGCGGGCGCGAACCAGCAGCTTGGAGAGCAGGTAGCGGGCGCGGGTCGATCCGCGGGTCCCGACGACCGCGTCGAGTGAGTCCAACCACTCCTCGGTCTCGGTGGGGTCGATGTCTGGGAGTTGCTGGACGAAGCCGTCGATGATCACTGCTGGGCATCCTTCACTGGGGGGGTTCGCGAAGCGCAGGTCCGTTCACCATACCGAGCCTGCACGCACACCGACGAGGGGCACCACCGCCTGTGGCATGCTCGTCGGCGATGACCCTCGTGGCCTACACCGACGGTGCCTGCAGCGGGAACCCCGGGCCGGGTGGCTGGGCGTGGGTCCGCCCCGATGGCCCGTGGGCCAGCGGTGCCGAGCGGCGCTCCACGAACCAGCGCATGGAGATCACCGCCGCGTTCGAAGCGGTGCGGGCGGCGAAGGGTCCGATCGAGATCGTGTCGGACTCGACCTATGTCGTGAACTGCTTCCGCGACCGGTGGTGGGAGGGGTGGCTCCGGCGGGGGTGGACCAACTCGAAGAAGGAGCCGGTCGCCAACCGGGACCTGTGGGAGCCGTTCATCGACCTGGTCCTCCAGCGGGGCGATGTGAGCTTTCGGTGGGTGAAGGGCCACGGCGGCGACCCGCTCAACGACATCGCCGACCGGTTGGCGGTGGCTGCCGCGGCCGAGCAGCGGGGGCGGTCGGGGGCGACCCTCCCCGACGTGTCGAAGCTGCCCACCGACGCGACCGGAGCTGCCGGTGCCCCTCTCGCCGGTGCGCGGCGAGACCATCGCCTGCCCGACCTGGCGATCGCCGACCATGGGGTGGCGGTGTTCGGCCACCGGCCGCCTGCGCTCGGGGGCTACGACGACAACCCCGTCGCCCGGGGGGTCCGGAGATCGCTGGTGGAGATCCTCGGGGCTCGCCGTGAGCTCGATCCCGATCTGGTGGTGGTCTCGGGCCTGCGTCTGGGAGCCGAACAGCTCGGTGCCGAAGCGGCGATCGAGGTCGGCCTCCCCCTGGTGGCCGTGCTTCCCCACCCCGACCCGGACGCACGCTGGCCGCCCCCTGCTCGCCGGCACTTCGCCGAACTGCTCGACGCTGCGGCCGAGACCGTCACCCTCGAACGCAAGATCCCCGCCACCACCCAGGCAGCCGGCGCATCGCTGGCCCGTCGCGACGCCTGGCTGGCCCGCAACGTCGCGTCGGCGATCCTCGTGTGGGACCGCCAGGACCCGAGCCTGTCACGGCTGGCGTCGAGCCTGGAGGATCACCTCGGAGACGAGGTCTGGTACCTCGAACCGGCCTGAGCGGGAGCTCGGTCGGTCAACCGCGTCAGGGGGCGAGGATCTCGTCGGCCGGGTTCGACGGATCCCCCGGGGTGGTCGTGGACGTCGTGGAGGTCGTGGACGTGCCCCGAGGTGTGGTCGTGGTCGTCGGCGGTTGGGTCGTCGTCGTGGTGGGGGGCGCTCCCCGGGAGATGTAGAGGATGAGCCGGGAGCCGCGCGGGGCCTCCTCGTCGGGTTGGGTCGACACCGCGTTGCCCCTGCTGACCCAGCTCGAGTCGCGGTCGACGACGTGGACCTCGAATCCGGCGTCCTCGAGGATCCGGACCGCGTCGGCTTCGGACTCGCGCCGCACGTCGGGGATGTCGATCGTCGGCGGCCCCGACGACAACATGACGTCGATGGTGCCACCGCTCTCGATCAGCTCGCCGGGGGCGGGATCCTGGCTGAGCACCTCGTCGGAGGCGGTGTCGCTCTCCTCGTAGCTGACCTCGCCGACCGACAGCCCGTAGGCGGCGAGGAGCAGGAACAGCTCGCGGCTGGGCGAGCCGCGCAGGTCGGGGACCCTGACAAAGCCATCACCCACGCTGACCGTCACCTCGACCGAGGTTCCGTTCGGGACGCTCTCGCCGGCCAGCGGCTCCTGGGCGGTGACCTCACCAGGCGGGACCTGCACGTTCTGGGCGGTGACGATCGCGGGAACCAGTCCGAGATCCTGCAGCTGCGCTCGCGCCTGCTGCTCGTCGACGCCGACCAGGTCGGGCACCTCGACCAGGGTCGGGCCTCCCTCGAGGATTCCGGCCCCGACCAGGCCCGCCAGCGAGGTGCTGGCGAGCACCGTGGCGACGGTCACGATGGCGAGGACCAGCAAGAACGGCACCGGATGGGTGCCCAGGGGCAGGTCGCCGGCGCCCGGATCAGAACCAGGATCACGAGTCACCCGTCAGTGATACCCCAATCCGGGTCGAGATATGCAGCGGGCTGTTCAGAGATCGTTGGTCAGCCGGTAGATCCGACGGAGGTCGCTGAACGCGGCGTTGATCTGCGACATCGTGCTCTCCGCACGGGCACGGGCGGCAAGGTCGCTGCTGCCGTGGTGGTCCGGATGGTGCTGTTTGGCCAGCTGGCGATGGCGCCGGACGACCTCCGGCCACGAGGCCTCCGATGTCAGCCCGAGGACATCCCACGGCGTGTGTCCGTGTTCGTCGACCGGTTCGGGTTCCGGCGGGGCCGCCCACACGAACACGTCCTCGGGGGCCCAGCTGGACGGGGGTGGGCTGGAGCGGGCCGGATCAGCAGACGGCGACGGTGGCTGGCGAGAGGCGGTGGAGCCCTCTGGAGCGAAGGCCGAGTCGGCCACTCGTCGCGCCCGGGCAGCTTGGCCACGGGGCTTCGGGTCGACCAGGTTGTCGAGGCCCTCCCGCTGTGCCCACCAGGCGTGACCGGCGTCGTCGTCGATCTGGACCGAGTCATCGGCGGAGTCTCGGGCGCGGCGACGCCCGAAGGTACGGATCCGCCGGGCGGATCGAGGCGAGAGCTCGTCTTCGGGCATCTGGTTCGTGGCATTCCGACAGCGGTCGGTGCCGCCGTCTCCTGAGATCGTAGAGCGATCGGCGGGGCCGTGCAGCGGGTCGATCGGCCCATTCTTCGCAGCGATGGCCGGCTGGGGACCCCGGTGCGGGTCCCCAGCTACCGTGATCGCCATGCGGATCGGCTCGGACACCGGCGGCACCTTCACCGATCTGGTCGCCGCCGACGGTCGCATCGCGAAGGTCCCGTCCACCCCTCAGGACCCCGGTGTCGCCGTGGCCGAGGGTGTCGTCGATCTTGGTTCCTCCGGCGACCTGACCCTTGCCCACGGCACCACCGTCGCCACCAACGCGCTGCTCGAGGGCCGGGTGGCGTCGGTCGCGCTGGTCACCACCGTCGGTCTGGGCGACGTGATCGAGATCGCCCGCCAGGACCGACCCTTGCTGTACGACCCGACGGTGCGCCGGCCGTTGCCTCTCGTCCCTCGCGCACTGCGGTTCGAGGTGCGCGGGCGGCTCGCGGCTGACGGAACCCAGCTGGAGCCGGTGCAGCTCGACGATGTGCCGGCGACCATCGACGCAGATGCGGTGGCCATCTGCCTGCTCCACGCCGACCTCGAACCCGGACACGAGGACGCGGTCGCCGGGCTGCTCAGCGCCGGCGGCCACGACGTGTGCTGCTCGCACGACGTGTCGCCGGAGGTCCGCGAGTACGAACGCACGGTCACCACGGTCGTGAACGCCGCGCTGCGTCCGATCCTGCGCGAGTACCTCACCGATCTGGCCGGCACCGCACGCGAGGTGATGGTCATGACCTCGGCGGGTGGTCTGGTCCCCGCCCGGACCGCGAGCGAGCTTCCGGCGTCGTTGCTGCTGTCGGGGCCCGCAGGCGGGGTGCGGGCGGGTGCCGCGGTCGCGGCGGCCCACGGGTTCGCCGACGCGGTGACCCTCGACATGGGCGGGACCAGCACCGACGTGTGCCTCGTGCTCGACGGGGCACCCGCCCCAGCTGCCCAGCGGGAGGTCGCGGGCTTCACGGTGCGGTTCCCGGCGCTCGACGTGTTCACCATCGGCGCCGGCGGCGGGTCCATCGCATCGATCGATCCCGGGGGCGCGCTGGTGGTCGGCCCGCGAAGCGCCGGTGCCCAACCCGGTCCCGCCTGCTATGGCCGTGGCGGCGACGAACCCACCGTCACCGATGCCAACGTGGCCGCGGGGCGCATCCCCGCAGGGGCCACCTTCGGCGGCATCGACCTCGACGATGGGCGAGCAGCGGAGGCGCTCGAGCGAGCGGGTGTGAGCGCCGAGGGGGTGCTGGCGGTCGTGAACGCCAACATGGAGCGAGCCCTGCGTGCCGCCACCGTCGAGCGCGGCGTCGATCCCCGCTCGCTCGCCCTGGTGGCCTTCGGTGGTGCAGGCCCGCTCCACGCGGCCGAGCTGGCCGATGCGTTGGGGATCGCCACCGTGATCGTCCCCGCTCGGGCCGGTGTGCTGTCCGCGGTCGGCATCCTGACCGCTCCCGTTCAACGTGATCTGGTGCAGTCGTGGCCGACCCCGACCGACCACGCCGGGCTGGACGAGGCACTCGATGCGCTGGCGGCCGAGGCCACCGCGCTGGTCGGCAGTGGGGCGGTCTCCACCACGGCGGTCGACTGTCGCTACCTCGGACAGAGCCATGAGATCACCGTGGCCTCGGTCGACGCGTTCGAGGACGAGCACCGGCGTCGCAACGGCTACAGCCGTGCCGGTGATCCGGTCGAGGTGATCGCCATCCGGGCCACCGCGGTCCGTCCTTCCCCGGTGTCGCTCGAGGACCTGGCACCGGTGGAGCGGCCCGCACGCGTCGTCGTCGGACCGGCCACCATCGCCGATCCCGACTCGACCACGTGGGTCCCGGACCAATGGCAGGCCGAGCCGGGTCTCGACGGTGCGCTGGTGCTGACCCGGGGGTCGCGGTGACGCTCGATCCCGCGGCGCTCCAGGTTCTGATCTCGCGCCTCACCGGGGTGGCCGAGGAGATGGGAGCGGTGCTGCGCCGCTCGGCGTTCAGCCCCAACATCAAGGAGCGGGCCGACTGCTCGGCCGCCTTGTTCACCGCCGACGGTGCGCTGCTCGTCCAGGCTGAGCACATCCCCGTCCACCTGGGCTCGATGCCGGCGAGCGTGCAGGCGGCGATCGATGCCTTCGGCGATCAGCTCACACCCGGAGACCAGATCCTGCTCAACGATCCGTTCGCAGGCGGGACCCACCTCAACGACATCACCGTGGTGGCTCCCTGCTTCGTGGACGGGCGCCTGGTCGGCTTCGCCGCCAACCGCGCCCATCACGCCGACGTCGGAGGGTCGGCTCCCGGGTCGATCCCCGCCGATGCCACCGAGATCTACCAGGAGGGGTTGCGCATCCCGCCCACGCGGCTCGACGAGGGTCTGCGTGGTCTGCTGCTGGCCAACTCGCGGACCCCCGTGGAGCGCGCGGGCGATCTCGACGCCCAGGTCGGGGCCAACGTCTTGGGTGTCGAGCGACTGGCGCGGTTCGCCGACGCTCCGCTCGACGAGGTGATCGACTACGGCGAGCGACGGATGCGGGCGGCGCTGGCCGAGCTGCCCGACGGCACGTGGCGGTTCAGCGATGTCGTCGACTCGACCGGAGCCGCTGCCGACCAGCAGACCCCCGCCCGCATCGCGGTCGCGGTCGAGGTGGCCGGTGACCGGGTGCGCTTCGACTTCACCGGGACCGATCCTCAGCGGTGGGGGAACGTCAACGCCGTCGAAGCCGTGACCGTGTCGTCGGTGGCGTTCGCGCTCCGGGCGGTCCTCGATCCCACGATCCCCGCGAACGGGGGCGCGTTCCGGGCGGTCGAGGTCGTCACCGTCGCTGGCAGCATCGTGGCCGCGCTCCCACCAGCGGCGGTCGGGGCCGGCAACGTCGAGGTCAGCCAGCGGGTGGCCGATGTGTGCCTCGGCGCGCTCGCTCAGGTGGTGCCCGACCGGGTCCCGGCGGCCTCGCAGGGGACGATGAACAACGTGCTCGTCGGCGGCTCCGGCTGGGTGTACTACGAGACCGTCGGCGGCGGCCAGGGTGGTGGACCGTCGGGTCCGGGGATGAGCGGTGTCCACACCGCGATGACCAACACCAGGAACACGCCGATCGAAGCGCTCGAGCGAGCATTCCCGATGCGGGTGACGCGCTACCGCCTGCGGCGGGGGAGTGGCGGCGCCGGCTGGTCACCTGGCGGCGAGGGGATCGAGCGCGACCTGCAGATGCTGGAAGACGTGACCGTGAGCCTGATCACCGAGCGCCGCGTGTCGCAGCCGTGGGGACTGGCTGGCGGCGAGGACGGTGCGTCAGGGGAGAACTGGCTGCTGCCGCAGGGCGACGAGGGGCGTGCCGAGCAGCTGCCCGACAAGTGCACGATCCGGTTGAGGGCCGGGGACGTGTTGCGGATGCTGACGCCGGGCGGCGGCGGATGGGGTTTGCCCCCTTCTGGCTGATCCGGGTCGGTAGCGTGGCTCGTGTGGGGTTACCGTCTCACCATCGTCGTACTCTGGGGGATGAGGTCGAGTGGCTTGCCTGGGCTGGTATCGAGTCGACTCGGCTTTGAAGGAGGTGAAGGTCCGTGGCCGCACAGCTCGATGACGTCCCAATGCCGTTGTTGGATACCCGCGAGGACTACGTCGAGTACCTCGAAGCGGAGTCAGCCGGCGCGGAGCCGACAGGCGCTCGCCTCCGCACCAATCTCGTCAAGTCGTACGTGATCGAAACGGTTCGGGAGGGGAATGGCATGCCGAATGCGGCGGCGACCTTCGCCGAGTCCGCAGGCCTGAAGCTGACCGAGCTCGACGACGGGGCTATCTACACCCTGGCCGCGGAGGACGGAATCGTTGCCGTGATCGAGGGGGCGGAGACCCGCTTTCCGGTCATCCACTCCACCCGCAAGACCCAGACGATCGATCCTCTCGTGCGGTCGACGATCCTTTCGTCTCCGTGGTTGGACCACGTGTGGTTGCCCGGTCGCTTCTTCGATGCGCTATGGAACTGGACCAGGGACACCGTCGATCCCGGCCGGCTGGCGAAGCTCAAATTCTCCTACACCGGTAAGTACGAGCGTCTGGGCTTGCGCGGCCCCGCGGACGACGAAGCTCTCGAACTCGATGAGGAAGAGCCTGCTGACGACGATGGAATCATCTCCGAGGTCCGGCAGTCCCAGTTCGAGGTCTCCGACAGGGTCGGCGTACTCGACGAGCGCCTCGCGGAGATGCGGGAGCTCTATAACCCGCTCCAGTCGACAGTGCAGATCCGGATCCCGTCGACGGTTCGTGGTGGCCACGAGGTCTACAACTACGGCAAGATCACGAATCGCTCGGTCTCGTTCTCCGAGCAGCAGAAGATCGTTCGACTCGTCTCCGACCTCTATCGACGGGTCACCGAGGATGCCGAGGAGAAGCTTTGGTACTCGGCCGACCAGGAGGTGTCCGGTGATGGAGCCGGGTTTACCGGCCGGCCTGTGTATCTCTCGTTTCCGGAACGACTTGAGCTGTCGACGTTGCACTGGTGGGCCGATAGGACCTTCGAGATCAAGCGCAACATCTTCCGCCTGGGTGGGCAGCCGATGTGGTCCGGACCGGACCAGACCCGCCTTCACGTGTACGGCGTGGATCGGCACCTTTGGCAACCGCTGAGCATCGAGGTGACCCGTGACCACATGCTGGCCGTCTTGCCTGAGGGCACGTGTGGGAACACCATCAACCGGCTTGTGACGAACGTTCAGCGATACTTGAGCCCGTCCGTGCGGGCGTGGGTCGGCGAGTTCCCGTACGAGGAGCTGCTCCTCGGCCCCAACGAAGGCGTCGCATGACCACCCCGTGCGGCGATCCGTTGTTCCAGCTCAACGCGGTGCTGTGGATGCTCCAGCCATTGCCGACGGGGTCCACCGCCGTCAATGCTGTGCTCCATCATCAGGGCTACGCGGTCCGGTCGATGGGTCAGTCGCTCACCGCAGGCGCCGAGCTTGAGCGCCGACTCGCGGTGGACCTCGGCCTCCGTGGTGCGCCGGCTCCGGACGTTCTCGCGTCTGCCCCGGCAGGCGATCCCTGGCCGATCTTCGAGTGCAAGAGGTCCTCATTCGGAGCGGAGTCTTCCACCAGCGATCAGGCATCGAAGGTGCTCGCACGAGGTGCGGATCTGTCCCTCACGGCGGGCGCTGCGCCGGGTCAGCAGATCGCCGGCTGTGTCGTGTTCGTCACGAGGGACGACCAGGCCGTCGCGGTGCAGGACACCCTCGACGAGTTGCGAGCGACGCTGCACAAGGCGGGCGTGGCTGCGGCGTCAGCAGCCACGGTCGGTATCCGAGTGGAGACTGGTGTCGGAGTCTCGGCGCAGGTGAAAGCGGGCACGTTCCCAGGCGCGGGTGGCATCGCACTTGCCGAAGAGGTCGTCGTCGTGCCCGCAGCCGGGCAGGACGAAGATGCGCGGCCGCTCTATTTGGTCCCGTTCGATCCGAGCGTGGAGCAGGATGAGGAAGAGCGCGCTCGTTGCCTGCGCATCCTGCTCGCGCGAGGCCAGGCGCACGCCGCCTCGATGGTTGGTCGCGGTCCCGCTCAAGGCACGGTCGTTCTGCAAGCGCATGAACTCATCGACGCCGCAACGTACGGTCTCGCAAGGTACTGGCGCGACTCCTCGGCCCGGGACAGGGCCGCGCAGGAGATCCTGCGGTTCGCGAAGTCCGCATTGGCGTCGATGCGCAAGTCGAAGGCGCCGATGGTTTCGGAAGGCAACGGACCGAAGCGCCTCGAAGTCGTCATCCAATCGGCGGACCACCGCCAGGATTGCGCCGAGGCGGTCATGTCCCATCCCCTGCCCGGCGAGCCAGACTTCCCTCCATACGTCGAGGACGAGTTGCCGTTCGCTGATGCAGCCGGTCCGCGTGGCTCTGACTCGACGGAAGCTGCGCCCTAGCCGCCCTTCGTCGAGGTCGCAGCGCGCTCGGCAGCGGCGGTGATGTGGATGTTGTCGACCTCGACGAGCTCGTCAACCCGCGACCGATTCGCAGTTCGCGCTGCATCGTCTCGAGAAGTGCCCGGTCCTCGTCCCGGGTGTCCCGGCGGCCGGGGGGGGGGTGTCGTCCCGGCGATCCGCGGGACAGGCGGGATGGTGGTGTGCCTCTGTCCCGGCTCGTGGCCGAGCGGCGGGATGGAAGCGGGACGAACGGACAGGTGGAATCACGTCTACGCCGTCGAGACGCCCGACGACCGCGACCCCGTCGTCCAGCTGCGACGAGCCCTCGACCGATCCGCGGCGAAGCTCACCGCAATCGAGCAGAAGGGGCTCGAGTTGTGAGTGCTGGGGACAGCCGCACCAAGCGTGCCGCAGAGGCGATGCAGCATGCCCGGGTCGTTCGGGCGGAGGCTCGACTACCACGATCACTCATTGATGAGGAGGTGCTCGCAGCCGTGTTCGCGATGCTCCGCGTGAGCGATGAGCTGCAGCGGCGGTCGCCCGCAGCATGATGTGCCTCGCCTATGTGAGTCCCCCGGTGTGGGATGGCAGGCGCGTCAGCGCCTACCTGAGGCCAAGCTCCTTTGCCTGCTGGTAGAGCTTCTCCAGGTTTCCGAGGAGCACCGGAACGAGCTTTGCTCCCTCGCCCTCGCCGTAGATCCCGTCCTGCTCGCCGTTGGCGAAGCCGACTATGTCAGCGGCCTCGCTCTCGGTGAAGACAGCGTGGATCGCGGTGTTTAGCGCATCGACGGGCCCCTGGGTATCTCGAGCAGCCAGATACGCGTCCTGGAGGTCCCGGTGCCGCTCTGCTACAAGCCCAACTGGCTGTGGGACGTAGAGGTCATCGTCAGACACGAGGCAAGGCTAGCTCGCACAGGCACGGTTCGACGGCGCCGAAATGCCGGGAGGCATAGGCTCGTGAGGAGTCCGACCGAGGGGGGCCAGCTATGGCGATGTGTCCTTGTGGCTGCGGGAAGCGCGTTGGTTTCATGAAGCGGCGCACGGCGGAGCATGCGGTGGATCTGGCTGTCGTGTTTCCGTTGCTCGAGCGCTACGAGGAGGTCCAGGAGACGATTCCTCCCGAGGTCAGGACTGACGTGCGGTCGTTCCGGCTGGCGGGTGAGCAGATGGTCGGCGCGATGCTGGGTCACGCGCACGGCGAACCGATCGCTGCAGCCGCCTTGCCATCGCTTACCGACCTGAATGAATGGAGAGCGGTCGCGAATCTCGCCGTCGGCGGCCTCTACCTCGCCGATCCGGACTATGTCGAGACCTATGCGGCCGGGCTGCCGGGCAATCATCAGGCGTTGATTCGCAGCATGATCCAGTGGAGCGAGGCAGCACTCCGCCGCGGCGGACACTGATCTCCCGGGTTTGTCCGTGCGGCCAGTGACTATCCCAGCCGTTCCCGGGCCGCTGCTTCGCACGTCGAGGAGCATGTGGCCGGAGCCATTGCTTTGCCTGACACGCCGGTTAGGTCCCCGATGCTCGACATCGTGTTGAGACAGTTGAAGCACACGCCGATTGTCTGAACCAGCAGCTTTCCCGGGACGGCATCGGGCTGTGGTGATCCTTGCCGCATCCAGCTCTCCCACACGTCAGCGCGGGAGTCCCGGAGACATTCGTCGCACAGCATCGTCACCGTGACGACGCCTGTGGCTGGTAGGGGTGTCGTCACTACGGCGTTCGAGAGCTTCGGTGGTGTGGCCGTCCGGCACTGAAAGCAGGGCCCGAGGAATGTGATTGACGCCTGCTCTGCCATGCGGGGCATGGTACCGAAGGCGATCGTCACGGCGCGCCGCTTCGGTCGCCGGCTCGGGAAGGTGGCGCGCGGTCGTACGCGTGCAGGAAGGGTCCGGGTCTAAACGGCTGCGCCGGCATCCGCATCCAAGCGCCGGGTGTTGAGAACTACGTGCGGGACCTTCGTGTCGGTCCTCGTCGATGATCCGCTTCCACTGGCCATCGCCGATCACCTTGCCGT
>JBKGZW010000070.1:0-14359 GCA_046543225.1 Acidimicrobiales bacterium
CGTTCACCCCGGCCGAGCTGTGGTGCAACCCGGGGATCCCCACAGGGGCCGATGGCGTCGACCCGGCAGCGGCGCGTCGGCTCACCGTCTGGGGCCGGGTCGACGATGACCGGCTGCGTTCGCTGATGGCCGCCTCGACCTGCACCGTGGCCCCCGCCCTCGACGAGGACTACGGCCTCACCGCCATCGAGTCGATGCTGGCCGGCCGGCCGGTGATCGTGTGCGAGGACGGCGGCGGCCTCACCGAGCTGGTGCGCCACGGCATCGACGGGCTGGTCGTGCCCCCCACCGGTGAGGCCATCGCCGCCGCGGTCGACCAGCTCTGCTCGGACCCCGACACCGCGGCCGAGATGGGTGAGGCCGGCCGTTCCGCCGCGCTGGCCTACAACTGGGACCGCGCCCTGGACGAGGTGCGGGACGCCATCGCGACGGTGGCGGCGTGAAGATCACCGTCGTCGCTCCCCAACCGGTGCCGCCCAACTGGGGCGGGGCCGAGCGAGCCACCGAGGGGTTGGTCCGCCACCTGGCCGAGCACGGCGGACACGACGCCGAGCTGATGCGCCTCCCGGTGCCCGAGTCGACCCTCCACGAGGTCATCGACGGCTACCGCCGCTTCTCCCGGCTCGACCTGTCGGACTCCGACGCCGTCATCTCGTGCAAGTACCCGGCGTGGATCACCCCCCACGACCACCACCGGCTGCTCATGTTCCATCCGCTCCGCGGCCTGTACGACACGTACCGGACCTTCCGCCTGCCGTACGCGGTCGACACCAGCGAGCGCGCCATCCGCCGCCTGGTGGCGCTCACCGAGGGCGAGCCGGACCGCGACCGCCTCGATGAGCTGTTCGGGGCCTACGACGACGCGGTCGCCCAGCTCGGAGCCGATCATCCCTGCTTCTCGCTGCCCGGACCGCTGGCCCGCGCGCTGGTCCACCACCTCGACCTGGTGGCGCTGGTGCCGGACTCGATCGAACGCCACCTCACGCTGTCGAGCACCGTGGCCGCCCGCCCGGGGTATCTGCCCCACGGGGTGATGCCGCTGGTCGCCCACCTGCCCTCCGACCTGCCCACCGTCGAACGCCACGACCCGGTCCACCTCGTGACCGCCAGCCGCCTCGACGGTCCGAAGCGGCTCGACCTGTTGATCGCCGCCTTCCGTCAGACCGACGTCGAGGTGCCGCTGGTGATCGCCGGCACCGGACCCCAGGAGGCGGCGCTGCGCGACATGGCCGAGGGAGACGAACGGATCCGCTTCGCCGGCTTCGTCTCCGACGACGAGCTGGCCGAGCTCTACGGCCGGGCCGTCGCGGTGCCGTTCGTGCCCCTCGACGAGGACCTGGGCCTCATCACCCTCGAGGCGATGGCGGCGGGCGCACCGGTGATCACCTGCACCGACTCGGGCGGTCCCACCGAGCTGGTGGCCGACGGCGCCACCGGGTGGGTGGTGCCGCCGACCGTCGATGCGCTGGCCGCGGCCATCGAGGAGGCGGTCGCCGATCCCGAGCGCACCACCGAGCTCGGTGCTCGTGGCCGGCGTCGGGGTCGTCTGGTGTCGTGGGAGCGGGTCGCCCGACGCCTGGTCGACGGGCTCGAGGAGCCCACGCCGGCGGCGACCGCCCCACCGGTGGCACAGCCGACCGAGGTGGCGTCGAGCGGGACCCGTCCCAAGGTGGTCGTCGCCACCACCTTCGCCCTCGAGCCGGCGCTGGGGGGCGGCCAGATCCGGGCGAGGAACCTCTACCAGGCGCTGAACGACTTCGCCGACGTCGAGGTGGTGTGCCTGGCCCCCGCCGATGCCCGCTCGGGTTCGCGGGAGCTGGCTCCGGGCTTCGTCGAGACCGTGGTGCCCCGCTCGTGGGAGCACCAGCGCCGGGAGAACACCTCGTCCCAGGATCTCGGCGTCCCCACCGGCGACGTGATGATCGGCGAGCTGATCGAGTGGACCCCCGCCTACCCCGAGGCGCTGGCGATCGCGGCCGACGGGGCCGACGCCCTCGTGCTGGCCGAGCCCTACCAGCTGCCATCGGTTCGGGCGGCGGGCATCGAGTTGCCGATCGTCTATGACGCCTACAACGTCGAGGCGGGGTTGAAGCGCTCGGTGTTCCCTCCCACCGCGAAGGGGCGGGAGCTGCTCGCAGCGGTGGAGGCCGTCGAAGCCGCGGCGATGGAGGCGGCCGCGCTGGTGGTCGCCTGCTCTCCCGACGACGCTGCCGAGCTGGCCGAGCGGTACCCCGACGGGACCGAGCGCAAGGTGCTGGTGGTCGGCAACGGCGTCGACCCCGACCAGACGCCCTTCACCACGCCAGCAGCCCGCCGGCGGGTCAACCGGGCCTGGCTCGACCGCTTCGCCGCCTTCGCCGATGCGGACCGTCCCCACACCGACACCATGGGCGTGTTCATCGGCAGCCACCATCCGCCCAACCTCGACGCGGTCGATCTGCTGTGCGACGTCGCTGCCGAGCGGCCCCACCTGGTGGTGCTGTTGTGCGGCAGCCACACCCTCGCCCTGTACGGGCGCCGCCTGCCGCCCAACGTGGTCTCGATGGGGGTGATCACCGCGCCGGTGAAGGCGGCGCTGCTGCGGGCGGCCGACGTGGCCTTCAACCCGATGCGGATCGGGTCGGGCACCAACCTGAAGATCCTCGAGTACCTGGCCGCCGGGGCACCGGTGCTGTCGACTCCGTTCGGGGCGCGGGGACTCGAGGTGGTCGACGGCGAGCATCTCGTGCTGGCCGAGCCGGGCGACTGGCCGTCGGCTCTCGATCGGATGCTCGCCGACACCGACGGGTTGGAGCATCGGGCCCGGGCCGGACGCGACCTGATCGAGCAGCGCTACAGCTGGGCGGCGCTGGGGCGGAGCTTCGCCGACGCGGTCGCTCCCCTGGTGGGTGTCGAGGGCCGCTCACCGTCCTGAGGCCCACCTCGGCGTCCCACCTCGCGCCGACGACCGGCGATCAGGGCTCGACGGGACCGGCGATCAAGGTCGTGGTCCGCTCGACGGTGTCGGCGGGTCGCCGGGTGAGGGTCTGTTCCACCTCGGGCCCCGACGCCTCGGCCTCGACGGTGGGGACCACCCCCACCAGAGCGAGCGCCCGGGGGCTGCGGGCCACCGCATGGAGGTCGCGCCCCTCGTCCGCCCACTGCTCGGCCAACCGTTGCCAGCCGTCGGGGCCGATGCCGACCGGCACGACGCTGGTGGGAGCACCGCACCAGGCCCGCAACGCGAGGGCGGCGGTGAGACCGAGGTTGTCCTCGGGGATGACGCCGATGGCGGCGTCGTCGCCGACCTCCTCGCAGACCGAGGAGACGGCCTGAGCCAGGCCGGGGTGGGGCCGGGCGTCGCGGATCGGCCAGGTGGCCAGGGCGGGCGGCACCACCAACACGACGGCGGCGACGGCGGACGCCGCGGTCGCCCTCGCCCCGGCCGGGAGCGGCGCGAGCCTGCTGGCGAGGGCGTCGATGACCCACCCAGCCAGCAGCACCAGCAGGGGCAGGGTGACGACCAGATAGCGGCGCATCGCCCAGAGGTGATCGGGGCTGATCGACGGGCGCCACAGGTAGAGCACGGTCACCCCGAGCCCCGCCGCCACCAGCAGGGTCGCCGCCGTCGGCTCGAACCGGCGCCCCGAGCGCCACAGCACGAGGGCGATGCCGACCACACCGAGGGCGACCGCGACCGGGCCCGCGTACCAGCTCAGCCACTCGACGGAGTGCTCGGCGTAGCGCAGGGTGGGGTCGACGACCGAGCCCTCCCTGGCCTGGACGGCGGCGACGAAGTCCGACGCGTCACCCCGCACGGTGCTGATGGTGGGCCGCACCAGCCACCCGAGCACCGCGCCCAGCCCCACGAGCCCAGCGGCGGTCGCGGCCGCCGGCGCAGTCCAACGATCGCGGGCACGGATCCACCACGCCGGTGCCCGGTCGGCGAGCACGACACCGACGACGGCAAGGATCGACGTCGCGACCAGCGAGCCGAGCAGGCCGACCAGTTCGGGGGTCAGGCGCTCGAGGTAGGAGGGGCTGCGCAGGACGAGGTCGACGAGCCCGATCGAGATCGCGACGGCGGCGCCGGCGGCGACCGCCGCGGCGGTCCCCGCCAGCTCCCGGCGCGGCGACCCCGGCAGGGTCCGCAGCACCAGCGCGAGCCACAACGGGATCAGGACCAGCAGACCCAGGCCGTCGATGCGAGCAGCGAAGGTGGCCCCCAGGAGGAGCCCGGCGACCGCACCGGTGGCGAGGGACCAGCGTCTGGCGGGCCGGCGCGGGACTGCGGGCCGCGCCGACGCAGGGGACGTGGCGTCGAGCAGCAGCCCGAGCCCGGCGAACAACAGGAGCTGGGTGAGGGGCTCGGAGTAGGCGTCGCGGCTGAAGAACACCTGGACCGGGCTCAGTGCCAGGGCGGCGACCGCGGCGGTGGCGGTCCAGGGGCGCAGCATCCGGGTGGCGAAGCTCCACACCGCGGTCAACGCCAACGCCCCCAGCAGCGCAGGGACGATCAGCAGGCCGGTGGAGCCGCCGATCCAGTGACCCCACGCGAGCAGCACCGGCAGCAGGTGGGTGAACTGTGGTGCTCGGGGCGAGCCGGCGCGGTCGTCGACGGGGTGGAACCCGAGGTCGGAGCGCACCGCGGCCTCGTGGCGGGAGAAGGGATCGTCGGGGGTCGCGACGAGCAGCTGGCCCTCGTCGGCCAGCCAGCGTCCGGTGGTCACATAGACCCCCGGGTCGCGGTCGGCGAGGAGGTGCTCGCCGTGGGATGCCACGTTGCCCACCGTCACCACCGCGATGATCGCCAGCGCGGTGGCCGCCGCCAGCCGGGCGCTGGTCCTGGACCGGCCTCGGCGCTGGCCACCGCCGTCAGAGGTGCCGGTCGGGATCCGAACAGCGAGGATCAGGGCGGTGCTCGCCACCACCGCGGCCACCGTGGCCGGCAGCGGGCGGAACCACCCGCCGACGGCCAGCACCAGCCCGCTGGTTGCGGTGCCGGCGATGAGGAGGGCCACCATCGCCACCGCCCGTCGCAGCCCCGGCACGGGGACCTGGCGATCATCGGCGGCGGGCATCGCAGGCTGGTCGGTGGGCGCGGGCTCGGTCGTGATGGGCCGAGGCTAGTGTCCGCGACCGTGCGCGGAGCCCGTCCATGACCACCAACTCGAAGCACGCGGCCCGGATCTCGACGGTGATCGGCGCGCTCGTCGCGCTCGGCGGGGCGGTGTTCGTCGCCACCCGCATCGCCGGCCAGTGGCCCGAGGCCAGAGAGGCACTCCGAGGCGCGGCGTGGGGCTGGCTGGTCCCCGCCATCCTCGCCTCCGCCGCGGGCATGACCTGGTTCGCCACGTCGTGGCGGACCTGCATCCGGGCCCTCGGCGAGGATGCGCCGACCCGAACGGTCATCGGCTGGTACTACCTCGGCCAGCTGGGCAAGTACCTGCCGGGCGGTCTGTGGCCGCTGCTGGGACGCGGCGAGATGGCCACCCGCAGCGGGCTGCCCCGACCGGTGGCCTACAACAGCGTCGCCCTGTCGATGGCGGTCACCTACCTGGCCGCAGCGGTGGCGGTGGTGATCCTGTTGCCGGTGAACGCGTCGGCGGGCGAAGGCGGCACCTGGTGGCTGCTGGCGGCGGTCCCGGTGGGCGCCGCGGTGCTGCACCCCAGCGTGCTCGGCCGTCTGCTACGGATCGCCGAGCGAGTGCTGGGCGACGGCACCCACCCCCGCATCCCCGCGTGGACCACCTCGATCCGCCTCATCGCCCGCCACCTGCCGGGGTGGGCGGCGATCGGGCTGGCCACCTGGCTGGTGGCGCTGGCCTTCGACCCCGACGCGGCGCTGGTGCCGGTGGTGGCGGCGGGCATCTTCTCGTGGATCGTGGGGTTCGTGGCCGTCCCGGTGCCGGGCGGGATCGGCGTTCGCGAAGCGGCGTTCGTGGCCGCGGCCGGGTCGCTGGCCCCGCCGGTGGCGGCCACCGTCGCGGTGGTGTCGCGACTGCTGTTCATGGTGGTCGACGCGGGTGGGGCGGCGGTGGCTGCGGGACCGCTGCGGCCACGACCGACGGCCCGGGCTGACCTCCGAGCAGACGGCGGCACCGACGTCAGCGGAAGCCCTTCATCAGCTCCTTCGGCACCTCCCGGCGACGACCGGTGAGGCTCTTGATGCGCAGCACCCGCACGGCGAACCAGCGGATGTAGCGCATGAGGTGGCGGTGCAGCTCGACGGTGGCCTTGCGGAAGTACAGGTACCGGTAGCGGCCGGCGCGCTGCAGCGCCAGCTTGCGCACCAGCTCGCGGTGGAACTTGGCGACCTGACGTCGGGGGGCGAGCTGAGCGGCCGGACGGTTGGGACCCTGGAGGTCGGGGGTGTGCACGCCGAGCTCGTGGAGGTGCTCGGCGTAGGCGTAGGCCACGTCGCCGTAGACGACGGGCCGCTTCTGGGACTCCTCGACCTCGGCGGTGGTGACGTCGGCGATCACGATGCGCTCGTCGGCGGCGAGGCGGCGGACGGTGGCTTCGGCCTCGGCGTTGCGGCAGGTGAGGAGGCTGATCCCGGTCTTGGAGGTGACCGTTGCGGGGAGCCAGGCGTCGCCGACGACGATGTCGGCGAGGAAGTTGCTGTGGTTGATGCACACGTGACACCGCGGCAGGTTGAACGAGCGGTCGAAGGCCACCTGGTAGCCGAAGTCGACGCGGCGGCCGATGGCGTGCTCCTCGTCGCCGGTGCGGATGCGGAGCTTGCCGATGGGACCCTCGCCCCGGTAGGCGATGTCGGTGATCTCGTCGAAGGGGATCTTCTTGAAGTGGCTGATGGCCCGCAGGGCGTGGTGGCTGTACTGCCAGCCGCACAGCAGGCCGACGGTGAACGCGATGCGGTCGCGCAGGTGGGGGGCGTGGGTGAACACGTACTGGTAGATGCCCTCGAGCTGGCAGGGGATGGCCACCACCACGTAGCGGCCCTCGTTGGCTTCGAGCAGCCGCAGGGTCTCGGGCTGGGACAGGTTGTGGTAGATCGAGCCGGGCAGCTCGTCGACACCGTCGGGATCGGTGACGAGGCGGGGCTGGAAGTCGAGCCCGGCGACGTGGCCGAGGGCGATCACCCCGTCGATGTCGTCGCGGTCGAGGAGCTCGAGCAGCAGCTCCTTGATGAGACCGCCCGACGAGGCCCGGCGGTTGCGCTCGAGGTCGGTGCTCTGGGCCAGCATCACCGCCTCGACCACCCCGAACTCGGTCTGCTCGGCGCCGGGGAACAGCTTCTCCTGCAGCCCGGCGTAGTCGACCGCGACCGCGGGGCACACCGCCGCCGCCTCGGGCCCGCCAACCGATTCGGGTTCGAAGATCTGCTTGGTGGGGTGCAGGGTGACCTTCACGGTGGGGTCGGCCAGCTCGCAGGCGCCGCAGCCGATGCACATCGACGAGGCGATGACGCCGCTGAGGTCGTGACGGATGGTGGTCAAGGGGTGCGCTCCTGGGCGGGGGCGTCGGGGGTGGTCGGTCGCGGTCGGCGGGTCTGGGAGGTGGCGGCCAGCACCCGTTCGATCTCGTCGAGGTTACGGCTCGCCGATGCCACCACAGCAGGCAGGCCGGCAGCGATCGCGTCGGTCCGCTCGCGGTGTTCGTCGCGCACCCGCTCGACGCGTTCGGCGATGCCGGCGGCGGTGAGGTCGGCGTAGTCGATCACGACGTCGCCCTGGCCGAAGCGGTCGAGCACCTCGCCGTACTTGTGGCTCCACCCCACGACCACCACCGGCGTGACGACGGCCAGGGCCGAGACCATGGCGTGGAACCGCGAGGTGACGAGCAGGTCGCAGCGGGCGATCACGGCCCGCAGCTCGGTGGGCAACAGGTCGAGATCGACGAAGGTGACCCGATCGGGGTCCGACACCCGGTCGAGCACCGCCTGGCACACGGGGCGGTCGTCGAGACGGGTGGGCAGCGGTGCGGTGCTGGTGGAGTGGGCGAACAGGGCGACGCGGTGCTCGCCGGCGTCGACGAGGCGGTCGACGAAGGCGGCCAGCTCGCCGACGTAGTCGATGTCGTTGGCGACGCAGAACCCGTCGACCACCGCGCTGGGGGCGATGCCGATCCACGGGCGGTCACCGTCGGGCAACAGCTCGGCGGCCCGAGCGGTGGCCGAGTCGGGGACCGCCATGAGGAAGGCGAGGTCGTCGGCGGGGGTGTGGGCGATGCCGAACCGGTCGAGGTGGCCGGCGGTCTGGTCGCCACGGGACACGATCGCCTCGATCCGGGGCAGGGCCACACGGCTGAGCACCCGGTTGACCGGATGGCGGAACGGGCCCATCGCCTGGGAGGCCTTCACCTGGGGACGGCCCAGCAGCCACGGCACCAGGTTGAGCAGGAAGCCGTAGACACCGAAGGTGACGTGGCGCGAGTCGGAGTAGGAGATGCCGGACACGTCGACCACCAGGTCGGCCCGTCGCAGCGACGCCAGCGCCGGTGGTCGGCACAGCCAGCCCCACGGCAGCCCGGCGAGCCGCAGCACGCCGGCGACCAGGGCGAGCGGGACGACGATGGTGGCCAGCTCGGGTGCCCGCAGCGACACCGCTCGGGCCGGGCTCTTCGCCCGGGCCAGCGCGTCGGCGTCGGGGCCGGGGTAGGTGGACAACACGTCGATCTCGACGTCGTCGAGGCGCGCCGGCAGCTGGTCGACCAGGGCCTGCACCATCGACGCCGCACCCTTGTTCGCCGAGTAGGCCGCGCCGAGCGTGGCGATCCGCAAGGTCATGGGTGGCTCATCCTACCCCTCGGTGGTGACCACACCGGTGCGTGCGTGCTCGGGCCAGGGGTTCTACCCTCCTGTGGTCCCCCGCCCCGAGAGGTCGCTGTGAGTGTCGAGGTCTCTGTCCTGCTGCCCGCCTACAACGAGCGCGACAACCTCCGCGAGCTGATCCCCCGCATCCGCGAGGTCCTCGCCCGGATCGGCCGTTCGTGGGAGATCGTCGTCGTCGACGACGGCAGCACCGACGACACCGCGACCGCGGTGGCGGACTTCGATGATCCCGGGATCCGTGCGGTGCGCCTGCGACGCAACTCGGGGAAGTCCGCCGCCCTCAGCGCCGGGTTCTCCCGTCTCGACGGCGACGTGGTCGTGTTGATGGATGCCGACGGTCAGGACGATCCCGAGGAGATCCCCCGCCTGCTCGACGCCCTCGACGGCGGCCTCGACCTGGTCACCGGGCGCCGGGCCCAGCGCAACGACCGGTTCATCAAGCGCAACACGTCCAAGGTCTACAACTGGGCCACGTCCAAGGTCAGTGGCGTTCCCGGACGCGACTTCAACAGCGGGTTCAAGGCCATGACCCGCGACGTCGCCACGTCGCTGGAGGTCTACGGCGAGCTGCACCGCTACATCCCGGTGCTCGCCCACTGGAACGGGTTCGTGGTCGGCGAGGTCGACGTCGAGCACCACGCCCGCCAGCACGGCCGCTCCAAGTTCGGCCGGGCCCGGTTCTGGCGCGGGTTCCTCGATCTCGTCACCGTCAAGTTCCTCACCACCTACACCGCCCGCCCGTTCCACCTCTTCGGCGGGTTGGGGGTGCTGGTCGGCGTGGTCGGCGCCGCGCTGCTCGGATGGATGCTGGTGCTGCGGATCCAGGGCGAAGCGATCGGAGGCCGGCCCGCGCTCATCACCGGGGTGCTGTTCGTGGTGATCGCGGTGCAGATGGTGTTCTTCGGGCTGCTGGCCGAGCTGATCGTGCACCTCCGCCGCCGCACCCATCTCGACTCTCCCGTCGAGGTGGGCAAGGCGCACGAGCGGGCACCCGACGACCCCGCGGCCTGACCATCGCGGGCACCGGCGCCTCGCAACGGCGGCTCAGGAAGGCGGCTCGACCTCGAGCGCGTCGTGGGCGACATCCACCAGCTCGTCGCGGTCGTATCCGCTGGTGGCCACCCAGTCGCGCAGGTCGAAGAACACGTAGCGTCCACTCATCTGCGGGTCGCCGACCAGCTCCATCATCTGGGCCACCAGGGAGTCGCCGTGGTCCGCGAAGCCGGCCCGGTCGACCCAGATGCCGTCGAAGCCCATGCCGGCGATGACCGGCAGCGCGTCGGGCACGGCCATGTCTCCCACCGTCTGCTGCCAGTCGGCCTCGGGCCGTCCCTTCACCGCGCCGTAGCTCCAGCGCAGCGACTCGGACTGGAGGTAGCCGGCGAAGTGGTCGTAGTCGACCATGCCGTGCACGGGTGGGTGCTCGGGGAACGGGATCACCGGGTACTGGAAGAGGGCGGCGTCGTCGGGGAGCTGGGACTCGATCTGGCGGACGAACCCGCGGAGCTGTTCGGTCTCGGCGGTGATGGCCTCGTAGTCGGGGCGGGTGACCCGGGCGGTGTCCCACAGGTTGAGCACCAGCAGGCAGCCGAGCAGCACCCACGCCGCGGCGTGGCCACCGGCGCGGGGGCGGGCCCGCAGCCAGGCGACGGCCCGTTCGAGTCCGACGGCCACGATCACCAGCGAGAAGAAGGCGATGAGCACGACGATGCGGTTCCACACCCGGATCTGGGAGAAGCCGCCGATGGCGAGGATCACCGACAGTCCGCCGATGGTGCCGAACAGCACCGCGATCATCGCGCTGGTGGCCGACACGCCGAGCAGTTGCCGCCGGTCGTCGGGAGGTCGGGGCCGACGGACCAGTCCCCAGCCGAGGGCGATGACACCGGCGGCGACGAACCCGGCGGCGCCGATGAGCCCGAGCGACTGGCCGTTCTCGCTGGGGACGGGGCTGTTGTTGATGGGCTGGAACCCGAGGTCGCCGAGGCGCTCGGAGCGATGGTTGAACTCGGGCAGCAGCACCCGGCTGAGCTTCAGTCCGTAGTACTCGCTCTCCACGGCGAGGCGGCCCACCCCTTCGTCGTTGGTCCCCTCCGACGCCCAGTGCAGCAATGACGGGGCCATCTGGACGGCGAAGACCGCGATCGTGGCCGCGACCACCGCCCCGGCGGCGGCCAGGGGCACCCAGTCGCGCTGGCGGAGGGCGACGACGATGCCGACCGAGGCCAGCACCGACGCCCCGAAGGCGATCATCATCGTCTCCCAGGACCCGACGACCACGACGAGGACGGCGGCCACGGCCACCATCCCGGTCCGCAGGTTGTCGCGCAGGCGCGGGTGGCCGCGGGGGGTGGTGGCGTCGGGGTCGCGCAGGAACGAGCGGCGGGCGCTGGCGCACCACACGATGAGCAGCGCCATCAGCGCCACGTTGGGGTAGACCGACCGCCACAGGTGTTGCTGATGGTGCGCGAAGTGGAAGGGCAGGAACGTGAAGGCGATCGACACCAGCGCGGCCACCGGCCACGAGAACCCCAGGTGGCGCAGCACCAGGTGCGCCACCACGGCGGTGAGCCCGAACCCCGCCAGGTAGTAGACGTTGATGGTGAGGCCCACGTCGTTGCCGAGGATCGTGCCCAGCACCTTGAGCGCCAGGAACTGCAGCTGCTCGCCGCCGTGGGGAAGATCGAGGTAGGTGCCGCCGAAGGGGGCGCCCAGTTCCGGGTTGCGGTGCCACCACCCGTGCTCGAGGGTGTTGCGGACATAGACCTGCACCAGGCGGGCGTCGTGGGTGAGGTAGAACGGCACCCGCAGGCTGGCCTGCCAGGCCCGGAACAGGTAGATGACGATGGCGCTGCAGAAGGCGAAGATCCCCGCGCTCTCGAGGGCGAGCCACCGTCCCCGGCGCTGCCACCAGTCCTTGCCCCGCTCGGCGGTGGCGCCGCGGGGCGACGAGGGTTGCGCTGCTGCGCTCGTCGGACCCGATCGTTCGGGGCTGGAAGGCTCGGTCGAGGTCACGTGGTGGCGCGGCTGCAGCGAGCGGTTCGCTGCGGAGGCCCTACGATAGGCCGGTCCTGTTCGCTCGTCGCAAACGTCTGAGGTCCATGGTCACCCCACTCGAGGACGCGCCGCTGGTCGACGTGTCGACCCGCCCCAGCCTCCCGGCCCGGTTCACGGCCCTGTGGCGGTCGCGCGAGCTGCTGGCGAACCTGGTCCGCAAGGAGCTCAAGGTCCGTTACAAGGACAGCGTGCTGGGCTTTCTGTGGACGTTGCTGAACCCGTTGCTGTACCTGGTGGTGTTCTCGCTGGTGTTCGCCGAGATCATCCGGGTCGACGTGCCGGTCTTCGGCGTGTTCCTGTTGAGCGGGCTGCTCGCCTGGAACCTGCTCAGCGCCGGGGTCAGCGACGGCGCGGCGTCGATCGTGGCCAACGCCCCGCTGGTGCAGAAGGTGCGCTTCAGCCGTGAGGTGCTGCCCATCGCGGTGGTGGGCGCGGCGGTGGTGAACTTCGGCCTGCAGCTGGTGGTCCTGGTGGCGGGCATGGCCGTGCTGCGTCATCCGCCCGACCTCGCCTACCTGCCGGTGCTGGCGGCGGCGTTCGTGGTGCTGGTGCTGTTGACCACCTCGCTGGCCATCGGGCTCAGCGCCATCAACGTGTCGCTGCGCGACACCGGTCACTTCGTCGAGCTCGGCCTGCTCGCCTGGTTCTGGATGTCGGCCATCGTGTATCCGTACCACCTGGTGGCCGACCGGTTGGGCGGTCTCGAGTGGCTCACCCTGCTCAACCCCATGGTTCCGGTCGTCACCGCCTTCCAGCGCACGCTCTACAACCCCGACGTCGCAGGGGTGGTCCCCATCGATGTCAGCGCCTGGTGGTACCTCGCCCGCCTCGGGGTGGTGGTGGTGATCTCGCTGGTGATCCTGGCCGTGTCGGTGTGGGCCTTCGCCCGCCTCGAAGACGACTTCGCCGAGGAGATCTGATGGGCTCGGTCACCATCGAGGTGGACGCGGTCTCCAAGGAGTTCGCCCTGCGCACCGACCGGTCGAAGTCGCTCAAGGAGCGATTCATCGGCCGGTCCGGCCCGGTCGAACGGTTCCTCGCCCTCGACGACGTGTCGTTCTCGGTGATCGAGGGCGAGACGGTGGGGCTGCTGGGCCACAACGGCTCGGGCAAGTCGACGCTGCTCAAGTGCGTGGCCGGGACCCTGCGACCCTCGTCGGGCACCATCCGCACCCGGGGCCGGCTGGCGGCGCTGCTCGAGCTGGGGGCCGGGTTCCATCCCGACCTCACCGGCCGCGAGAACATCTACCTCAACGGATCGATCCTCGGCCTGTCGGCGCGGGAGGTCGACCGGGTCTTCGACGACATCGTCGAGTTCAGTGAGCTGGCGCCGTTCATCGACAGCCAGGTCAAGCACTACTCGTCGGGCATGTACGCCCGGCTGGGCTTCGCGGTGGCCACCAACATCGAGCCCGACGTGTTGCTGGTCGACGAGGTCCTGGCGGTGGGCGACGAGGCGTTCCAGCGCAAGTGCCTCGACCGCATCCGACGGTTCCAGCGGGAGGGCCGCACGATCCTGTTGGTGACCCACGCCGCCGACGTGGTGCGCGAGGTGTGCGACCGGGTGGTGGTGCTCGACGGCGGGTCGCTGGTGACCGTCTCCGAACCGGGCGAGGCGATCCGGGCCTTCCGCGACGCGCTGCGGCTGAGGGGGGTCGAAGCTGCCGCCGACCAACCCGCCCGGCCCGGTGCGCACCTGGTCACCCGCGAGGTGTCCTTCACCGACGTCGCCGTCGAGTACCCCGACGGCGACGACCACGCCGAACCCGGTGGCCGGGTGCTGGTCCGCGCCGGCTACCACGCCACCCGCCCGGTCGACGACGCGGTGTTCGCGCTCGAGATCTACAACGATCGTGGACAGCGGCTCACCGGGGTCAACACCGACATCCTGGATGTCGCGATCGGCCGGCTCGACGGCGACGGCGAGGTGGTGTTCGAGCTGACCGACGTCCCGCTGCTCGACGGGTCCTATCCGGTCAGCCTGGGGATCCACACCCACGACGGTGGCACCGAGTACGACCACCGCGACCAGCTCGAGCGCATCGCGGTGGTGAACCCCACCCGCATCCAGGGTCGCATCTGGTTCCCGCTGCAGGTGACCCACCGGCCCGGCACCACGCGGGGGTGACCCGCCCCACCGTGGTGGGTGGGCCATACTGTTGTGGGCGGGCGGAGTGTCCCTCTTCGGGGGCGTGCGCGCTCCCATCCCCTCGAGGCACCCCATGACCGCTGAGCCCTCCTCCCGCACCACCGCCGGCACCTCTCGGCGCGCCTTTCTCACCGGTGCCGGCACCTCGCTGGCCTGGGTCGCCATCGGCGGCGTCGGCCTCCCCTTCGCCCGCCGCACCCGACCCGGACTCGACGTCGAGTCGATGGCCCTCACCGACGGCGTCTCCCCCTTCGCCGCCAACGGCACCACCCCGGTCACCGTCGGTCCCGGCTGGACCACCTCGGTCGATCTGCCGCTGCCGGGCCCCATGATCACCCTGGGTTGGGACGGCGCCAACGACGCCGAGCTGCGGGTGC
>JBKGZW010000071.1:0-14347 GCA_046543225.1 Acidimicrobiales bacterium
GCGGGGTCGGGGACGGCTGACCGGCGCCGTCCCTCCGGGGGTGCAGGTGAGCAGCCGCCCCCAGGCGGCGCGGCCGTTGCGCGAGCTGTGGCGCCGGTTCGACCGGCCACCGATCGAGTGGTGGACCGGCGAGATCGACGTGGTGCACGGCCCCAACTACGTGGTCCCACCGGCGCGCCACGCGCCCGGGCTCGTCACCATCCACGATCTCACCTTCCACCACCACCCCGAGATGTCCACGACCGACACCCTCCAGTACCCGGGTCTCATCGCCCGGGCGCTGCGCCGCGGTGCGTGGGTGCACACCGAGTCCGAGTTCGTGGCCGGCGAGATCTGCGACCGGTACCGGGTCGACCCCGAGCGGGTGGTGGTGGTCCCCCTGGGGGTGAGCGCACTGCCCGAGGCCGACCCCGCACGGGGACACGACCTCGCCGGAGGCAAGCGCTACCTGCTGGCGCTGGGCACCGTCGAGCCCCGCAAGGACCTGCCGCTGCTCGTCGACGCCTTCGACCTCATCGCCGCGGAAGACCCCGAGATCAGGCTGGTCATCGCCGGACCCCATGGCTGGGGCGCCGACGAGCTCACCGAACGGATCGAACGCTCACCCCACCGAGACCGGGTCGTCCGCCTCGGTTGGGTCAGCGACTCCGACCGCTCGGCGCTGCTCCGGGGCGCGCGGGTGCTGGCCTATCCATCGCGCTACGAGGGCTTCGGCTTGCCGCCCCTGGAGGCCATGTCGGTGGGGACACCGGTGGTGGCCACCGCGGTGGGTGCGCTGCCCGAGGTGCTCGGCGACGCCGCCCGACTGGTCGACACCGGCGACGCCGCTGCACTGGCCGGCGCCATCTCCGAGCTGGTCGACCAGGGCCCTCCCCGCGACGAGCTCATCGGGCGTGGGCGCCGGCGAGCGGAGCGGTACTCGTGGCCGGCGTGCGCCGAGGGCATGGCGGACCTGTACCGCCACCTCGCCGGGGCGGACCGATGACCCTGCCTACACTCGGCTCCGTGCCTGCACACGCCACACGGTCCCGTCCACCTGCCACCGATCCTCGATGAAGGCGCTGGTCACCGGCTCCTCCGGGTTCGCCGGCCGCCACCTCGTCGAGCACTGCGAAGCTGCCGGCGACGCGGTGAGAGGCCTCGACCGCAGCGAGGGGGTCGACATCCTCGACCCCGGTGCGGTGACGACCGCCCTCGAGGCCGTGCGCCCCGAGATCGTGTACCACCTGGCTGGCTGGGCCGACGTCGGGGCGTCGTGGAAGGACCCCTACGCCACCTTCGAGGCCAACGCCGTCGGGACCCTCCACGTGCTCGACGCGGCGCGGGCGGCGGGGACCCGGCGGGTCATCGTCGTCGGATCGGCCGACGTGTACGGCACCGTCACCGAGGACGAGCTACCACTCACCGAGGACCAACCGGTCCGACCGACCAGTCCCTACGCGGCCAGCAAGCTCGCCGCCGAAGCACTGGCCCAACAGGCCTGGCTGGGGTACGGGCTCGAGACCGTCATCGTCCGGGCGTTCAACCACCTCGGCCCGCGCCAGAGCCCGCAGTTCGTCGCTCCGGGACTGGCCGACCGGGTGGTCCGCAACGAGCGTGAGCACCTCGACGAGCTCGAGGTCGGCAATCTCACGCCGCGGCGCGACTTCACCGACGTGCGCGACGTGGTCAGGGCGTACCGCATGCTGGCCCTCGGTGGCACGCCCGGCGAGGTGTACCACGTGTGCTCGGGCCGCGACGTGTCGATCGGTGAGCTGGCCGAACGACTGATCGCACTGGCCGAACGGCCGATGACGCTGGTGTCCGACCCCGATCTGCAGCGTCCGGTCGACCTGCCGGTGCTGCGCGGCGACGCCTCCAAGCTGTCCGACGCCACCGGTTGGGAACCACGCTTCGCGCTCGACGAGACCCTGGCCGACCTGCTGGCCGAGGCGCGCGAACGAGTCTCGTCCGCGCGCTGAGCGCCCACGCGGCGACCGCACCGCCACCAGCGGCAGACGGTTCGCCTCCGCCCAGGATCGTCGGTGCTAGACAGGCGGGATGACCAAGCGCGCACTCATCACCGGCATCACCGGCCAGGACGGCTCCTATCTGGCCGAGCTCCTGCTCGACAAGGACTACGAGGTCATCGGCATGGTCCGGCGGTCGAGCACGGTGAACTTCGAGCGGATCGCCCACATCCAGGACCGCGTCACCCTCGTGTCCGGCGACCTGCTCGACGAGGTGTCGCTCATCCACATCCTGCGGGAGCACCGTCCCCAGGAGGTGTACAACCTGGCTGCCCAGTCGTTCGTGCAGACCTCGTTCGGCCAGCCGGTGCTCACCGGGGAGATCACCGGCCTCGGCGTGACCCGGATCCTCGACGCCATCCGCATCGTCGACCCCGAGATCCGCTTCTACCAGGCCAGCACCAGCGAGATGTTCGGCAAGGTGCAGGAGGTCCCCCAGAGCGAGGCCACCCCCTTCTACCCCCGCAGCCCCTACGGCGTCGCCAAGCTCTACGGACACTGGATCACGGTGAACTACCGCGAGAGCTACCAGATCCATGCCAGCTCCGGAATCCTGTTCAACCACGAGAGCCCCCGCCGCGGACACGAGTTCGTGACCCGCAAGATCACCAACACCGTCGCTCAGATCAAGCTCGGTCAGGCCAAGGAGCTGCGCTTGGGCAACCTCGACGCCCAGCGCGACTGGGGGTTCGCCCGCGACTACGTCGAGGCCATGTACCTGATGGTTCAGGCCGACGAGGCCGACGACTTCGTCATCGCCACCGGCCGCACCCACACGGTGCGCGAGTTCTGCCGCATCGCCTTCGAACACGTCGGCCTCGACTACGAGGACCATGTGGCGGTCGACCAGAAGTTCTTCCGGCCAGCCGAGGTCGAGCTGCTGATCGGCGACCCGGACAAGGCCCGCCAACACCTGGGCTGGGAGGCCACGACCTCGTTCGAGGAGCTGGTGACGATGATGGTCGATGCCGACATGGACCTGCTCTCGGGCCGTCTCCGCCCGCTGGCTTGACCGGAACCGGACCGATGCAGATCACAGTGCTGGCCGGCGGGGTGGGTGCGGCACGCCTGCTCGCCGGCATCGTCGAGGTGGTCGACCCGGGCCAGGTGACCGTCATCGCCAACGTGGGCGACGACCTGGTGATCCATGGGCTGCACGTGAGCCCCGACATCGACACGGTCATCTACACCGTCGCCGGCGCCATCGATCCCGAACGCGGGTGGGGGCTGACGGGCGAGACCTGGCAAGCGATGGACGGTCTCCGACGCTACGGCGGCATCGACTGGTTCAACCTCGGCGATCGCGATCTCGGCACCCACCTGTACCGGACCCAACGGTTGCGAGAGGGCGCCTCGCTGTCGGAGGTCACCGCCGAGATCGCCGCGGCGTGGGGCCTGGGGTTCCGGGTGCTGCCGGTCACCGAGGGACCCTTGCGCACGATGGTCACGGTGGTCGACGAGGGCGAGATCGGCTTCCAGGACTACTTCGTGCGCCGCCACCACGACGTGGCGGTCACCGGTGTCCGCTTCGACGGGGCCGAGAAGTGTGCACCGTCGCCCGGGGTGCTCGAGGCACTCGCGGACGCCGACGTGATCGTGATCGCGCCGTCGAACCCCATCGTCTCGATCGGGCCACTGCTGGCGGTGCCGAGGCTTCGCGAAACCCTCTCCGCCCGACGCGACGACGTGGTGGCGGTGTCGCCCATCGTCGCCGGTGCGGCACTGAAGGGCCCCGCCGACCGGATGATGACCGAGCTGGGACACGACGCCTCGGTCGCCGGGGTCGCCCGGCTCTACCGCGACGTGGCGGCCACCCTCGTGGTCGACGAGGCCGACGCCGCCGCGGCTCCCGACGTCGAGGCCGAGGGCGTGCGCTGCGTGACCCGGCCGACCATCATGAGCCAGCCGGGTGTCGCGTCGAGCCTGGCGCGCACCGTGTTGTCGTTGGAGGGTCGATGACCAAGCTCGAGGTCTTCGGCATCGACGGTGTGCCCGAGGTGCGCCCCGGCGACGACCTGGCGGGGATGATCGCCGCCGCGGCGAGTGGCGGCGTCGACACCGCGCTCGCCGACGGTGACGTGGTGGTCGTGACCCAGAAGGTGGTCTCCAAGGCCGAGGGGATGCTCGTCGAGGTCGATCCCGACGACCCGCTGTCGCACAAGCCGCTGGTCGAGCGCGAATCGGTCCGGGTGCTGAGACGTCGCGGCGACCTCGTCATCAGCGAGACGGCGCACGGGTTCATCTGCGCCAACGCGGGGATCGACCTGTCGAACGTCGACCGGGGCTTCGCCGCCCTGTTGCCCAAGGACTCGGACTGGTCGGCCCGGCGCATCCGCGACGGGTTGCGAGCCAAGGCGGGGGTCGAGGTCGCGGTGATCGTCTCCGACACCTTCGGCCGACCGTGGCGACGAGGGCTGACCGATGTCGCGATCGGGGTCTCGGGGATCCACGCCGTGGTCGACCTGCGCGGCACCGAGGACACCCGCGGGCGCGAACTGCAGGTCACCGAGGTGTGCGTCGCCGACGAGATCGCGGGTGCTGCCGACATGGTGATGGGCAAGGCCTCCGGCATCGCCGCGGCGGTCGTCCGCGGCGTCGAGCCGGCATGGTTCGGCGACGGGCACGTGGGGCGACAGGTCCTGCGCCACCCCAGCGAAGACCTCTTCCGGTAGGCCGTGGGCTGGCTCGACGCCCTCTTGCTCATCGGCGGTGGTCTCGTCGCGGGAGCGGTCAACTCGCTGGCGGGTGGCGGCTCGCTGCTCACCGTTCCCCTCCTGGTCTTCACCGGCACCCCGGGCACCATGGCCAACGGATCGAACCGCATCGGCGTGCTGGTCTCGAACGTCGCCGCGACCATGGAGTTCCGCCGCCAGGGGATCCGCGCGCTGCCCAACCTGGTGCCGATCCTGGTCGCCTCGCTGGTCGGCTCGCTCATCGGTGCGGCCCTGGTCAGCCAGCTCGACGACTCGAGCTTCGAGGCGGTCTTCGGATTGTTGATGCTGCCGCTGCTGGTGCTGTCGTTGTACCGACCGAAGGTCGGGCGGGCACGGGAACCCTGGTCCCTGCCGGTCACCGTCGCGGTGTTCTTCGGCATCGGTGTCTACGCCGGCGCGTTCCAGGCGGGCGTCGGGCTCCTGCTCACCGCGGCGCTGCTGGCCAGCGGGTTCGACGTGGTGCGGGCCAACGCGATCAAGGTCATCGTCATCCTGGCGGCCACCGCGATGGTCCTGCCGGTGTTCATCATCTCCGGCGACGTGGCATGGGCCCCCGGCCTCGTCCTCGCCGTCGGGTTCGCCGCTGGCGGCACCCTCGGCGCCCACCTCACCATCCATCGCGGCGAGGTCCTCGTGCGGCCCATCATGGTGATCGCCGTGGTGGCATCGGCCACCAGACTGCTCGGGCTGTGGGGGTGACCCACCCGTCGGTGGAGGCACGATCCGAGCGCCGGCCGGGGAGGCGTCAACCTCGGTCGATCGCCTGGACCAGGCCGTCGGACAAGGCTGTCCACGACGACCATCCCAGGTGGATCCGGGCCCGTCCGGGGTCGAGAGCGAACCTCAGGTGCCCATCGGGCCCACCCGCCGCCACGACCGGCACCGGTTCGCTCCCCAGCGCTTCGCCTGCTGCCTCCACCAGCTCGTCGATCGAGGTCTCGAGCCCGGTCCCGATGTTGGCCACCAGCCCGCTTCCCTTGTCGGCGGCCCGGATGAAGGCGTCGACCACGTCGTCGACGTAGACGAGGTCGCAGGTCCGGGCGCCGTCGGCGGCGAGCTCGACCGGCTCGGCGGCTGCGACCGCCGCCAACACCTCGGCGACCAGGCCATGACGCTGGCGCGGGCCGTACACCTCGGCCAGCACGAGGGTGGTGAACTCGAGGTCGTGGCACTCGCGGTAGGCGACCAGGTAGTCGACCACCGCCTTCTTGGCCACGCCGTGGGGGGTCAGCGGTTGCTGAGGGTGCTTCTCGCGCAACGGGAGCTGGGCGCCGGTGGCCGGGGCGTAGATGGCGGCCCCACTCGACGCGAACACCACCTTGCGGGTGCCGGCCCGACGGGCTCCCTCCAACACGTTGACCGAACCGCCGACGTTGACCTCGGCATCGGCGACCGATTCGTCGAACGAGCCGGCGTCGGCACGGGCAGCCAGGTGGAAGACCACCTCCGGCTCGCGCCGCACCATCAGGTCGGGCACGCCCGGATCGCGGACATCGACCTGGTGGATGGTGAGTCGCCCGGTACGTGACGCCCGCGCATCGGCGAGGTTGCCGAGCGAACCCGAGGACAGGTCGTCGACGACGTCGACGTGGTGTCCCCCGTCGACGAGACGTTCGACCAGGTGCGAGCCGATGAAGCCCGCGCCGCCGGTGACGAGGAGCCTCACGGCGTCGCGGCGGGCACCCGCGCCTCGTGCAGGACGGCTCCGGGGTCGACCTCGACATCGCTGCCGATGACCGACAGACCGTTGATCCTGGCGCCGGCACCGATCACCGAACCGGGTCCGATGATCGACTCGCGCACCAGGGCGCCTTCCTCGACCCGGGCCCCCGCCAGGATCAGGGAACGGTCGAGGGTGGCCCCCGATCGAACGACTGCGCCGTCGCCCACCCACGAGCTGGTGACCGTCGCCGCGGGGTCGACCCGTGCGCTCGGCGAGATGGCGGGATCGGTGCCGGCGGTGCCGTCGAGGTAGGCGAGGCTGATCTGGAGGTAGGTGTCGGGCGTCCCCGCGTCGACCCAGCGACCAGCCCGCTCGAGGGCGTAGAGGGTGCCGTCGGCCACCATGGCGGGGAAGACCTCGCGTTCGATCGAGACCTTGCGGCCGGGTTCGATGCGGTCCAGGACCGAGGGCTCGAGCACGTAGGTGCCCCCGTTGATCCAGTTGGTGGGGGCCTCGTCGCGGGGCGGCTTCTCGATGAAGGCCTGGACCCGACCCTCGGCATCGATGGGGACGACCCCGTAGCGGGACGGGTCGTCGACGGGGGTGAGGTGGATGGTGCCCTCGGCTCCCCGGGACCGGTGGAACGCGATCAGCTCGGTGATGTCGAGGTCGTTCAACACGTCGGCGTTGCAGGCCAGGAAGGTCTCGTCGATGCCGGCCTGGGCGGCGGCGAAGCCGATGGCGCCTGCGGTGTCGAGCGGTTCGGGCTCGACGGCATACACCAGCTCGACCCCGGCGCAGGTGCCGTCGGGGTAGGCCTCGGTGAACCCGTCGGCCTTGTAGCCGAGCGCGAGCACGGCCCGGCTGATCCCGTGGGCCGACAGGTGGGTGAGCACCCGTTCCAGCATGGTGGGCCCGGCCACCGGAAGCATCTGCTTGGGCGTGTCGAGGGTGAGCGGGCGCAACCGGGTGCCGAAGCCGCCGACGAGCAGCACCGCGGTCGTGACGGGGCGATCAGTCATGACCCGCCACGGTAGCCCCACCTCGACCAGCCACCCGGCGGTGGGCAGCGACGGTCGCCCGGGCGTTGCGCTCGGGCCCGAAGGTCTCGGCTCGCCGCCGCCCCCGCTCCCCCAGCTCGGCTCGCAGCGCCTCGTCGCCGAGGAGGCGGTCGAGCGCGTCGGCCCACGCCTCGACCGCGGCTGGGGGGACGAGCAGGCCACCGTCGGCGACGACCTCGGGGATGGCGGTCGCGTCGGCCGCGACCAGTGGCCGACCCCGGCTCATCGCCTCGACCAGCGGCACCCCGAACCCCTCGTAGCGGGAGGGGAACGCCACCACCGTGGCCTCGTCGAGCAGGGTGACCACCTCGGGGAAGGTCACCCGGCCGAGTCGCTTCACCCGGTGGGACAACCCGAGCGCGGCGATCTCGGTCATCACCTGCTGCTCGGCGGGACCGGTACCACCGCTGAGCACGAGCGAGATGTCCGGGTGGTCCGCCGCCAGCCGCGACATGGCCCGCACGAGGGTGAGGTGGTCCTTGTGGGGATAGGTGATGGCGGCGTAGAAGATGAACGGGCCGTCGATCCCGTGCCGGGCTCGCACCTCGGACGCCGGCGCCGGCGGCGGCAGCGGGGGCACCCCGTGATGCACGGTCTCGACCGACGCCGGGTCGACCTCGAAGCGGTCGAGCACGGTCCACCGCGCCCAGTCGCTGGGGGTGAGCACGAGCCGCGCCCTGGCCACCGAACGGGGCACGGCCCAGGCCAGCCACGCCCGCTTGAGGGGGTGGAAGTTCTCGGGGTGGTCGAAGGGCTGCAGGTCGTGGATCGACAGGACCGCGGGCGGACCGGGCACCAGCGGCATGGTGCCACCCATGTGGTGCATGGCGTCGACCCCGCGCCGGCGGACACGCTCGGCGAGCCAGGTCTGTTCGGCCCCCACCCGCACTCCCTTGAGCCGGCCCGACAGCGGGAGGGCCTCGATGTCGTAGGCCTCGGCCAGCTCGGGGTGGGCCTCGACGAAGGAGGCGAGGGCGAACAGCACGTGATGCAGGTCGTCGGGTGGATCCTCGGCGATGGCGTGCAGGGTGGTGATCGTGGAGATCTCCGAGCCTCCGACCACGCCGGGGACGAGCCACAACAGGTTGACACCGACGGTGGTGGTCACACCAGCTCCCGATAGGCGTCGAGCGTGAGGCCGGCGGTGCGCTCCCAGGTGTGGGCCGAGGCGACGGCTCGTCCCTGCTCGCCCATCGCCATGGCCGCCGTCGGGTCCTCCAACACCGATCCGATGGCGGTGGCGATGGCATCTGGGTCGCGGGGCTCGACCGCCACTCCCCCGCCGTCGCGGACCAGCTCCTCGGTGGCGGTACCGACCGAGGTCACCACCGGCGTGCCCTGGGCCATGGCCTCGAGCACCGGGAGCCCGAACCCTTCGAGCAGGCTCGGATAGGCGAACACCTCCGCCGCGGCGTAGATCGCGGCGAGGTCGTCGGCCGGCACGAACCCGAGAGCACGCACCCGGTCGCCCAACGCCTCGATCCGGCTGCCGCCATCGTCTCCCCAGCCGGTCGGTCCGACGAGCACGAGGGGCGGGCCGTCGTCGTCCATCATGGCGACGGCGTCGAGCAGGGTCACCAGGTTCTTGCGCGGCTCCATCGTGCCGACGAAGAGCACGAACCGTTCCGGCAGCCGGTACTCGGCCCGGACCCGTGCCACGGCGCGGTCGTCGACCGGCCCCACGTCCACCCCAAGCGGAACGAGGCGGAGACGCTCGGGGTCGAAGCCGTTGTCGACACAGTCCTCGAGGGTCGCCCGGCTCGAGCACAGGACGAGATCGCCACGCTCACGGGTGTGGTCGATGGCGGCGCGCATGAAGCTCACGCCACGGCGGGTGAAGTGCGACCGGTCGTGGAGCACCGCCAGGTCGTGCACGGTGACCACCAGCGGCACGGTGCGCGGCGGCACCGCGACCCCGGTGGCGTGGACGAGGTCCACCGGGCCGGTCGCCTCCTCCACGTGGGGCCACCCCAGGTGATGCCAGCCCTCGTACATCACCAGACGGGGGATGCGCAGCTGCTCGACCGGGATCGGCGGCACCCAGGGCTCGGGCGGTGGTCTGCGGTGCCGGGCCGACACCCCGATCAGCTCCACCCCACCGGTGGCGTCGAGGGCGCGCACCGACTCGATGGCGGCGCGCGCCGTGCCACCGGGCACGCGGTGCCAGCACTGCTCGAGGGTGACCGCCACTCGCATGGCCCGAGTCTGGCACGGTCCTACACTCGGGCCCCATGTCCCTCAAGGTCCTCGTCACCGGCAGCGCCGGGCTCATCGGCTCCGAGGCCGTCCAGTTCTTCGACCGGATGGGCGCGAAGGTCGACGGGGTCGACAACAACATGCGGGCCGACTTCTTCGGGCCGCAGGGGGATGTCACGTGGAACCGGCAGCGCCTCGAGGCCACCTGCACCGACTACACCCACCACACCCTCGACATCCGCGACCGCTCCGAGGTCGATTCGCTGATCGCCCGGCTCGCGCCCGAGGTGATCATCCACACCGCGGCCCAGCCCAGCCACGACCTCGCCGCGTCGCGACCCTTCGACGACTTCGACGTGAACGCGGGCGGCACCCTGGCCCTGCTCGAGGCGACCCGGTTGCACGCGCCCGACGCCGTGTTCATCCACATGAGCACCAACAAGGTCTACGGCGACAACCCCAACCGCATCCCGCTGGTCGAGCTCGACACCCGGTTCGACTACGACCCCGATGCCCGGGTGGTCGGTCTCACCAGCGAGGGCATCACCGAGGAGCTCTCGCTCGACCACACCACCCACTCGCTGTTCGGCGTGTCGAAGGTGGCGTCGGACGTGATGGTCCAGGAGTACGGCCGCTACTTCGGGATGCACACCGCCGCGTTCCGGGGCGGCTGTCTCACCGGACCTCACCACTCGGGGGTCGAGCTGCACGGCTTCCTCAGCTACCTGGTCACCCAGGCCCTCGCCGAGGGCGACTACACGATGATCGGCCACAAGGGGAAGCAGGTCCGCGACCAACTTCACTCCCACGACGTGGTCAGCGCCTTCTGGGCCTTCGCCCAGCACCCCCGTCAGGGCGAGGCCTACAACCTGGGCGGCGGGCGCCACAACGCGGCCAGCAACCTCGAGTGCGTGGAGCTGATCGCCCAGGCCAGCGGTGGCAAGCGGCCCAAGCTCTCATTCCGGGACGAGGCGCGCATCGGCGACCACATCGTGTACTACACCGACATGTCCAAGTTCCGGTCGCACTACCCCGACTGGACCCAGGAGTACCCGCTCGACGCGATCATCGACCAGATGGTCCACGCGGTCCGCCGGGCCTGACCGCGCCCCAGCCGCTCATGCGCCTCACGATCGTCAACCAGTTCTTCCCTCCCGACCTGGCACCCACCGCCCACCTCGCCGCCTCGCTCGCCCACCACCGGGCCGAGCTGGGTGACGAGGTCACCGTCATCACCGGACGGTCGAGCTACGTTGCTTCTTCTGCTACCGCCGACGCCACCGATGCCGACCACCCGGTCCAGGTCATCCGGGTGGCGACGCCCGGCGGCGGCAAGTCGAGCGTCGTCACCCGCCTCACCGGCTACCTGGGCTTCCACGCTGGCGCGCTGATCCGGCTGCTCGGGCTCCCCCGACAGGACGTCATCGTCTCGCTCACCACTCCGCCCTACATCGTGGTTGGACCGATGCTGGTCTCGGCGTTCAGCCGGCGCACGCGGGTGATCCTGTGGAGCATGGACGTGTATCCCGACGCGGCCGAGCGCTTCGACCAGGTCGACCCCGACGGTGCGGTCTCGCGACTGCTGAGGAGGGTCAACCGGTGGATCTACCCGCGCCTCGACCACGTGGTCGCCCTCGACGAACCGATGGCCGAGCTCCTCGTCGACCAGTACGGCAGCAGGGGCAGGCCCCCCACCTCGGTGATCCCCAACTGGGAGCCGTCGTCGATGTTCCCGTCCGACGCCGCCGTCGAGCCGTGGGCGGGGTATCGGGAGGCCGACCTGGCGGGACGCTCGGTCGTGGCCTACATCGGCAACACCGGTACCGGGCACCGATTCGACACGGTGGTCGCCGCGGCGGCCCACCTCGACGCCAAACGTGATGCGTTCCTCTTCGTCGGTGGCGGGGTGAGGTGGGCCGAGCTGGAGGCGGCGGCCATCGCCTTGTCGGGCGGTCACGGAGCGCCGCTGGTGCTGCGCGGCTACCTCGACAAGTCCGAGATGCCTGGCGTGCTGGCCGGTGCACGCGCCACGCTCATCACCCTCGACGACGACGCCCTCGGCCTCATGAGCCCCTCGAAGCTCCACGCCAGCCTCGGCATGGGCCGGCCCGTGATCTATGTGGGTCCGCCGTGCTCCAACGTCGACGCCGCCATCGAGCGCTTCGACTGCGGCTTCTCGCTCCGCCACGGCGACGTCGACGGGCTGGTCGACGCGGTGCAGCGCCTCCGGGACGACGACGCGCTGCACGCCCGGCTCTCGGCCAACGCCCGTCGCGCCTTCGACGAGGCCCACTCCGACACCGTGGCCCTCCCTCGCTTCGACGCGCTGATCGACCGCGCCTGAACGATCAGAGCTGGCCCAGCCGGCGGGCGAACCCCTCGGCGGTGCGGGTGAGCCCGTCGCGCAGCACGGTCTTGGGCTCCCATCCGAGCACGTCGCGAGCCAGGGTGATGTCGGGCCGGCGCTGGACCGGGTCGTCGACCGGCAGCGGTTCGAAGACGATCTCGCTGTCGCTGTTGACGACGTCGCGAACCAGCTCGGCCAGCTCCAAGACGGTGAACTCGTCGGGGTTGCCGATGTTCATGGGGCCGACGTGGTCGGAGTCGGCCAGGCGGATGAGGCCCTCGACCTCGTCGTCCACGTAGCAGAAGCTGCGGGTCTGGGTGCCCTCGCCGTAGATGGTGAGCGGACGGCCCTGCAGCGCCTGGACGAGGAAGTTGGACACCACGCGACCGTCCTCGAGGCGCATGGCCGGGCCGTAGGTGTTGAAGATGCGGGCGATGCGCACGTCGATGTCGTGGTGGCGGTGGTAGGCCATGGTCATGGCCTCGGCGAAGCGCTTGGCCTCGTCGTAGACCCCACGTGGGCCGACCGGGTTGACGTTGCCCCAGTAGGTCTCGGGCTGGGGATGGACCAGGGGGTCGCCGTAGACCTCGCTGGTGGAGGCAAGGAAGTAGCGGGCCCCCTTCGCCCTCGCCAACCCCAAGGTGTTGTGGGTGCCGAGGCCACCGACCTTCATGATCTGGATGGGCAGCTCGCCGAAGTCCTTGGGCGACGCCGGGCTGGCCAGGTGCATCACCATGTCGACTGGACCGTCGATCTCGAAGTGCTTCGACACGTCGTGGCGCACGAACTCGAGCCCGCCCCGGCCGCTGAGGGCGGCGACGTTGTCGTGAGATCCGGTGATGAGGTTGTCGACACACACGACCTCGTCGCCTCGCTCGAGCAGGCGGCGCATGAGGGTGGAGCCGAGCAGGCCGGCCCCGCCGGTGACGACCACCCGGGCCATCAGCTGCGGCCGATGCCGTCGTAGGTGAAGCCCCGTCGCTTCAGCGCAGCGGAGTCGAGCAGGTTGCGTCCGTCGAGGACTCGGGGTTCGGTCAGCAGGTCGGCCACCTTGTCGAAGTCGAGCCAGCGGAACTCGTCCCACTCGGTCAGCACCGCCAGCACGTCGGCTCCGTCGCACGCGGCGTAGGGGTCGTCGACCACGGTGATGCCGTCGAGGTGGTCGTGCACCGCGGGGTCATAGCCCACGATGGTGGCGCCGCGGTCCCGCAGCCGGCCGATGATCTCGAGCGACGGGGACTCACGCAGGTCGTCGGTGCGGGCCTTGAACGTGAGCCCCCACACCGCCACCGTCTTGTCGTCGAGGCTCCCGCCGACCAGGCGCTCGATCTTGTCGACCACCCGATCGAACTGCTCGTCGTTGACCGCCAGCACGCCCTTGAGCAGGTGGAAGTCGTACCCCGCCTCGTCGGCGATGTGGGCCAACGCCCGCGTGTCTTTCGGGAAACAGTTGTGCGCCACGAGCCCGTCAGTGACGACCACCGTGTGGGGGCCGGGCACCTCGACCGAGTACACGGGACCCGTGAACGGTCGAGGGGTCGCCTCGGTGACCCGCACCCAGGCGACGTTCTTGTCGAGGCGCCGGTACCCCGTCGGCGCGATCCGCTTGGCCTGTTGCGCGAGCGACCGCGCCACCTCGCCACGCTCGCTCGGCGGGACCAGCCAGAGACACTCCTCGACCTGGTCAGCTCCGCTGATGGTGATGAACCAGGCGTCGGTGGTCGACTTCGTCGAACGACCTCGTTTGAGCCGAGCGATGACGCCGAGCTCGGCCAACAGGCGAACCATGCCATCGGCCAGGCGCCGCGACACCGTTCCGTACTCCAACACCACGCTCGGACCACCGTTCACGTAGGACCACGAGCCATCGCCGAACCACAGTCCCTGCAGGAGGGCCCGCTTGTGGTCTTCGGTCAGGTTCCAGGTGAGGTCGGGCAACACCTTGTCGTAGGAGCCCGTGCCGAGCCCGAGGCTGGTGGAGAACCACGTCGCCAACAAGCGAGACGAGACCGACACTTGACGCGTGGTCGGCAATGTGCGGACCGCTGGTTCGACGCCGAGGGATCGGCACCAATCGACGACGTGGTCGACGAGCCACTCCTCCTTCGTCGGATGGAACGACCAGGTCACCCGCATGCGCCGACCATCGGTGCCGACATGACCCTCGGCCAACCAGAGTCCGACGGCCAACCAGAACTGCTCGTCGAGCCGTATCTCGACCGGCACATAGGTCCCGTTCGTCACCGTCGATGCTCGCAACCCACCACGCTCGATTCCGAGCTCATCGAGCAGATTCACGCTGCGGGGTGGATCGGCGAGGGGTATCGGTGCGCCGACGGCCACCGGCAGCCAGTCGT
>JBKGZW010000072.1:0-14285 GCA_046543225.1 Acidimicrobiales bacterium
GCCCCCATCTCCCGGGACGAGGTCGCCCACGTGGCCGACCTCGCTCGATTGCAGCTCACCGACGACGAGCTCGACCACTTCACCGAACAGCTCGCCGCGGTGCTCGCACACGCCGGTGACGTCGGTGCCCTCGACGTCACCGGTGTCGAGCCCACCGCCCATCCCTACCCCCTGGCGAACGTGTTCCGGCCCGACGAGGTGCACCCGACCCTCGACCGCGACGAGGTGCTCGCCGAGGCCCCCTCGGCCGAGGACGGCATGTTCCGGGTGCCGCCCGTGCTGGGGGAGGCGCCATGACCGCCGCGTCGCTGTCCGCCGCGGTCCGATCCGGCGAGCGCAGCGCGCTCGACGTCGTCGACGAGCACCTCGCAGCCATCGAGGCTCGTGAGGACCAGATCCACGCCTTCAACCTGGTCACCGCCGAGGCCGCCCGTTCGGTCGCGGCCGCGATCGACCAGCGGGTGGCGGCAGGGGAGGACCCCGGCCCCCTCGCCGGCGTGCCCATCGCCCTCAAGGACAACCTCTGCACCCGGGGCGTCGCCACCACCTGCTCGTCGCGCATCCTCGACGGGTGGCGCCCGCCCTATGACGCCACCGTGGTGCGGCGCCTCGCCGACGCGGGGGCGGTGATGGTCGGCAAGACCAACCTCGACGAGTTCGCCATGGGCAGCTCCACCGAGAACTCGGCCTTCGGTCCCACCCGCAACCCCCACGACACCTCCCGGGTCCCCGGAGGTTCCAGCGGCGGCTCGGCGGCCGCGGTCGCGGCCGGGTTCTCGCCGCTGGCACTCGGCTCCGACACCGGAGGCTCGATCCGCCAGCCAGCGGCGCTGTGCGGAGTCGTCGGGGTGAAACCGACCTACGGGCTGGTGTCGCGCTACGGGCTGATCGCCTTCGCCTCCTCGCTCGACCAGATCGGACCCTTCGCCACCACCGTCGACGACGCGGCGATGCTCCTCGAGGTCATCGGTGGCCACGACCCCGCCGACTCCACCTCGATCCCCCGCGCGGTACCACCGGTTCGCCGTCACCTCAGCGACGGCGTCGGCGGTCTCCGGGTCGGTGTGGTGACCGAGCTCTCGGGTGAGGGCATCGCCCCCGATGTGGCCCGCAGGGTGCACGAGGCGGCCGAGGTGCTTGCCGCCGCCGGGGCCGAGGTCGCCGAGGCGTCGGTTCCCGCCGCGGTCTACGGCCTGTCGGCGTACTACCTGATCGCCCCCGCCGAGGCGTCGAGCAACCTGGCCCGCTACGACGGGGTGCGCTACGGCCTGCGTGTCGGCGCTCCCACGACCCCCGAGATGAACCTGGCCACCCGCACCGCGGGGTTCGGCGACGAGGTCAAGCGGCGGATCATGCTCGGCACCTACGCCCTGTCCGCCGGCTACTACGACGCCTACTACGGCAAGGCCCAGAAGGTGCGCACCCTGATCATCCGCGACTTCACCGCCGCCTACCAGCGCTTCGACGTGCTGTTGTCGCCCACATCCCCCACCACCGCGTTCGCGCTGGGCGACAAGACCGCTGACCCGCTCACCATGTACCTCAACGACGTGTGCACGATCCCGTCCAACCTCTCCGGCGACCCCGCCATCTCGGTCCCCTTCGGCACCGGCGACGACGGCCTCCCGGTCGGGGTCCAGGTGTTGGCCCCGTCGCTCGGCGAGATCGACATGTTCCGGACCGCCGCGGTGCTCGAAGCCGCCGCCGTGCACGAGGAGGTGACCTCGTGAGCGACGCCGCGCTGCCCGAGGGCTGGGAGATGGTCGTCGGCCTCGAGGTCCACTGCGAGCTCTCGACCGCCACCAAGCTGTTCTGCGGATGTCCCAACCAGTTCGGCTCCGACACCAACACCAACGTCTGCCCGGTGTGTCTCGGCCTTCCCGGCTCGCTGCCGGTGGTCAACGGGTCTGCGGTCACCTACGCGATGCGCCTCGGTCGTGCCCTGCACTGCGAGGTCCGCCGGTCGGTGTTCGCCCGCAAGAACTACTTCTACCCCGACATGCCCAAGGACTACCAGGTGTCGCAGTACGACCTGCCCACCAACGTCGAAGGCTGGCTCGAGCTGCCCGACGGCACCCGGGTCGGGATCGAGCGGGCCCACATCGAAGAGGACACCGGCAAGAGCACCCACGTCGGTGGAGGCGGTCGCATCCACGAGGCCGGGTACTCCCTGGTCGACTACAACCGGGCGGGCGTCCCGCTCATCGAGATCGTCGGCAAACCCGACCTGCGCACCGCCGAGCAGGCGCGCCAGTACGTCACCGAGCTGCGGGCGATCATCCTCGCCATCGACGTGTCCGACGCCAAGATGGAGGAGGGCTCGATGCGGGTCGACGCCAACGTGTCGGTCAACCGCCCGGGCGACCCCTTCGGCACCCGGTGCGAGATCAAGAACCTCAACTCCCTGCGGTCGCTGGGCCGAGCCATCGACTACGAGGCCCGCCGACAGATCGATCTGCTCGAAGCCGGTGAGCGGGTGATCCAACAGACCCGCCACTGGGACGAGGCCGACGGACGCACCCACACGTTGCGGTCCAAGGAGGAGGCCGAGGACTATCGCTACTTCGCCGAACCCGATCTGGTGCCCCTCGAGCCGAGCGACGACGACGTCCGCGCCATCGACGAGGCGCTCCCGCCGCTGCCTGCCGACCGCCGCCGGGCCGTGGCCGAGGCGGCCGGGGTCGAGCCGTCGGCCGCGGCCATGACCGTCGAACGCGACCTCGACCCCCTCGCCCTGGCGGCGATCGATGCCGGGGCCGCGCCCGACCGCGTGCTCACCCACATCGACAACAACCTCGCTGTCGACGGCGCCGACCGGCTCGATCCCGGGGCCTTCGCCCGCCTCGTCGCCATGGAGACCGGCGGCGAGCTCACCGCCACCCAGGCCAAGACGGTGCTCGCCGACATGGTCGAGACCGGACGCGGCCCCGAGGAGCTCGCGGCCGAGCACGGGTTCGAGGCGATGGACACCGGCGAGCTGGCATCGATCGTCGACGGGCTGATCGCCGAACACCCCGACGAGTGGGCCAGCTACTGCGACGGCAACCAGAAGGTCGCCGGGTTCTTCGTGGGCGCGGTGATGAAGGCCACCAAGGGACAGGCCGACGGCAAGGTGGTGACCTCCCTGCTGCGGGAACGGGCCGGCAGCTGAGCCCGTCGTGGTTCAGGCCACGCTCAGGTGGCGCAGGCGGAACGTCGCCGCCGCCAGGCCGACCACCATCGCCACCACCGGGACGACCACCGCGACACCGATCGAAGCGTCGCCGAGCCGCAGGCTCACCTCGGCCATCTCGGCCAGCACCGACCTGGAGTAGTACTGGATCGAGAGCTGACTGGACGAGGTGCCGGCCCTGGCGATGAACCCTTCCCAGATCAGGATGTAGAGCACGCCCCAGGCGAGTGGACGCTTGGTGAGCAACCCGAGCAGGACGAACAGGCCGAGGTAGCCGACCACCGCCAGGATCGCGGCCAGCGCGGTGGCACCCACCAGTCCGCCGCCGCCACCGGTGAGCGCGGCGGCGATCACCAGCGACACCACCACGGTCGGTCCCGCGGTCAGGAACGCGGCCGCGCCCGCTGAGGCGACGATCAGCGCACGCGAGATCGGTCGCAGCCACAGGTACACCAGGGTGTTGTCCTCGAGGCAGTCCCCGAGGGTGGCCGAGGCGATCACCAGGGTCACGACCGGGGCGAGGATGGTGAGCCCGTAGGCGTTGACGAGGTCGGCGCCGGCCTGGGTCGCCGAGGCCGGTCCGGCGGCGCCGATCGCGAACCCGACCACGACGGCGAGGGCGCCCAGGGCGACGAGACCGGTCAGGCGCGCCCGGCTCACCGCCACCGACACCAGGGTGGTGGTCAGGGCCCGAAACGGTCTCAGCCAACCCATCAGCGACCTCCGACCAGGTAGCGAAAGACGCTCTCGAGGTCCTCGTCGAGGCCGACCAACTCGTAGAGGCGAGCGTCGCTGCGACGGGCGAGGGTGGCCACCGAGGTCCGGAACGTGACGATGTCGGTGGTCTCGACCATCACGCCGTCGGCACCGTCGAGGCGCACGGCCATGGCGGCTCCCGCGGCCAGGAGCGCCCCGGCCAGCTCGCGAGGATGGTCGGAGCGGAGGCGGATGCGATGCGGGCGGTCGTCCATCAACTGGCGGATGGCGCGGAAGTCGCCCTCGGCGGCCAGCCGCCCCTGGGCGATGACGAGGATGCGCGAGCCGATGCGCTCGACCTCGTCGAGGACGTGGCTCGACACCACCACGCATCGACCCTCGTCGCCCAGGCGGTGGAACAGCTCGATCATGTGCGAGCGTTGCCGCGGGTCGAGTCCGGTGAGGGGCTCGTCGAGGATGAGCACACGGGGATCGTGCACCAGGGCCTGGGCGAGCTTGACCCGCTGGCGCATGCCCTTGGAGTAGGTGCCGAGCACGCGTCGGTCGGCGGGGTCGAGCTCGACGGTCTCGAGGGACGCGGCCGCGGCGGCGCTCGGGTCGGCGATGCCTTCGAGGGTGGCCGCCAGGGTGACGAACTCCAGTGCTCGCTGGCGGTCGAACAGGCCGTCGTGCTGGGACACCAGGCCGATGTCGCCGGCCAACGAGGTGTCGCGTCGGGGATCTCGATCGAGGACCCTGACCCTGCCGAGGGTGGGAGCGATCATGCCGCACATCATCCGCAGCACCGTGGACTTGCCGGCGCCGTTGGGGCCGAGCAGCGCCGTCACCCCGCCACCGATCTCGAAGCTCACCTCCGACACCGCGACGAGGTCGCCGAAGTGCTTCGAGGCCTCGTCGAAGTGGATCGTCGCCGGGCTCACCGGGTGACCACCAGACGCCGGTACCGCACCACGACCACGAAGGCGAAGACGAGGGTCCAGCCCAGGTTGGCAGCGGCGACCAACCCCGTCGTCAGCTCGGGACGTGCCGGATCGACGTCCGGGTAGATACGGGTGATCAGCTCGAAGGGGAGCCCGAGGAGGTCGAGCACAGCGAGCGTCGAGGACAACTCGGCGCCGTTGATGAGCGCGCTGGTCACGATGCCGCTGAGCAGCAGGATGAGCAGGATCGCGGCCGAGGCCAGTGCGTTGCGGTCGGTGAAGCTCGACACCGCCAACGACAGCGAGGTGTGGAGCGCGGCGATGACGGTGCCGGCCAGCAGGATCCGGCCCAGCATCGTCAGCCAGTCGGCCGGCGAGGCCGGTCCGGCCCCCTCGAAGGTGAAGGCGAGCAGCATCAGCAGGGGCGGGCCGATCGTGACCACGGCGAGCGAGATGACCACCGCCAGCGCCTTGGACACGAGGTAGGTGACGCGGTCGAGCGGCGACGCGAGCAGCAGTCCCAGCAGTCGTGTACGGCGGTCGGTGCAGAGCAGCTCGGGGGCGACGAACGCCGCGAAGATGACGATGGCCGAGGTGATGTAGCCGTAGTACTCGCCGTAGCTCGGGAGCACGCTCTCCTCGATCAGCGATCCCGGCAGCACCGCGGCCATACCGACGAACACGGCCGCGGGCAGCATCGACAACACGATGATGATCACCGGGAGGACCTTGGCCATCGCTCCCCGTCGGATGCCGAGCACCCGAGCGATGCTGTGCACGGTGACCGCGCGGATCGACCCGGCGGTGCCGTGGCGGGGCCCGTCATAGGAGCGGTAGCCCTGGTCGGCGATGCGTGCCGTGTCGCTCATCGATCCGCGTTCGCTCACGTCAGCTCCTGCAGGAAGACCTGTTCGAGGCTGAGGCGTTGGGGGACCAGCGACCGCAGGGGGGCGTTGGCCTCGGAGACGGCGTCGCGCACGGCGTCGAGTCCCCGGTCCACGTCGGCGGGGTCCAGGTCGACGCTGAGGCGCGTGCCGTCGGTGGTGACGACCCAACCGGTGGCCTCGAGCGAGGCCGCCACCCGGTCGAGGTGTTCGTCGATCTCGGCCACGATGCCGGTGCTGTCGCCCCGGATGTCCTCGATGGCCCCCGATGCGATCACGCCGCCGTTGCCCAGGATCACCACCGAGTCACAGACCCGCTCGACCTCGTCGAGCAGGTGCGACGACAACACGACGTCGATGCCGAACTCGGTTCCGATCCGTCGGATGAGCGCCAGGATCTCCTCGCGCTGGACCGGGTCGAGCCCGTCGGTGGGCTCGTCGAGCAATACGAGCACCGGATCGTGGGCGATCGCCTGGGCCAGCTTGACCCGCTGGCGCTGGCCGGTGGACATCGTGCCGATCGCCCGGTAGCGCTCTTCGCCAAGACCCACCAGCCACAGGGCGTCGCTGGCACGGGTGGTGGCGGCCCGGCGGGGGATGCCGTGGACCCTGGCGACGAGGGCCACGAGGTCGTGGGCCCGCATGTCGGGCGGCAGCACGTGATGCTCCGGTGAGTACCCGATCCTGGCCCGCACCTCGGCCCCGAGGGTCGCCGGATCGTGGCCCAGGACGGTGAGGGTGCCGCCGTCGGCCCGGTGCAGGCCGAGGATCATGCCGAGCAGGGTGGTCTTGCCGGCGCCGTTGGCACCGAGGAGTCCCGTCACCCCGTTGGCGATGCGAAACGACGCCGCTTCGAGCACGGTCGTCGAGCCCCACCGCTTGGTGATGCTCTCGCCGGTCACCGCGGCGTGCTGGTCGGTCGGTGGTGTCATTCGAGGTCATGCTAGGTCGTGGCGCTCACTAGTCTGCGAGCATGAGCGATCCCATGAAGCCCCGATCCCACGAGGTCACCGACGGCTACGAGCGTGCGCCGGCCCGGGCCATGCTGCGTGCGGTCGGCATGACCGACGCCGACTGGGACAAGCCCCAGGTGGCGATCGCCTCGTCGTGGAACGAGGTCACGCCCTGCAACATGCCGCTCGGCCGGCTCGCCCGAGGCTCCAAGCAGGGGGTCCGCGACGCAGGCGGCTACCCGCTCGAGTTCGGCACCATCGCCGTCAGCGACGGCATCTCGATGGGCCACGAGGGGATGCGTGCCTCCCTCGTCTCCCGTGAGGTCATCGCCGACTCCGTCGAGACGGTGATGCACGCCGAGCGCCTCGACGCCATGGTCACCTTCGCCGGGTGCGACAAGTCGCTTCCCGGCATGCTCATGGCCTCGGCGCGGGTCAACCTCCCGTCGGTGTTCGTCTACGCCGGGTCGATACTCCCCGGGAACCACAACGGCACCGCGCTCGACATCACCAGCGTCTTCGAGGCCGTCGGTGCCTACGCCGCAGGCTCCATCGATCAGGGGGAGCTCGACGCGATCGAACGCAACGCCTGCCCGTCCGAAGGAGCGTGTGCAGGGATGTTCACGGCCAACACGATGGCCTCCATCAGCGAAGCACTCGGCATGTCGCTTCCCGGTTCGGCATCGGCCGCGGCGGTCGACCGCCGCCGCGACGACTACGCCTACGCCAGCGGTACCGCTGTCATCAACCTGCTGCGCATGGGCATCCGTCCCCGCGACATCCTCACCAAGGGAGCCTTCGAGAACGCCATCGCGGTGACCATGGCCCTGGGTGGGTCCACCAACGCCGTGTTGCACCTGCTGGCCATCGCCAACGAGGCTCAGGTCGATCTTCAGCTCGAGGACTTCAACAAGGTGGCGACCCGCGTGCCGCATCTGGCCGACACCAAGCCCCACGGGAAGTACCACATGTGGGACATCGACCGGATCGGTGGTGTCCCGGTCGTCATGGCGATGCTGCTCGAGGCGGGCGTGCTTCACGGCGACGAGATCACCGTCACGGGCAAGACGATGGCGGAGAACCTGGCCCTGATCGATCCACCCGCACCCGATGGCGAGGTCATCCACCGCTTCGACGACCCCATCCACGACGTCGGCGGGATCGCGATCCTGCGCGGCTCGATGGCACCGAACGGCGCGGTGTTGAAGGTGGCCGGCATCGACTTCGACCATTTCGAGGGTCGGGCCCGGGTCTTCGATGGGGAAGATGCGGCGATGGAGGCGGTGCTCGCCGGCCGCATCGAAGCCGGCGACATCGTGGTGATCCGCTACGAGGGCCCCAAGGGTGGCCCCGGGATGCGAGAGATGCTGGCCATCACCGGGGCCATGAAGGGCGTGGGCCGCGGCGGCGACGCGGCGCTGCTCACCGACGGACGCTTCTCGGGAGGCACCCACGGCTTCTGCATCGGCCACGTCGCTCCCGAGGCGGTCGACGGCGGGCCGATCGCCTTCGTGGAGGAGGGCGACCGGATCCTGGTCGACGTCGCGTCGCACCGGATCGATCTCCTGGTCGACGAGGACACCCTTGCTGCCCGCCGGGAGGACTGGAAGCTGCCCGAGCCCCGGTACACGACCGGGGTGCTGGCCAAGTACGCCCGGCTGGTCCAGGGGGCCGAGCGGGGGGCGGTCACCGAGGCCTGATCCTGCCGCAGCACCGAGTCGTGTTGCAGGGAGGTGACCGTGGCTGCCAGACTGGTGCACGTGAGCACCGCGTTCGAGCTTCTCGTAGTGTCCTAGCGCACGCTGTCGCTCTCGCCGCGTGCGCTCCTCGACCTCCCCAGCGGGAGGTCGTCGTCGTTTTTCGGACCATGTCTCCCTGACCACTCAGCCCTGTCGACCCCCATGCTGACCTGTACGAACCCGAGGATCCCCACATGTTGACCAACGGTGGACACGCCCTGATCAAGAGTCTCGAGATGGAAGGTGTCGAGGTGATCTTCGGGTTGCCCGGCGGTGCCATCCTTCCGGTGTACGACCCGATCATCGACTCGCCGATCCGCCACATCCTCGTGCGTCACGAGCAGGGTGCCGGGCACATGGCCGAGGGCTATGCCCACGCGACCGGCCGTCCCGGGGTCGCCATGGTCACCAGTGGGCCGGCCGCCACCAACATCGTCACCCCGCTCTGCGACGCCTACATGGACTCCATCCCCATGGTGGTCATCACCGGCCAGGTGGCGAGCGGCGCGATCGGCACCGACGCCTTTCAGGAGTGCGACACCGTCGGGATCACGCGATCGGTCACCAAGCACAACGAGCTCGTGACCGACGCGGCCGACATCCCCCGCATCATCCGCGAGGCCTTCCACATCGCCACGACCGGCCGCCCGGGCCCGGTCCTGGTCGACATCCCCAAAGACATCGTCGATCCCAAGAACCCGGCCTCGGCCCTCGAGTGGTACTGGCCCGAGTCGGTCGATCTGCCCGGCTACCAGCCCGAGTCCCACGGCGATCCTGCTGCGATCCGTGCCGCGGCCGACCTCATCTGCGAGGCGCGCCGACCGGTGCTCTATGTGGGTGGCGGCATCCTCAAGGCGCGGGCGGCCGAGGCGCTGCGCGAGCTCGCCGAGCTGACCGGCATCCACGTCGTGACCACGCTGATGGCCCGGGGTGCGTTCCCCGACAGCCATGAGCTGGCCCTCGGCATGCCCGGCATGCACGGCACCTACACCGCGATCACCGCCATGCAGGAGGCCGATCTGTTGGTTGCGCTGGGCAGCCGCTTCGACGACCGGGTCACCGGCAAGCTCGACGGCTTCGCTCCCGACGCCAAGATCATCCACGCCGACATCGACCCCGCCGAGATCGGCAAGGTGCGCCGACCCGATGTCGGGATCGTCGGCGACTGTCGTCTGGTGATCGAGGATCTGGTGTCGGTGCTGCGCGAACGTGGCGGCGCCGAGGCCCAGGCCGACCGTTCCGAGTGGAGGTCTCGGGTCAGTGGCTGGCAGGAGCGGTATCCGCTCACCTACGAGCCGTCCGATCCGGGTGAGGCGCTCAAGCCCCAGTACGTGCTCGAGCAGTTGCGCGACTCGCCGACGACCCCCGAGGACACGATCCTGGTGTCGGGGGTCGGTCAGCACCAGATGTGGGCCAGCCAGTACTGGGGGTTCGATCATCCCTACACCTGGGTGAACTCCGGCGGTCTTGGCACCATGGGCTTCTCGGTGCCGGCCGCCATCGGGGCCAAGGTCGGAAAGCCCGACCGCACCGTCTGGGCCATCGACGGCGACGGATGCTTCCAGATGACCGCCCAGGAGCTGGTCACCGCCGCGGCCGAACGCATCCCGGTCAAGGTCGCCATCTTGAACAACGCCTATCTCGGCATGGTCCGCCAGTGGCAGGAGATGTTCTACGAGGAGCGCTACTCCGAGGTCTACCTGTCGCCCGATCTTCCCGACTACAAGATGTGGGCCGAGTCGATGGGGTGTGTCGGGATGCGGGTCGAGTCGCCCGAGGAGGTGCCGGCAGCGATCGAGAAGGCCAACGCCATCAACGACCGGCCGGTGGTCATCGACTTCCGCACCGACGCCCGCGAGAAGGTGTTTCCCATGGTTCCGGCCGGGGCCACCAACTCCGAGGTCGTGGTGCAGCCGTCGCAAGAGGGGCAGATCCGATGACCGATCTCGGCCACCGCACCCTCACGGTCCTGGTTCAGAACAAGGCGGGCGTCCTCGCCCGGGTGGCGGGCCTGTTCGCCCGGCGGGGCTACAACATCGAGTCGTTGGCGGTGGCGCCGACCGACGACGAGTCGCTCAGCCGCATCACCATCGTCGTCGATGTCGAGTCGGCGCCACTCGATCAGATCGTCAAGCAGCTGTTCAAGCTCATCAACGTGGTGTCGATCAGCGAGCTCGACCCTCGGCACTCGGTCGAGCGTGAGCTGTTGCTCGCGACCGTCAAGGCCGAGGGGGAGGAGCGGGCCCGGGTCCTCGAGTTGGTGCAGATCTTCGAGGCGAAGATCCTCAACGTCACCCACGCGGCGATCACCGTCGCCCTCGAGGGGAGTCCGGTCAAGGTGGACGACTTCGAGGAGCTCCTGCGACCCTATGGGATCGTGGAGCTCCAGCGGACCGGCCGCGTGGCGCTCCCCAAGCTCGAACGAACCCCCTGAAGCCAACTCGGACCTGAACAGGAGACCCTCAGTGGCCAACGTGTTGTACGCAAAGGACGCCGACCGATCGCTCATCGCCGATCGCAAGGTGGCGGTGATCGGATACGGCTCGCAGGGCCACGCCCACGCCCTCAACCTCAAGGAGTCGGGGATCGACGTGCGGGTGGGCTTGCGTGAGGGCTCCTCATCGGTCGCCAAGGCCGAGGAGGCCGGCTTGCGGGTCCTCTCGGTGGCCGACGCCGCCGCCGAGGCCGATCTCATCATGATCCTGTTGCCCGACACCGAGCAGGGGTCGGTGTACGCGGAGTCGATCGAACCGCACCTCTCCGAGGGCGACGCCCTCTTCTTCGCCCACGGGTTCAACATCCGGTTCGGCCAGATCGTGCCGCCGGCGGGGGTCGACTCGGCCATGGTCGCGCCGAAGGGTCCGGGTCACCTGGTGCGGCGCACCTACAGCGAGGGCGGGGGAGTGCCCTGTCTGATCGCGGTGTCCCAGGATGCCAGCGGCTCGGCCGAGGCGCTGGCGCTGGCCTATGCCGACGCCATCGGCGGCACGCGGGCGGGGGTGTTGCGCACGACCTTCGAGGAGGAGACCGAGACCGATCTCTTCGGTGAGCAGGTGGTGCTCTGCGGGGGCTTGACGGCGCTGGTCCAGGCTGGGTTCGAGACCTTGGTCGAGGCCGGCTACCAGCCCGAGTCGGCCTACTTCGAGTGCCTCCACGAGCTCAAGCTCATCGTCGATCTCATGTACGAGCAGGGCATCGGCGGGATGCGCTACTCGGTGTCGGACACCGCCGAGTACGGGGACCTGACGCGGGGTCCACGGGTGATCAACGACGCGGTCAAGGCCGAGATGAAGGTGATCCTCGACGAGGTCCGTTCCGGCAAGTTCGCCGAGGAGTGGATCGCCGAGTCCCGTGCTGGGCGCCCACGGTTCCTCGAGCTCGAGCGCCAGGGCCACGAGCACCCCATCGAGAAGGTGGGCGCCGAGCTGCGTGAGATGATGCCGTGGATCTCGGCGGGGAAGACCCGGGTGCAGGACGTGTCCGGCGGCCAGGGCTAATTCTGACTGGCTGGGTCAGGAATTGAGGGTCTAGGCTGCGGCGGATTCGTCACAGGAGGACCGATGACCGACCGCGACCTGGGTTTCGAGACCCGCCAGATCCACGCCGGGCAGCAGGCTGACCCCACGACCGGGGCGGTGGCCGTCCCCATCTACCAGACCACCTCGTATCGGTTCGACAGCGCCGAGCACGCGGCGAACCTGTTCGCGCTCGCCCAGCCGGGCAACATCTACACGAGGATCATGAACCCCACCCAGGTGGTGTTCGAGACACGGATGGCCGCGCTCGAGGGCGGGATCGCCGAGACTGCTGCCGGCGTCCCCGGTGCGCTCGCGGTCTCCAGTGGTCAGTCGGCCGAGACCCTGACGATCCTCAACCTGGCCGAGTCGGGCAGCCATGTGGTGTCGTCGGCGTCGCTCTACGGCGGCACCTACAACCTGTTCCACTACACGCTGCCCAAGATGGGCATCGAGGTCAGCTTCATCGACGACCCCGACGACCTCGACGCCTGGCGGGCCGCGGTCCGTGACAACACCAAGGTGTTCTACGGCGAGTCGATCGGTAACCCTCGCAACGACATCTTCGATCTCGAGGGGGTGTCGGCGATCGCCCACGAGCACGGGATCCCCTTGGTGATCGACAACACGGTGGCCACGCCATATCTGATCAGGCCGCTCGAGTGGGGAGCCGACGTCGTGGTCCACTCGGCCACCAAGTTCATCGGGGGACACGGCACCTCGATCGGAGGGGTGATCGTCGACGGCGGGACCTTCGACTACGCGGCGAGCGGACGGTTCCCCAACTTCACCGAACCCGACCCGAGCTATCACGGCCTGCAGTACTTCCCGATGCTCGGCCACGGCGCGTTCATCGCCAAGGCCCGGGTGCAGCTGTTGCGAGATCTGGGAACGGCGATCAGCCCTCAGAACGTGTTCTACTTCCTGCAGGGGCTCGAGACCCTGAGCCTGCGCATGGAGCGTCACGTCTCCAACGCACAGGCCGTGGCAGAGTTCCTCGAGGGACATGATCAGGTGGAGTCGGTCGCCTACGCCGGATTGTCGTCGAGTCGGTGGTACGAGCGGGCCCAGCGCCTCGCCCCCAAGGGGGCCGGTTCGGTGCCGGCCTTCGTGATCAAGGGCGGTCAAGAGGCGGGGCGTCGTTTCGTCGAGGCGCTGGAGCTGCACTACCACGTCGCCAACATCGGCGACACCCGCAGCCTGGTCATCCAGCCGTCGACCACGACCCACAGCCAGCTTTCCGAGCAGGAGCAGCTGCAGTCGGGGGTCGAGCCCGGCCTGGTGCGCCTGTCGGTCGGCCTCGAGACCCTCGACGACATCATCGCCGACCTCGAGCGAGGCTTCGCCGCCGCCGCTGCTGGTTGAACGCCGCTCGCCGTCGGGCGGATCGTCGCGGAGGTCCGGGTCGATGAGTCCTTCATTGGCCCGGACCACGAGCGTGTCGAGTGGCGGGAGTGTCGGCGGCAGGGGTGGCTCGCGGTGGCGGCCTCGACCTGGCCGGGAACCGGTCGGGAGCTGGTAGACCCCACGTGCGGGCCGTTCCAGGCGTCCGTCGTCGACCTCGTACCCCATGGCATCGGCGAGGGCCTTCACCGGGTTGGGACAGTTGACCACGTAGCCGTAGCGGTGGAGCGCGTCGTGCAGGTCCCGCAATCGCATCGGACCGTGCCGGCGCAACACCGCCCGGCAGGTGCGTCGCAGCATGGGGCCCCAGAGGGGACGGGCATCGGCGGCGATCGGATTCAGCGGCTCGTAGTCGACCGGGGGAGGTCGCCGGCCCTTGTGGTCCGGGTCGATGGGCCAGAGCCGATCGCGCAGCGTTCCCAGTTGGTCGAGCAGAGCGGTGCGCTCGGCGGTGATCTCGAGGAGGTGGCCGTCGAGTTCGCTGAGCTTGGCGAGGGCGTCGTCGCGCTCGACGTGAAGCTGGCGGCGGACCGCCGGAGGAAGCCCGGAACGTCGCCGGTTGGGGTACAACCACTTGCCGCCTGGGAGTGGGTCGGGAGGGGTCCAGTCGAACGTCACGCTGAGCTCCAGCGCTCGTGGCCGCGGTGGGCCGACCTGTGCTGGGTGCCGTGCCGACACCGATGCCACCATCATGCCCACCCCCTCTGACACTCTCGCCCCACCCGGTACGTGTCAGCGATGGTGAGACACCGGGTGCTCAGATGGTTGTTGGGGTCAGTGGCTGCTCCTCGGGTTGGTTGATCCATGCTGCCTCGGGGATGCGGGGCGCGCATGGCGGCTGGTGGAAGCGGTCGGGTCGGGCCGCGTAGGCGGCGTCGAGGACGACCTGTCGTTGGGCTCGGATGAGTTCGGCGCGCCCGTGGTGGACATCGGCTGGGGTGTGGAGGCCGATGCCGGAGTGGCGGTGGTGATGGTTGTAGT
>JBKGZW010000073.1:0-14270 GCA_046543225.1 Acidimicrobiales bacterium
GGCCGGGAGCTGATGCTGGGGGACCGTCGGCGGCGGCGCAGTGGTCGGGGGTGCGGTGGCCGGTGGTGCGGTGGTAGGGGGTGCCGTGGTCGGGGGTGCGGTGGTAGGGGGTGCAGTGCTCGGCGGCGAGGTCGTCGGGACGAACCGCACGCCGGTGGCCGCCATGTCGATGGGGTGGCCGAGCGGGTCCGAGGCGGCGTCGGGGTCGTGATCGGCGTCGGTGCCGCACCCCGCGCCCAGGATCAGGACCACCAGCGCGGTGAGGGCCAGGTGCGGTCTCACCTCGCTCGTTCACCCCCTCTCATGGATCTCGACGCACCAGCCGGCGGGCTCGTTGCGTTCGCCACAGGTGTCACCGAACCTCTCGTACCCGGAATCGGGCGGAGCCAGCCACCACAGATCGTCGCACGCCTCGAAGTCTCCGCCCTCGCACTGCTCCCACAGCTCGTCGAGCATCGGATGATCGCCGTAGGTGTCGGCATCGCTGGACCAGGTGTCGGGCTCGTCGGGACCCGGTTGTGGGACGGCCCCGTCCAGCGCTCCACAGTCGACGACCGGCTCCTCGGGAGCGGCCACGATCCCATCGATCAACTCCCCCAGCAGGTCGTAGGTGAAGACCAGCGGCACCAGTTGGAACCCCTCGAGGTTGGGTGCCATCTCGGTGACCACGCCGATGACCCTGCCCTGGCTGTCGAGCGCCGGTCCCCCACTGTTGCCACGGTCGATCGCAGCATCGGTGCGGACGGCCTCCCGCCGCCCGGTGCGGGCCTGAAACGACAGGATCGAGCCCGGAGTGGCGGTGAAGTCGGTGGCGGGGACGGGATAGCCGAGCGCGAGCAGGCGCTCCCCTTCGCGCAGCTCGTCGGCGGGCGCCCACTCGAGCCAGAGCTCCATCGGGTCATCGGCCCGGATCACCGCGAGATCAGGACGTTGCGACCAACCGATCACGGTGCCGGACATCCTGGTGCCGGTTCGGCTCACGAGACTGGGCCGGGAGGTGTTCGAGACCACATGGTGGTTGGTGACCAGGTGGTGCTCGTCGATCGCGAACGCGGTACCGGTCCAGACCTCGTCACATCCGAAGGCCTCGACGCGCCAGACGGCATCACCGAACTCGGATGCGAGCTCCTCGGCACTGTAGGAGAGGCGTTGCGGGGCGGTGGTCGTGGTCGTGACCACCTCGGTGGTGGTCGTGGTGGGCGTCGCCACCTCGGTCGGGGCATCGGCCGCCAGGCGCATCCCGACCACGGTCCCCACAGCCAGTGCCACCAGTACCAGCGCCCCGACAGCGACCATGGTGAGCCGCGGTCCGGACCCGCGGTTGGGCGGGGGCGGTCCAGCAGGGCCGGGACCGAGCGGCGGCGGCGACGGTGGTGGTGGTCGCGAGGGCGGCGTTCGCGGGGGAGGCGGGATCCGCGGCGGAGGCGGGACCCGCGGGGGAGGCGGGATCCCGGGCGGTGGATCCTGGGAAGGCGGTGGCTGGTCGGTCATCGTGGGCTGCTGGGTCGAGAAGAGCCGTCACCACAGTGCACCACGTGCACCGTATCGGTGTCAGTCGGATCCATCCGGCTTCAGCCCGTCAACGGGAACACCACCGGCACCACGACGGCGGTGGTCACGAACACCACGAGGGTGAGCGGGACGCCGAGACGGGTGAAGTCCGAGAACCGATAGCCGCCGATGCTCCACACCATCGTGTTGGTCTGGTACCCGATCGGGCTGAGGAACGAGCACGACGCCATGATCAGCACGCCGACCGCGAGCCCACGAAGGTCGACCCCGGTCTTGGCGGCGGTCACCGCTGCGACCGGGAACATGAGGGCGGCCGCGGCGTTGTTGGTGAGCAGCTCGGTGAGCACCAGCGTTGCCGCCATCACCGCCATGAGCACGCCGACCGCCCCGAACGGCTCGCCGAGGTCGACCAGCCACATGGCGAACTGTTCCGCCAGCCCGCTCGACGCCGCGGCCCCACCAAGACCGAAGCTGAACGCCACCAGCGCGATCACGTTGAAGTTGACGGCGCGACGGGCCTCGGTGGGTGACATGACCCCCAGGACGACCAGGGAGAGGGCTCCCGCCAGCGATGCCGTCGTGAGGTCGACCAGACCGGTCCCCGTCGTGAGGATCAGGGCGACGACCACGGCCTGGACGATGCGCCCGCCGGGACGACGGATCGGGGCGGTGGCCTCCATCGGCGCCACCACCAGGAAGTCGGGCAGATCACGGGTACGGGCCCGGAACCCGTCCTCGGCCACCACCACGAGCACGTCGCCCCCACGCAGGCGCACGTCGCCGAGCTTGCCGCCGACCCGCTCCCCGGCCCGGTGGATGGCGATGACCACCGCGCCGTGGCGATCCTGGAACTCCAGTTCCCTGAGCGTGTGCCCCGACAGCGGACCCGAGCCGGCGACGACGACCTCGAACATGTGGCTGCGATCCGTATCGGCCGGGTCGACGAGCTCCTCGTGGGTGGTGACCAGGCCCGACACCTCCTTGAGGTCGCGCATGCGCTCGATGCTGCCGGCGAAGATCAGGTGGTCGCCCGCCTCGAGCACCTCGCTGCCGCCGACCGGAGAGATGATCTCGCCGAGGCGCTCGATCTCGATCAGGGTGACCCCCTCGATCTCGGCCAGTCCGGACTCGGCCACGGCCGCTCCCCCGATCGGCCCTCCGGCGGTCACCACCATGTCGATCGTGTACTCCCTGGACGGGAGCTCGTCGCTGGGGGTGGTCCGCATGCGCAACAGCACGGGACTGGCCAGGACCAGGACCGCCGCGCCCACCACCGCCACCGGGAGCCCCACCGGGGTGATCGTGAACACGCCGAACGGCTCCAAGCCCGCGCTGTCGAGAAAGTCGCTGATGATGAGGTTGGTCGAGGTGCCGATCAGGGTGATGACCCCACCGAGCACCGCCGCGAACGACAGTGGCATCAGCACCCGCGAGGCGCTGACGCCGTTGCGACGGGCCCACTGCTCGATGTTCGGGATCATCAGCGCGACCAGGGGGGTGTTCGGTACGAACCCAGAACCGGTGGCGGCGACGCGCACGACCCGGAGCACCGCCCGACGCTCGGACCCGGGCCGCTTCTTGCCCAGGAGCACCGCCAGCGCCCGGGACAGCGCGCCGGTCTGTTCCGCCGCGCCGGCGATGACGTACAGCGCCGCGACCGTGATGGGCGCGGCGCTCGAGAACCCACCGAAGGCCTCGGCGAAGTCCATCACGCCGACCACGTGCAGCGAGACCACCGCAACACCGACACACACCGCGGGGGCGACGCGCTCGGTGAGCAGCACTCCCACCATGATCGCGATGACCCCGAGGGTCACCCATGCTTCCCAGGCCATGCGCGGCGACGACTCCAGCACGAAGAACGGATGTGGCCGACCAGTGTGGCCTATTTCTGAGTGAAACGGTCAAGATTCGCTACGGGTCGGCTTCGGACCACACGTCGCACCAGCGGTAGCGTGGTCGGAACCGCACCAAGGGGGCACCATGGCAACGTTCGATCTCGTGGTCCGCGCCGGCACCGTCGTCGACGGCACCGGCTCACCGGCGCGCACCGCCGACGTCGCGGTCCGCGACGGAGTGGTGGTGGAGGTCGGGAAGGTCAGCGGTCGCGGCGCGAGGGAGATCGATGCCGACGGTGCGCTCGTCACACCCGGCTTCGTCGACATCCACGCCCACTACGACGGGCAGGCGACCTGGTCTCCCACCCTCGACCCCTCCTCGTGGCACGGGGTCACCACCTCGGTGTTCGGCAACTGCGGAGTCGGGTTCGCCCCGGTCCACGACCGCGACCACGACCAGCTCATCTCGCTCATGGAGGGGGTCGAGGACATCCCGGGTGCAGCGCTGCACGAGGGTCTGAGCTGGGACTGGCACACCATGGCCGAGTTCCTCGACGCCCTCGACGGTCCCCACGACATCGACTTCGCCGCCCAGGTCCCCCACGGTGCGCTGCGCCTCCACGTCATGGGCGAACGGGGAGCGGCCCGCGAGCCCGCGACCGCCGACGACATCGCCCAGATGGCGGCACTCGCCCGGGCCGGTGTCGAAGCCGGAGCGCTGGGGTTCTCCACCTCGCGCACGCTCAACCACCGCACCAGCACCGGCGAGCCCACGCCGACGCTCACCGCGGGTGTCGACGAGCTGGTCGGCATCGCCCGCGGCCTCGGCGACGCCGGTCTGGGCGTCCTCCAGCTCGTGTCGGACTTCCGGGACCCCGACGCCGAGTTCGACATGTTGCGAGCCATGGTCGCCGAGAGCGGGCGTCCCCTGTCCATCTCTGTGGCCCAGAGTCCGGTGGCGCCCGACCAGTGGCGCACGCTGCTCGACCTCATCACCGACGCCAACCAGCAGGGCCTCCCCATGACCGCCCAGGTGGCCGTCCGACCGGTCGGCCTGCTGTTCGGCCTCGACTGCACGCTGCACCCCTTCGTCACCAACCCCGTGTTCCGAGAGCTGAAGGGCCGCACCGCGGCCGAGCAGGCCAGGGCGATGGCCGACGAGAGCTTTCGCATCCGGGTGCTCGAGGCCGAGGCGACCGGCGACCGCGGCAAGCTCGGCGGGCGGTTGATCAACCGCTTCGCCACCATGTGGGAGATGACCGACCCACCCGTGTACGAACCCGACCCGGCCGATTCGATCGAGGCCCGAGCGGCCCGCATGGGGATCGCACCTGCGGAGTTGGCCTATGACCTGTTGCGCCAGGACGACGGCCGGGCGTTCCTGTACCTACCGTTCCTGAACTACGCCGAAGGCAACCTCGACGCCGTCGGCGAGATGCTGGCCCACCCCCACACCGTCCCCGGCCTGGCCGACGGCGGCGCGCACGTCGGCACGATCTGTGACGCCAGCTTCCCCACCACGATGCTGACCTGGTGGGGCCGTGACCGCCCGTCCGGACGGCTCGACCTCGAGTTCCTCGTGCAGCGCCACTGCCGCGACACCGCCCGCACCGTCGGGCTGCTCGACCGCGGCGTGCTCGCACCCGGCTACCGCGCCGACATCAACGTGATCGACCACGAGCGTCTTCGCGTACTGTCACCCGAGGCCGTGCACGACCTCCCTGCCGGGGGACGCCGCCTCGTCCAGCGGGCCGAGGGGTACCTGCACACGTTCGTGGCCGGCACCGAGATCGCCGCCGACGACCGGCCCACCGGCGAGCTACCCGGCCGCCTCGTGCGTGGCGCCCAGCCCGCCCCCGCCTGAATGGCCCCCGTCCGTCACCTCGCCGAACCCGGCAGCTGACCGGCCGCTGGGCGACCGATCAGCTGCCGAGAACGCCCGACCACCCCCGGGTTCGGAGCCGGCTGGCGACATCGGAGACGAGCGCGTCAGGCGAACGCAGCATCTTTCCCGTGTAGACCAGCGTCGAGTAGCCGGCCAGCTCGAGTTGATTGAGCCTGAGCGCATCCACTTGCTGGACGCGCTCGTTCAGCAAGTGGTCGACTCCGAAGATCTCGAGGATCACGCCGTATGCCGGCCACATGAAGTCGACCGTGACCTCGACCCCATCGGCACAGGTGACCGGCACCAGCCGCTCGGGGATCGGGACCACCCCGGAATCGACGAGGATCTCGAAGGCCCGGTCCTCGGTGCGACTATCGCCGACGATCTGTCCGTAGTGCTGGTCGACCACCGTCCGCAACGCACGCACCCCCGGTCTGCCTCGGCGGCCGTGGTCGACCAGCACGCCGATCAGATCTCCCCACGTGAGCCCGTGCGTCCGCATCCCCTCCCACACGGCGCGCCGCACCAGTGCTGGCTCGACCGCTCCGAGGTCCACGATGGATCGGGCCAATCCCGTCACCGGGATCGCGGCGCGAACGGTGGGTCGGGCAAGGTCGAGATCGGTAGGCCGATGCCAGATCACCCCGCGATGCGAGCGGACCCGCGCTCGTGGCACGCTCAGCTCGATCGGTACTCCGCCGGGCACAGGGATGCCCCACAGCCACACCGCGGCCCGGTGCGACACGAGCGCTCCGGGACCAGCATCGAGTACCGCTGCCATGAGTCGCTGCTCGACGGTGGTCGCGCTGCCGCGGATGCGAAACACCGAGTGGTGGACCTGCTCCCAGATCCCCCGGTCACAACGACGTACGGCCCGCTTGCGATTGCCGCCGAGCTCTACGTACTGCCCGAGCGCGAAGACCGAGTGCTGTCGGGCAGCAACACTCGCGATCGCCGAGTCGACGAGGTCCACGCCATGACCTTTCCCTCCGGGATCACGAGGGGGAAGGTGCCCGCACGATAGTCGACCGAGAGGACGGAGTCGACGGTGCGATCGCTCCGTCCCACGACGCCCGTGTCACCGAACATGGCAGTTGAGCGGCCGTAGCACGGCCGCTCAACTGCCGAGAACGGTCTCCCCGACTCCGGCGATGAGGCGGCGGGCTCTGGCCACCCTGCGGCCGGAGAGCTCGACCGATGAACGGGCGTCGCGCACCGCGGCCCGGCCCAGGGCGAAGGTCAGCGTGGCCGGGACCTTGATCAGGTTCATGCCGCTGGCCCACCCCACCAGCTGGGACACCCCGGCGGTGGTGACCACGTCCTTGGCCTGCTGCCAGGTGGCGGCGGCGATGTCGCTGCCGGGCTCGGCGGTGGTGGCCGCCCTGGTGGTCGCGCGACCACCGACGAGGAGCAGCGCGAGCACGGGAACGGCCTCGAGCAGTGCCTCGGCGCTGCTGTCGGCACCGGATGCGTCGAGCACGTCGGTGAGCTCGGCGTGCAGGGCAGAGGTGTCGGAGCCGATGTCGACCACCACCGGTCCATCGGCGTCGACGGGCCACGGATCGCCCGGCCGGACCACGTTCATCCCGTCGGCACCGGCCAGGCCGTCGGCGGCATCGCTGGTGGTGTAGACGACGCTCACACCGGGGCGCGACGCCAGGTGGTCGATCACCTCGGTGGCGTCGCTGGTGATGGCGACATCGGCGCGCCCGATGGTCTGTCCACCCGAGCCGAGGAACTCGATGTCCCATGCGCCGTGCTCGGCGAAGGCGATCGAGTCGGTCGTTCCCGGCGGAGCGACGAGGATTCCCGCAGCCAACAGCTCGTCGACGACCTGTTCACCCCGAACCGACTGGAGCAGGGTGCCGAGCTCGACGGTGCGGTCCGACAGGGCGAACCCAGCCTGTTCGGCGGCGACCGCCGCGGTCGCGGTGGCATCGAAGGACGCCGGCAGGCGGCGGCGACCGGCGACCTCGACCAGCGCGGCGTTGACCGAGGCCGCCCAGACGACCACACGTTCCCACGCGGTGAGCTCGGCGTCGTCGGTCGGGTTGCTCTCCTCGAACCCGCTGGGAGCGTCGGTCGGCGGGTCGACGGTGGGGGCCGGGCCCAGATCGAGCAGGCGCGTTTCGAGGGTGCCGAGCCGGTCGGCGGCTTCGACCAGCTGCTCGCGCAGCGTCTCGACGGCATCGGAGGTGGAGTCGACCCACTCAAGATCGTCGGGGGAGAGCTCGCCCCGGACCCGGCCGACGAAGGTGTTCAGTCCGGGGCTCTCAGTCATCGGTTCGGGCCTGCTCGCGCTGCATCGACTCGAGGGTGGCCTCGAGGGCAGCGATCTGGGCGGCCTGGGCGGCGATCACCTCGGACGCCTCGGCCAGAGCACGATCGACCTCCTCGCGGTACTCGCCGAGGGTGAGGCTGGCGGCGGCACGGCCAACACCCCGGTTGACGGTGGTACCGACGGCCACGGTGGTGTCCCTGAGCCTGCGGCCGCCGGCCTGACCCGCCCGCACGACCCGGCCGACCACGTCGGGCCGGTCTGCTGCGGTGCTGGCCGTGTGCGAGGCGAGGGCGGCGCCCGCCTGGAGGCTCTGGCGCAGCCGGGTGACCGGCGAGGTGTCGTCTGGTCTGCTCACGGGTCCACCTCCGGGTGGGGGTCGATCAGTCGTCGAGGAGCTCGAGGACGTCCTCGGGCGGCCGGCCGAGGATTGCCCGACCGTTGCGAATGGCGACGGGCCGCTCCATGAGGCGCGGGTGCTCGACGAGCAAGTCGACGACCGAGGTCGCATCGGTGTAGTCGGACGGGTCGAGTCCCAGCTCCTTGAAGTGCGGGTCCTTGCGGACCAGCCGGGACGGGTCGTCGAGCTGACCGGCGACCAGTTCGAGGGTGGCACGGTCGGGCGGGGTGTCGAGGTAGCGGACGATCTCGGGTTCGACGCCGCGCTCGGCCAACAGCTCGAGGGCCTGGCGGGACTTGGAGCACTTGGGGTTGTGGAGCAGCTGGATGTCGCTCATGGGAGCGATGCTACGCGGCCGCTGGGACTAGAAGTCCTCCATGCCGCCCATGCCGCCCGACCCGCCGGACTTGGTGGGCAGGTCGGTGATGACGGCCTCGGTGGTGAGGAACAGCGCGGCGATCGACGCTGCGTTCTGCAGCCCGGCGCGGGTGACCTTGGCGGCGTCGATGATGCCCGCCTTCTGCAGGTCCTCGTAGGCGCCGGTGGCGGCGTTGAGCCCCTCGTGGTCGGACATGTGCCGTACCCGCTCGACCACCACGCCACCTTCCAGGCCGGCGTTGACCGCGATCTGCTTCAGCGGTCCTTCGAGGGAGTGGGCGACGATGCGAGCACCGGTGGCCTCGTCGGCGCCCATGGTCTCGGCCGCTGCCAGCACCGCGGCCTGTGACCGCAGCAACGTGACCCCTCCACCGGCCACCACACCTTCTTCGATGGCCGCCTTGGTGGTGCTCACGGCATCTTCGATGCGGTGCTTCTTCTCCTTGAGCTCGACCTCGGTGGCGGCACCGACCTTGAGCACGGCGACACCGCCGGAGAGCTTCGCCAAGCGCTCCTGGAGCTTCTCGCGGTCGTAGTCGGAGTCGGTGCGGTCGATCTCGGCCTTGATCTGGGCGATGCGGCCGGCCACGTCGTCGGCGGAGCCGCCGCCTTCGATGATGGTGGTCTCGTCCTTGGTGACGACGACCTTCCGGGCGGTGCCGAGCAGGTCGAGGGTGGTGTTCTCGAGCTTGAGGCCGACCTCCTCGGAGATCACCTGTCCGCCGGTGAGGACCGCCATGTCGGCGAGCATCGCCTTGCGACGGTCGCCGAAGCCGGGGGCCTTCACCGACACCGAGGTGAAGGTGCCACGGATCTTGTTGACCACGAGCGTCGCCAGGGCCTCACCCTCGACGTCGTCGGCGATGACGAGGAGCGGCTTGCCGCCCTCCATCACCTTCTCGAGCACCGGGACCATGTCGCGGATGTTGCTGATCTTGCCGCTGACGAACAGGAGGTAGGGATCGTCGAGGACGGCTTCCATCCGGTCGGGATCGGTGACGAAGTACGGCGAGATGTAGCCCTTGTCGAACCGCATGCCCTCGGTGAACTCGAGATCGAGCCCGAAGGTCTGTGACTCCTCGACGGTGATGACCCCGTCCTTGCCCACCTTGTCGATGGCATCGGCGATCAGCTCACCGATGCCGGCGTCGGCGGCGGAGATCCCCGCGACCTGGGCGATCTGGGACTTGTCGTCGACCTCGACGGCCAGCTCGCGGATCGAGGCGACCGCCACGTCGACCGCTGCTTCGATCCCCTGCTTGATCGACATGGGATTGGCGCCGGCGGCCACGTTGCGCAGCCCTTCGTGCACCATCGACCACGCCAGGACGGTGGCGGTGGTGGTGCCGTCACCGGCGACGTCGTCGGTCTTCTTGGCGACCTCGCGCACCAGGTCGGCTCCCATGGCCTCGAACGGATCCGAGAGCTCGACCTCCTTGGCGATGGAGACGCCGTCGTTGGTGATGGTGGGTGCGCCCCACTTCTTGGCGAGCACGACGTTGCGGCCCTTGGGACCGAGGGTGACCCGCACCGCATCGGCCAGCTGGTTCATCCCCGCTTCGAGTCTGCGGCGGGCGTCCTCGTCGAACGCGATCTGCTTGGCCATGGTCGTCCTCCGTTGCGGGTGCCCTCACCGGGCGGCGGCCGGATCTCCGGCAGCGACTAGCACTCTAGTGCCTAGAGTGCTAACTCAAGCACCAACCCCGGGCGCGCGCAAGCCCCAGCCCGCGAACTCGCCACGATGATCCGATGGGGGTGGACCGAGCTCAGCCGCCGGCGACGGCAGGGATGATCGACACCGTCTCGCCGTCGGGGACCGGGGTGTCGAGCCCATCGAGGAACCGGACGTCGTCGTCGGCGACGAACACGTTCACGAATCGCCGGATCTGGCCGTCGTCGTCGAGCAGCCGTTCCTTGAACCCCGGGTGGGCGGATTCGAGCGAGTCGAGCACGGCCGAGAGGGTCTCACCCTCGACGCTGACCTCGGACGCGCCGGCGGTCAGGGTGCGCAGGGTGGTCGGGACACGGACGGTGACGCTCATGGGTGGGGATCCTCGCTCAGGGATTCGGTCATCGCAACAACTGGTCGGGTAGCACCTCGGTGAGTGCGCCCACCGAGGCGTCGATCGTACCGGCGAGACCGCTGCTCGGCACCAGCTCGGCTGAGGTGCCCGTCGGGTCGACCGACCCCTGCGGCGGCGCGCCGCCCGAGAGCACGGCGACGACCTTCTCGCCTGGATCGACGGTGCCGGCCGCGACCAGCGCGGCCAGTCCCGCGATGACCACGCCGCCCGCAGGCTCGACGGCCACGCCGGTGGTGGAGCACACCAACTCGGCTGCGTCGAGGATCGCGTCCTCATCGACGGCGTGGACCGATCCCCCGGTCGAGCGGGCCGCGGCCAGCACCGCGTCGCCGTCCGGGGGGTCACCCATGGCGAGTGAGGCGGCGACCGTCTCGGGACGGGCGAGGGGCGTGACCCGATCGGCACCCGAGGCGAAGGCCCGAGCGACCGGCGCGCAGCCGGCTGGTTGCAGTGCGGTGAGCCGTGGCGGGACACCGCCGACCAGGCCGCTCTGTGTGAGGTGGACCATCGACTCGTGCAGGGCGCGGGCCAGGGCGCCCGAGGCCACCGGTGCCGCCACGCGATCGGGCATCCGCCAGCCCGACTGCTCGACGATCTCCCATCCCATGGTCCGGGCTCCCAGCTCGTACCACGGCCTCAGGGTGACGTTGACCCAGGCCCACCGGTCGAGATCGCTTGCTGCTTCGGCCGCCAGACGACTCGCAGCGTCGTAGCCGCCGCGCACTGCGACGACCGTGGCCCCCAGCGACGCGAGCTCGGCGATGGTCGCTTCGTCGAGATGCTCGGGAACGAGGACGATCGCCGCCATCCCCCGCCGTGCAGCAGCCGCAGCGGTGGCCCGGGCGAGGTTCCCGGTGGAGGAGCATGCCACCGCACGCGATCCGGTGGCGGCTCCGCGGGCCACCGCGGTCTCGACCACGCGGTCCTTGAACGAACCGGTCGGGTTCGCGGTCTCGTCCTTGATCCAGAGGTCGTCGAGCCCGATGGCCCGGCCCAGGTCCGGGGCACGTACCAGCGGAGTCCACCCTGCCGAGATCCCGCCGAGGTCGAGCCCGCCGGGCAGGAGCGCCTCGTAGCGCGCGAGAGAGGTGGGTCCGGCCTCGATGAGCGCGCGCAGCTCGCCCGGGGACCGGTCGGGATCGGTCAGCACCACCTCGACCGGACCGAAGCACCGATCGCAGTACTGGGGACCGGTGGTTGGAGCCTCGGCACCGCACTCACGGCATCGCAACCGGGGTTCCGACACGTCGGCGGTGCTGGTCATGTCGCCATGGTCGATCACCCGGCCCCGAGGGGCAACCCGAACGGCGGGACCGCTCGCCTTGCTACGGGCACGGCGGTCGATGACCATGGCTTGATGTCCCCCGAGTCGATCCGGTCCTTTCACCACCAGGAGTTCGAGATCGACCGCTTGGTCTCGGCCAAGGCCGGCCGCAACGTTGCGGTGTGCATCCCTGCCCGCAACGAGGAGGCAACCATCGCCACGATCGTCGAGACGATCCACCGCGACCTCGTGGTGGATCGTCCCCTGGTCGACGAGCTGGTGGTGGTCGACGATCAGTCCACCGACGAGACGGCAGCGGTTGCCGCTCGAGCCGGGGCACGGGTGGTGTCGACCAGCGACCTGCTCCCCCACCTGGCGAAGGGACCCGGAAAGGGCCAAGCGCTCTGGAAGTCGTTGTACGCCACGACCTCGGAGCTGATCGTGTGGTGCGACGGCGACATCACCGACTTCGACCGCCGGTTCGTGACCGGGATCGTCGGTCCGCTCCTCGAGCACCCCGACATCGGCTTCGTCAAGGGCTACTACGACCGCCCCATCGATGCCGACGGAGCCGGGGGCGGCAGGGTCACCGAGCTCCTGGCCCGACCGCTCATCAGCGTCCTGTTCGCCCACCTCTCCCAGCTCATCCAGCCCCTGGCCGGCGAGTACGGGGGTCGGCGCGCCCTGCTCGAGCAGCTCCCGTTCGCCAGCGGCTACGGGGTCGAACTGGGGCTGCTGGTCGACATCGCCGCTCGCTTCGGCGACGACTGCATCGCCCAGGTCGACCTCGGCGAGCGTCGGCATCGCAACCGCGGGCTCGATGAGCTGGGGCCCCAGGCTGCTGCCATCCTGCACACCGCGCTGCGTCGCGTCGCCCCCGACCTCGTTGCGTCACCACGACCGCTCGTGCGACCCGGCGTCGAGGCCGTCGAGATCGAGGTGGACGAGCACCCGCCGATGGTCACCGTGTCCGATTACCCCCGTCGTTCCGGGCTCGGCGAACCGCCGGCCGGTGAAATCGCTCAAGCGACGGAGTGAGCACGCCGATCACTCTCGGTGACGCTCGACACTCCCACCGGGAGACCGAGACTGCGGAAGGAGGGTTCGGTGAACGTCTCAGCAGTGGCTGACATCGCAGGCGACACCGACCGGCCCGAACGGCAGGCGACCCGATTGGCCGAACTGGTGCTTCACCTCACCGACTGCTCGGCCGACGACGCGCTGCGCGCGGTGAGCGCCCCGCCCATGGAGTCGAGGCTCGACAACGACGCGGCGCTGGCTCGAGTGGCCACGGCCATCGTGTCGCTCCGTCACTGAACGGCCCGCCCACCTCGACCAGCCACGGACGCCCGGTGCGGTGGTGCGTCGGACCGTTGCCGCCCCCACTAGGCTGAACTCCCGTCGAGAGAGGCTGGAGGTCCGCGTGGAGAAGCCCGTTCGTACCGACGACGACAGCCGTCTCCCGCTGTCGGCGACCATCGCGATCGGTGGGCTCGCGGTCTTCGGGGCGATCACGCTCGTCTCGTGGGTCCTCGGTGCGCTCATCGGCGTCGTCAAGTTCGTCCTCGCGGGCGTGGTGATCGTGGCCCTGCTCAGCTGGCTGGCCGGGCGCCGAGTCGACCGCTGAGTCAACCGAGACGCTCGCCGACCACCTCGGCGATGCAGCCGAGCGGGTCCGCCATCGATCGCTCGTGGCCGAAGCGGTCCTCCAACGACACCACCTCGAGCCCGTCGCCCAGCTCGGCGTCCACGCCGTCGTAGACCGCGCCGACGACGGCCAGCACCGGGACCCCGAACGACGCGGCCATCTGGGCCACCCCACCGACGACCTTGCCGTCGAAGGACTGCTCGTCGAGGAAGCCCTCGCCGGTGATGACCAGATCTGCGCCCTCGATGTGCTCGTCGAGCGCCACCTCGTCGGCCACCAGGTCGAAGCCCGGGACCACGGTGGCGCCGATGGCGGCCAGACCACCGGCCAGCCCGCCGGCCGCACCGCCGCCGATCAGGTCGGACACGTCGACGCCGTGCTCCTCGAGGTAGACCTGCACGAGCCGCTCGAGGCGACGGCGCAACAGCTCGACCTGGCTCGGCGTCGCGCCCTTCTGGGGGGCGAACTCCTCGGCCGCATCCACGAACCGGGTTCGCACGTCGCAGGCCACCACCAGCTCGACCCCGCGCAGACGAGGGAACGGATGGATGGCACGCAGCGCCCCGAGGCCACCATCGGTGGTGGCCGAACCCCCGACCCCCACCAGGATGCGCCGGGCACCGGCGTCGAGGGCGGCCGAGATCAGCTCGCCGGTGCCGGTGGTGGACGCGCTGACCGGGTCGTTGTGCTCAGCGCCTCCGACCACGTCGAGCCCCGATGCCGCTGCCATCTCGATCACCGCCTGGGTGCGACTCAACCGCCACCCGGCCTGGATCGGATCGCCCAGCGGCCCCGCGACCAGGGTGGTGCGGTTGGGTCCACCGAGCACCTCCAGCGTGCCCTCGCCGCCGTCGGCCATCGGCACCTCGTCACAGGTCCACCCCTTGGCCGCGGCGACCGCCGCGACGGTGCCAGCCACGTCGGCCGCGGTGGCGGTGCCCTTGAACTTGTCGGGTGCGGCGACGACTCGCATCGCCCAATGG
>JBKGZW010000275.1:0-2943 GCA_046543225.1 Acidimicrobiales bacterium
GCCTACGCCGCCTTGACCTTCCTCGGCGGCCTGTCCAGCCCCATCTACCTCCCCCTCTGCGCGCTGGCCATCGAACACCACGGGTGGCGCACCACCCAGGTGCTGTTGGCCGGATCCCTCGCCGTGCTCCTCGCGCTCGCGGCAGCGACGGTCCCCGCCAGCGACGCATCCACCGCGGGCGGCGACCCCAGCGGACCTGAGCCCCGCGGCGGTGTGCGAGCCTCGCTGCACGCCCTCGACCAAGCCCTCAGGCTCCGCATCGTCCGCTTCTTCGTTCTGGCCACCACCGTCGCCGCCATGGCCGGCACCGCGCTGCACACCTACCAGATCCCCGCGATGACCGCCGGCGGCCTCAGCCTCGCGGCGGCGTCGACCCTGGCCGCGGCCCGCGGCCTCTGCTCCCTTCCCGGCCGGGCCTTCCTCGCGGTCGCCGTCCGCCGCCTCAGTGCCCCGGGTGCGCTGCTGGCCGCCTATCTCACCATGACGGTCGGCACGCTCCTGCTGCTCGGAGCCACCGGTGGAACAGCTCCCGCGTACGCAGTCGTCACCGGGATTGCCTACGGCTCGCTCCTGCCGCTCCAGGCGCTCGTGGCCGCCCAGGTCTTCCCCGCCCGACGCCTGGGCACGCTCATGGGTGCCCAACAGGGGGCGAACAGCCTGGTCGCGGCGTCGGCCCCGGTCCTCGCGGGCCTCACCGTCGACCGCACCGGGTCCTACGCTCCCCTGCTGGTCGTCGTGGCGATCGGCTTCGTCGCCAGCGGGTGGCTCATCGCGCCGGTGCTTCGAGCTGGACCGCAGCCGAGCCCAACACCGCCCGATCGGTCGGATACACCACCAACGAACGGGCCTGGTCCACCGGGAGCCAACGGATCTCGTCGACCTCGTCGTTGGGCGAGAACCGGCCGCCGGTCACCCGCAACAGCCAGTACCGGACCAGCTTCGGCCCGGCGGTGACCGCGTACGCGGTGGCGCACAGCTCGGGACCGAGCTCGCCGACCAACCCGGTCTCCTCCTCGGTCTCGCGCACCGCGGCCTCGGCCCAGCCCTCGCCGGGGTCGAGCTTGCCCTTGGGGACCGTCCAATCGTCGTAGTGCGGCCGGTGCACGACCGCCACCTCGGGACCGGCACCCATCCGCCACGGGACCGTGCCCGCCGCCCGAACCAACGGGCGGTTCACCCCGGTCGGACGGGCCGGGTCGAGCGTTCGAGCGCCAGCTGCTGCAGCTCGAGGTGGGCGTTGCGGCCCAGGGGCCCCTTGGTACGGGACCACTCGCCGTCGGGACCCAGGACCCACGACTGCTGGTCGTCGGCCAGGTTGATGTCGATCACCTCGGCGAGTCGATCCTGGAGGTCGGAGTCGTCGATCCCGACCAGGGCTTCGACCCGGCGATCCAGGTTGCGGGGCATGAGATCGGCCGACCCGATGAAGTAGGCGTCCCGACCCGGCCCCGCCCCGTTGGCGAAGTGGAAGATGCGGGAGTGCTCCAGATAGCGCCCGACGATCGACCGCACCGAGATGTGCTCCGACAGCCCTGGCACGCCGGGTCGGAGGCAACAGATGCCGCGGATGATGAGATCGACCGGGATGCCGGCCTGACTCGCCGCGTAGAGCTCCTCGATCATGGTGGCGTCGACGAGGCTGTTCATCTTCATGCGGATGCGACCACGCTCGGGACCCGCCGCCACCTCGCCACGGATCAGCTCGACGATCCGGTCCCGCAACCGGTGGGGCGCAACGAGCAGCCGGCGGTAGCTGACCTCGCGCGCATAGCCGGTCAGGAAGTTGAACAGCTGGGTGAGGTCGGCTCCCAGGTCGTCGTCGGCGGACAGCAACCCCAGGTCCTCGTACAGCCGGGCGGTCTTGGGGTTGTAGTTGCCGGTGCCGATGTGGCAGTAGCGACGGATCCGGTCGGACTCGTTGCGCACCACGAGCACGGTCTTGGTGTGGATCTTGAGGCCCGCGAACCCGTAGGCGACGTGCACCCCCGCCTGTTCGAGGCGTCTGGCCCACTCGATGTTGGCTTGCTCGTCGAAGCGGGCCTTGAGCTCGATGAGCACCGCCACCTGCTTGCCTCGCTCGGCCGCGCCGATGAGCGACCCGATGATCGGGCTGTCGCCCGAGGTCCGGTACAAGGTCAGCTTGATCGCCAGGACCTTCGGATCGACCGCCGCTTGGCGCACGAACTCTTCGACCGAGGCCGCGAACGACGAGTAGGGGTGGTGGACGAGGATGGGGCCCTTGCCGAGCTCGGCGAAGATGTCGAGCGGCTCGTCGTCGGTGTCGGTCAGGCGCGGTTCGATCACCGGCGCCCAGACGGGGTCTTTGAGATCGGGCCGGGGAAGCTCGTGCAGCGACCACAGGCCCCCGAGCCCCAGGGGTCCGGCGTGGGGGTACACGTCGTCGTCGGTGAGCTCGAGCTCGCGCACCAGCAGGCTGCGGATGGACTCGGACATGGTGAGGTCGACCTCGAGGCGGACCGCGGCGCCGAAGCGACGCCGGCGCAGCTCGACCTCGACCGCGGAGAGCAGGTCCTCGGCCTCGTCCTCGTCGAGGGTCAGGTCGGCGTTGCGGGTCACCCGGAACGGGACGTGCTCGTCGACCACCATGCCGGGGAACAGCTGGCCCAGGTGGGTGGCGATGACCTGTTCGAGGGGCACGAACCGCTCGCCGTCGGGGAGGACCACGAACCGCGGCAACAGGCTCGGCACCTTGACCCGGGCGAAGCGCACCTCGTCGGTGTCGGGGTTGCGCACCACCACCGCCAGGTTGAGCGACAGGTCCGAGATGTAGGGGAACGGGTGGCCAGGATCGACCGCGAGCGGGGTGAGCACCGGAAAGATGCGGTGCTCGAACTCCTCGTCGAGGAACTTGCGGTCGTCCTCGTCGAGGTCGTGGTACTCGGAGAACACGATCCCTGCCGCCGCCAGCTCGGGCACCATCTC
>JBKGZW010000276.1:0-2938 GCA_046543225.1 Acidimicrobiales bacterium
TGACCAACGGCCCTACCCAGGAGCGTCCCCTCGGGCAGATGCTGGGCGAGAAGGACCCGTCAGGCTCTCGCCCCCCCGACGTCGGCCGCGGGTCCACGGACCCGGAGGTGGCCATGTCGAGGCTCTCGTTGCGCTGGCTGGGGGCGCTCATCTGTGCTGGCGTCGCCGGCGTGTACGCCTTGATCGGACTCGAGGTCGTCACGGTCGCGGAGGAGAGTGAGGCGGGCGGCGACATCGCGGTGTTCGGCTTCGGAGCGGCCGCGATCTTCCTGGTGGGTGCGGTGCTGCTGCTCACCGTGGACCGCAAGCCGGTGTGGGTGGTCGGCGCGGTGCTGCAGGTGATGATCATCGCCATGTACTTCGCCGTCGGCGGCGACCGCACCCCGTCCTTCGAGGCGTGGGGACTGGGGCTGCGGGTGCCTCAGCTGGCGCTGCTCGCCATCCTCGTCGCGCTGGTGCTGCGACCTGCCCGGTCATCGGCGGGGGAAGGCGCGGTCGCCCCGGATGTCGTCGAGGACTTCCTCGCTCAGCGGCGACTCGTGGTGGTGGGCGCCACCGACGAGTCGTCCAACTTCGGCCGCACCATCTACCGGGAGCTGCGCGACCGGGGGTACGAGGCGACGGCGGTGAGCTCGAGCGCCGACGAGGTCGCTGGCGATCGGACCTATCCGGATCTGGCTGCGGTGCCCGGTCCGATCGACGGCGTGGTCGTCATGGTTCACCGCGATCGGGCGGTGCCGGTGGTGCGTGAGGCGATCGAGCTCGGGATCCCACGGGTGTGGCTGTTCAAGGGCGTGGGCGGTGCTGGCTCGACCAGTCCCGAGGCGGTCGAGCTGTGCCGGAGCAACGGCGTCGCCGTGGTGCCGGGAGCCTGCCCGCTGATGTTCCTGAGCCCGGTCGCGGCGGTGCACCGGATCCATCGTGGAGCGCGCCATCTCAACGGTTCGCTGGCCCGGACCGCCTGACCTGCCTGATCCCCATCACGTCGCGCGCTCCGGCAGGCCTGACGGCTCATCGAAGCGGTCGACGGGCCGATCTGGGAGATGTGAGCCCCAGCCCGCTGTCATCGCTGGCAGAACTGCGTGATCGCGATCCGGTCGCCTTGATGCGGCGGGTCACGGTCGCGATGCTGATCCTCGGAGGCTTGGTGTGCGCCTCCGCGGTCTGGACGGTGCAGGACACTCCCGAGTCGAGGATGGCGCAGGGGATCATCGCCATCGTGTTCCTCGTCGCTGGCGCGTTCGTGATGCTCGCCCCCGCGCGTGGTCGTCGCTTCTTCGATGCAGTGGCGATCTGGAGCGTGCTGTTGCTCAGTCTCCTCATCGCCCTCTCCGATCCGTTGGGGATGGCCCCGGTCTTCTACCTCTGGCCGGCGGTGTTCGTCGCCTACTTCTCGACCACGAGGGTCGTGCTGGCGGTGTACTGGCTGGCGGTGGTGACCCTCACCGCGGCGCTCGTCCACAACCCGGCGATCGATCTCAAGCTCGACGTGTTCGTGTGCATCACCTCGACGATGGGACTGGTCACCGCGCTCGTGCACTGGCTGACGCTTCAGGAGACCCAGCTGCGTGGCGAGCTCGCTCGTGCTGCGGCGACCGATCCGCTCACCGGACTGCTCAACCGGCGTTCGTTCGACCCCCGACTCGAGGCGGCCGTGGCGGCCTCGGGTGGTCGGCGCCAACCGCTCGGCCTGGTGGTCATCGACATCGACCACTTCAAGGCACTCAACGACGAGCATGGGCACCTCGTCGGCGATCGGGCGCTGCAGGCCCTTGCCGAGATCCTCATGGGCGAGTCCCGCGAGCACGACCTCGTCGCCCGCCTCGGTGGTGAGGAGTTCGCGGTGGCGTTGCCGAACGCGGACCTCGATGTCGCTCGTCGCTTCATCGAGCGGGTGGCAGCCCGTCTCGCCGTTCACAGCGGGTCCGAGCCCTACACCCTCGCGGTCAGCGCCGGCATCGCCACGACCGGCGAGGGGCTCGACGCTGCCGCGCTGGTGGCGGTCGCCGACGAGGCGCTCTATGCCGCCAAGGAGGCCGGACGCTGTCGCCACGCCTGGTGGGAGGACGGCATCGAGGTCGGCCACCGGTTCGACGAGGTTCCCACCGCCTGATCCCACCGTTGGGATGTCGTCGGCCCGAGCGCTCACCTCCACACCCCGAGCGCATGGACCGAACCAGTGCTACCTTGAAGCACATCGACGGCTCATTCGGGGGGACGGGTCGTCACTGGGGAGAGAGCCGGAGGTGCTCACGTGCCGATCGAATCCGATGGCCACAGCCGCGGGAACCCGCGGCTGTACGAGCTGATCGAACAGACCCCGAAGACGGGCAAGAGCCCCACCGTGTGGGCCTGGCCCCAGCTGATCGACCACTTCAAGGTGGCGGGTCAACCCGTGCAGGGGCCATGGCCACCGCACCAGCAGCGCCGGCCCGATCCCGACGACGAGTCGCTGCCCGTGGCGATCCCCGACCCGCACGGCTCCGGCGCCTGACCGGCGCCGACCACGAAGAGGAGCGCCTTGTACCCGTCACGATTCCAGTACGAAGCACCCACCACCATCGAGGCGGCGATCGACCTGTTGCACAGGGGTGGCGGCGAGGCCAAGGTCCTGGCGGGTGGCCAGAGTCTCATCCCGATGATGAAGCTGCGGTTCGCCTCACCCGAACTGCTCATCGACATCAACCACATTCCCGGCCTCGACTACCACCGGGTCGACCCCGACGGGTCGATCCACATCGGCGCGCTGTGCCGCCACGTCGACCTCGAGCAGTCGACGACGTTGGCCGACGCGCAGCCGGTCCTGGCCGCGGTGGCGCCGTTGGTGGCCGACCCCATCGTGCGCACCCGGGGCACCCTCGTCGGCTCGCTCTGCCACGCTGATCCTCAGGGTGACTGGGCGTCGGCCATGGTGGCCCTCGATGGCCAGGTCGTGGCC
>JBKGZW010000277.1:0-2928 GCA_046543225.1 Acidimicrobiales bacterium
TCGAGCGCGACGACACCACCGAACCGCACCACCAGATCCTGGACGTCCAGGATCGTGTTCCCCCCGCTGTTCCCCATAGCGGGCGGCACCTTAGCGCATCCGACCATGGCATGTGTCGATCGTCACATCATCCGCGACATAGCCTCGAATGTGTCAACAGTCACAAGGTGGGCCGATCCATCGCTGCCGAGGCGACGCTCGCATTTGGACGTTTCGTCCACACCCGACCATCCGATCTCCAGGCTGCATCTGATATCAACGCACGTACTGTCGATCATGAAGACGCCCCCGAGAACCAGGACCAGCCACCGATGATGGAGATGCGCCGATCCCTCGAGCCCGCCGCGAGCGACGACGAGTTGCGATCGATCGTGCACCAGACCACAGACCGGCCCATGGCGTCGATCTGTCTTCCGAGCTTCGCTCTCTGCACCGCCAACGACGCGGCCTGGGCGCTGTTCGCGCGCCACGGCGTGGAGCTGGCCGACGGCTACCCCATCGCCGACATCTGCACCGCCGACGAGTGGAGGCACTCCCAACCAGCGTTCGAACGGCGACTCGCCGCCCGCACACCGCTGTGGCGCGCCACCAAGACGCTCGACCTCGCCAGCGGCGAGCAGGTCTGCCTCGACTTCACCTGGATACCCGTCTCGGATCCCCGCGGCATCAGCGGCCATCTCCTCTGCTACATCGACGAGTGTCCCGAGCCCGTTGCTCAACGAACCCCTCACACCAACGCGCTGAGCACGATGGGACACGATCTGGAAGCAGTCGTCGGTCACATCAACGCGGCGAGGATGCTGGTGTTCGACCCGGTCGGGCAACTGGTGCACATCGGCGACCTGGTGGCCGAACTGTTCGAGGACCCGTTCCAGGCGATCGGACACCACGAGACCGAGCTCCAATGGCCCCAGCCGGAGGGAGCAGCCTTCGTTCGCGCCCTGGAGCTGGCACGCTCGGCACTCGAGACGACCGATCTCCTGCTCCGCACCAGCGTCGCCGTCTATCACGCGCACGTCGTCGGCTACTCGCCCGACGACTCCCCGCCGGCAGCGCTCACCCTGGTGCTGCTGCTGCCGCTGACCGCCGACACGACCGAGGTCCTCCTCGGAGAGGACACCGGAGGAACGAGGGTCCTTCGGGCACGGCTCGACTACCTCCAGCAGCGGCTCCAGGCGATCACCGAGGAGACCCAACGCGCAAGCTGGCTGCTCGGCGAGGACGACACGACAGCCACGAGGGAGACTCCCCTGCAAGGGCTCGAGCGCCTGTCACCTCGCGAACGCGAGGTGTACAGCCTCATCGCCGACGGGTACCGCGTGCCCACCATCGCCAAGCGCCTCTATGTCAACCAGAGCACCGTGCGGAACCATCTCTCCAACGTGTTCCGCAAGCTCGGGGTGGAGTCCCAAGCCGAGCTGCTCGAGCTGATCCGCGAGCACCGAAAGACCACCGACCCCCAGGGCGACTGAACACTCCGGCGGAATCTCAGCTCCAACGCTCATCTCCGGCGCCGACGCACCGAGTGTCCCCCGCTTCACCACCAGTGGAACGGACAGACACCGATGACCATCACCGACGAACCGACCGCGGTCGATCCAACCTCCCACGACCCCCTCGGTGATCCACGAACCCTGCTCGTCGCGACGTTCAGGCTCGCCGGGCTGCGGTTCGGTATCGACGCCGGCGACGTGCGCGAGGCGCTCCAGGGACAACCACTGACCGTCGTGCCCCATGCCCCAGCCGAGATCTCGGGGCTCATGAACCTCAGGGGCGAGGTCGTCGTCGCGCTCGACCTCAGAACCCGCCTCCACCTACCGATGTCGGCCGAGCCGGACTCGAGTCGACCCCCGCTCATGAACCTCGTCGTCACGGTCGGCTCGGAGCCGGTGAGCCTCCTGGTCGACGAGATCGACGACGTGATCGCCTTCGACGCCGGCGACATCGAACGTGTGCCCGACACGGTCGACCCCCACCTCACGTCCTTCCTCGCGGGCGTGCACCAACAGCCCGACGGGCTGCTGCTGATCCTCGACCTCGCACGCGTGGTCGACACCATCCGCTGATCCACCACCCGGCTGCGCCCGGCCAACACACCCCCAGGAGCCGACATGACCGACACCGCCACCCGCACCACCAGCACGACACGCACCTCCAAGTCCGGCGCGAGCCAGGCGAAGGGCTCGGGCAGGTCCGGCACTGCCGCCTCGCGCGACGCCTCCGTCGTCCTCGAGGTGCTGGGGGCAGGGCCACGGGGGCTGATCATCGCCGAGCCCGACGGCCGGGTGGTGTGGCTCTCCACCGAGGCGACCCGACTCTTGAACCTCCTCACCCAGCCGCTCGCGGTCGGCCAAGCCGTGTCCGAGGTCGCGCTCTTCGAGGGACTGCTCGACGCCACGACCGCCCACCACCGGGTCGTGGACGGCCCAGCGGGCACGCAGATCGCCATCTCCGCCCATCGGGCGACCAGTCCTGACGGATCGCCCATCGGCATCCAACTCGAGCTCGAGGACGCCACCGAACGGCTGGCTCAGGAGCGCGCGGCCGACAGACTGGCGTCGATGGTCGAGAACGCCCCCATCAACATGATGTTCACCGACCGTGACCTGATCCTCGAGTACATGAACCCCGCCTCGCTCCGAACCCTCACCGGGATCGAGGAGCACCTACCGGTCAAGGCGAGCGAAGCCCAGGGGAACGCCATCGACATCTTCCACAAGCATCCCGAGCACCAGCGTCGGTTGCTGGGAGATCCGTCCAACCTGCCGCACCGGGCGACCTTCTCGCTCGGGCCCGAGACGCTCGACCTGCTGGTCACCGCCATCTTCGACCGTCACGGCGAGCACATCGGGGCGATGGCGACCTGGGACGTGGTGACCGAGCAGGTGGCGATCCTCGACGTGATCGAGGCCGCCGCCAACGGGGACC